>NZ_JBYUPV010000007.1:0-373886 GCF_058133325.1 Paenibacillus sp. MAHUQ-45
TGCACGGTGCGCTAGGGTATCTCTCTCCCGCTCGCTTTGCACAGCAATTTACTAAAAAATCCGTTGCGTGACTGTCCACTTTCTTGACAGAGGTCCAAAAATGCACTTATTTTGCTCAAATCATCCATTTCAACACAATTAAGGTACAAAAATGCCTTTATTTACATCGGAGTAGCCTAGGAGCAGCTTGAGTAACTTGGGCACTGATCGTAGCTTCAGAGCAGCTTGAGTAACTTGGACGCTGATCAAGTAGCTTCAGAGCAACTTGAGTAACTCAGGCGAAGATCGAGTAGTTTAGGCGCTGATCAAGTAGCTTCGGAACACCTTGAGTAACTTGGGCGCTGTTCGAGTAGCTTCGGAGCTTCGAAGCTACTTCCCTACCTTCCTCTCCGCTCTTTCCTTACCTTGCCTACCCTTACTTGCCTATCCCACTTTACTATCGCCAACTCCCCGCCTCCGCTCACCCTTTCAACGAACCTACCATGACACCCTTGACGAAAAAGCGCTGCACGAACGGATATACACACAGAATCGGGATCGTAGCTACCATAATTGTCGCGTATTTGATCGTCTCACCGATCTGCTGACGATCTCCGGCGCTGGCTCCGGCGGACATGCTGTCTGTGGAGTTGGCGATCAGAATCTCGCGAAGTACCAGCTGCAGCGGATACAGCTCCCGGCTCTTGATAAATACAGAGGCATAGAACCAGCCATTCCATTTATCTACCGCATAATACAGAATCATCACAGCGATGACCGGCATGGAGAGAGGAATGATAATCCGGAACAGTATGGTGAAATGGTTCGCCCCGTCGATTTTCGCCGACTCCTCCAAACTGTCCGGAATGCCCATAAAGGCTGTACGCATAATGATCAAATTGAACGTGCTGATCGCAAAAGGAATGATGGTCGACCACAGCGAATCTAGCAGCCCCACCCCTTTGACGACAAGATACAATGGAATCAGTCCGCCATTAAAAAACATCGTAAAAATAATCAGCACCATGAAGGCATTATTCCACAGCACGTTTTTGCGGGAGAGCACATAGGCGCCCAACGCTGTCATCACGAGGTTAACGGCAAGGCCGGCTACCACGATGAACATCGTATTGCGGTACCCGGTCAGGATGCCGGAGTTGGCCAGCACGCTTTTATAAGCATCAAAATTAATACCGAGCGGCCGCCACAGAATACCCTTATGTACCATCAGCTGACCGGAGTCGCTAAAGGAAGCGAACAGCACATACAGCAACGGGTACAGTGTGACCACAACAAGAAATGTCAGAAACACATAGATGCCGGCATAAAAAATTTTATCGAAAACAGAGCTTTCTTCCTTCATGGGTTTCACCTCACCACAAGCTGTTTTTGTTCACTTTGCGACTTACATAATTCGCAGTAACCAGCAGCGCCAGATTGATTACTGAATTAAACAAACCTACGGCAGAGCTGTAGCTCCAGCCGAATTCAAGTAGACCCTTCCGGTAGACAAAGGATGATATAACATCGGCTGTCTCGTATGTGATCGGGTTGTAGAGCAGAATGATTTTTTCGAAGCCGACATTGAGCAGGTTCCCCATTCGCAGAATAAGCATGATAGAGATGGTAGGTAAAATCCCTGGCAATGTGATGTAAAACATCTGCTTCAGCCGGCTGGCACCGTCCATACGGGCCGCTTCGTATTGCTCCACATCGATGCTCATTAGCGCTGCAATATAAATAATCGACTCCCAGCCGATCCGCTGCCAGATCTCTGACAGGATATAGATGGGACGGAACAGCTCCGGCTTTTGCAGCATGGCCTGGCCGTCATAGCCAAAATAAGTGAACAAAGTGTTGATAATGCCATCTGCATTCGTGAAGTCGGTAATAATCCCGCAAATGACCACAAGTGAAATAAAATAAGGCATATAGGTAATCGTCTGCGCTACCCGCTTGAAGGATTTGCTGCGCACCTCGTTGATCAGAAGCGCCAGGATGATGGGTGCGGGAAACTCAAAGATCAGCGAATACAGGCTGATGACGATTGTATTTTTCAATATCCGCCAGAAATAATAGCTGTTGAAAAAATCTTGAAAATGCTTTAGTCCGACCCAGTCGCTGCCCAGAATCCCCTTCATAGGGGAATATTCCTTGAAGGCGATGAGCGCCCCGTACATCGGGGCATAGTGGAAGATCAGATAATAGGCGATCACAGGGATCATCATAAGATACAGATATTTGTTGAGTTTAAAATCCCGGGCAAAGCGGCTGGTGCCCTTCGCAGGCTGGATGGTTTTGCTGCCCGGTACGGTCTGTGTTTTTGCCATAGGGTTGTCTCACCTCAAATCCAAATTGAGAGAGAGGGCGGGTGCCCTCTTGCTCTCCTTGTCTCCTTGTCTTCCTGCCATCCCGTCTCCTTGCCTTCTCCGCTACTTCGTTACTCCTCTGGTCCTGTCTTCCTCCCTTAACGTGCTTTGTAACGATCCAGTGCGGCCTGCTGAATAGCAATAGCGCGGTCCAGATGCAGCGAATTCATTTTGTCCACATAGCTTTCGTACTTATCAATCGGCTCTTGACCCAAAATAATCTTCAGCGTCATCTCATCCACCAGCGTGTTGATATCATTCATAATCGTTGCGTATTCGGAGCTTTCCTCTGGTGTCGGTGTGATCGGTGGCAGGCTGTACTTGGCTGCATCTGTGTTCTTCCAAATGCCTACTGCATCACGCTGGGTCTGCAGGGCAAAAAATTGCTCAGCATACCGTTTGTCCTGAATGAATGGACCGTTATAGCTGCCGCGGGCATACATCGAAATGGCTTGTGCCGGAGCCAGCTTGTCAGGATTTTTCATCAGCAGGTCGGTATATTTCGGATAACCGTCTTCCATGTTATAGCTGACGCCTTCTGTCCCGAAGTTAAAGAACAGTCGGCCTTCCTCGCTATAGCCGTAATCCAGCATTTCTACAGCCAGGACAGGGTCCTTAGCAGAAGTCGAGATAGCGACCGTTCCTTCAGAAGCGTACGCTTGATGCTTTTGACCGAACTTCGGAGTTTCTCCCTTGTTCAAAACCGGGTATGGTGCAGCGACCAGCACGGCTTTCGGGTCATTGCCCTCCACGAGCGGCTGCCATTTGCCAATCCCTCCGCCTGCGTTACCTACAGATGCGCCGGTTGCGCCGGAGGCCATGTTGCCGTCCAATGCCTTGGAATCAGCGGTTGCTATATTCTTATCGATCAGGCCATCGGCATACCACTGACGGAACAGCTTCAGGTATTCTTTGAATCCGCTTTCAGAAGGACCAAACTTAATCTTGCCATCCTCCTGATAGAAGCCACGCGTCACGCCGAAGGCACCCAGAAAAGCACCGTTACCAGATTCATTGAAGAAACGCGGTTTGCTTACGACTGCAAAAGGAGCCTTGGCGCCTTTTTTCTCCTTGAACGCCGTTAGTGTCTTGGTCCAGTCGTCGATAGTTTCCGGTACCGGAAGACCTAGTTCATCCAGCCAGTCCTGACGGATAATGGGTCCCTGGAACACCCGCAGGAAATCGTCACCCCGCACAAACGGGAAGGCATAATAGCTACCGCTGTCGGTCTTCACCATTTTGTCCACATCAGGATTGTCCTGTAAGTATTTCTTCAGATTCGGGGCGTGCTTGTCAATAAGATCGTTCAGCTTCAGAATGTATCCATCATTAATCGCTTTCTCAGGCCCCCCTGGAAAGTCGCCCAAAAAGTTGTATTCAATCATATCCGGCAAATCACCGGAAGCCAGCATCACGTTCAGTGCTTCCTTCACCTGTCCGGTCGGCGGGGCGGTAAACTTAAGCGGTACTCCGGTTTGCTTTTGCCAATCTCTAAAAAAAGGAACATCTTCATGCGTCGCTGCAACCCCGATTAAGTTGCCGTTGATTTCTCCCCAATAGGTGAGCTTCTTGTCTGTCTTGATGGGATAGGTCACTGCTTTACTGCTTGTTTCCGTATCATTCGTTGACTCTGTGTTTTTGCTGTTCGTTGCCGTCTCTTCTTTGGAAGAACACGCGGCCAGCGACGTCCCCAGCATCATGAGAACCAGCACAGAAGATAACCATTTTTTCATTACATGACCTCCGCTACTTTAGGTTATGGTGGTGAGATGCATCTCTTCCACAGAATAATGAATATGGAGGGCTGGCGATATGGTCAAAAACTGAATTTGGATGGTGATTTTGAGCCAGGGGGATGGATGATTTGAGAAATAGAATGGGCAAAATCGGGGATGGCGTGGATTTTGATTAAAACAAAAACAGCGGCCGACCATTGAAGTGCAGAAACTATGGATCAAAGGGCTCTCTGTTTCTTCAGAATCCCTATAATCCCTTCGCTTTGCTGTTCGCAGGTCAACCGCTGAATTTAGGTGAGAGTAAAATTACACCATACGCTTATGAAGTCTAAATAACTGCGTTTTTGCACCTTAAATCGGCTGTACCTAAGGGCATGATTCAATTAAGAGCATTTTTGTACATTAATTCTTCTAAATCATACTCTGCAATTTGTTTTCCCCAAGATAAACCACAATAATGCCCTTATATCCTTAATTCCAACTTTGTGATGAATCTTATTCTTTTAACGTGCCCCGGCAAGCTCCGCTTCAATAGCCGCTGCCAGTTGCTCATAGGAAGCACCCTGCAACAGCTTGCCATTCACCATAAACTGTGGAGTTCCATTCACGCCGTAGTTCGCTCCTGTTTTGAAGTCTTCTTTTACCGGAAGCATATACGTATGATCATCCAGGTCCTTGGCAAACCGGTCATAATCGATACCGCTGATGTTCTCCTTAACGAAATCCTTCAAAAACTTGGGGGTTGCCCAAATCTGGGTCTCATCGCCCTGGTGGTCATAAAGCTTGCTCATGAACTCCCAAAATTTATCGTTGTTCTGGGCAGCAATGGCTTCCCCTGCACTGGCGGCCATAATGGAATCACGATCAATAAAAGCATAGTTTATGAAGAAAAACTCCACCTTGCCGGTCTCGATAAACTCTTGTTGAAAACGTTCAAAATACATCTGCTTCCACTTTTTACACGCCGGGCACTTAAAGTCCGCAAATTCAATGACTTTGACCTTGGCGTCCGGGCTGCCCAGATGGGGCTGCTTCTCATATTTCAGACCTTTTGCGTCATAATCCCCTTTGATTTCCGTGTAGTTAGGCAGCCCCTTCAGATCGGAGCTTGTGCCCGAGCCTTTCAGAAATATTAGCGCTCCGGCAAGAATAAGCACGCTAATTGCAATTACTGTAAAAACATAAGGAAATCCCGATTTTGTCTTTGCATTCTTGGCCATCTTTTATTCATTCCTTCACGGTTGATAGATTATCTACCCAAGCTGGCGTTATGTATTGGGATAACAGGCTGGGTTTAGTTCGTTACAATAGTTACGGATAGATTTGCGATTTGCGATACATAAGTACGATAGGATAAGCAGCAGTATGTTCTTTTCAAAAAAAATTGGTCTACCTCATGTCCACAGTTCGCTTTCCGGAATCAACTGCTGCGCTTTATGTAACAACTCTACCCCTCCCCTGCCGACTGAACAATTGCGCTTTGTATTGTTAGCGCTTTCTATGTTTCGATCTTACCGTGTTCCCTCCTTGGCCGAAAGGTACAATTGAGAAACCTAGGTACACTTCTCCTGCCCTTCAATTCACCCGACAATCGAACAGCTATTGGACCTCCCGCAATCTACAGAAATCCAGCATTCAGATGTAATCAGTTATCTCTCAGCCAGTGGATGGACTAGATCACAACTTGTAATATAGCAACTGTTAATCCGGTCAGGAAACCGACCACTATAACGCAAAGAAGCGTCCCCCGATCAAGAATCGGGAGACGCTTCTTTTTTCGAAACTGCTGACGGCAACGATTTTGCCAGCTGAGCTGTCCATGCTTTTACCAAATATCTATCCGTTACGACTGGCGCGTCAAGCGGAACAACTGACTGGCATAATCGCCTTGCAAGGTCAGCGGCAGTCCAAGGTTCATCAGGCTGGAGCCATGCCATGTCATACCGGCTTCGCCCTTCTCATCTTGTACGAGATATACGGCGTTCGGGTCAAGCCCTTGCAGGGGCAGTCTTTTCTCCGCGGAACCGAAATACTGGGCCTGCTGGAAGGCGAAGACCACGCTCTCCTGTCCGTCATGGCTGATGTACTGGCTGGCTGCAATATCGCCTTCACGGAATGAGGATAGCCGGTACAGACTTCCCTCTGTGATGATATGGCGAATGTCTTTATACAGCTGCACATACCGCCCGGCTTCTGAAATTTCCTCATCGGACCAGTTGCCGATATTAGCTCCGATGCCAAGGCCGCCCATCATAGCACTGTGGAAGCGGAACGAGAGCGGCAGATTTCTGCCGTTCATGCCATGCGGTGATTCGGTCACCCAGCACATCATGACGGATGGGCTATAGGCATAAGTGAAGCCCTCCTGGATGGTCAAGCGGTCGCGGGCATCTGTATTGTCGCTGATCCAGGCTTGGTCAGCGAAGCGCAGAATGCCATGGTCGATCCGTGCACCACCACCAGCGCAGGTCTCGAATTCCACCTGTGGGAAGCGGCGTCTCAGCTCAGCCCAAATCTCATACAGGTGATCCACATGCTTGATCCATACGGATTGGCCCTCATGCTCTTTCAGCGGCAGCACCCCTGGCTCTGTGATCGTGCGGTTCATATCCCATTTAATGAAGGAAATGTCGTAGCTGCTCAGCAGCTCGGTCATAAAATCAAGCACGAAAGCTTTAACCTCCGGCATGCCCAGATTCAATAGCAGCTGATTGCGGAGCAATGTCCCTTCACGGTTCGGGAACTGATAGACCCAATCCGGATGCTGTCGGTAAAGATCGCTGTCCGGGTTGACGGATTCCGGCTCTACCCATAGTCCGAAATCCATACCCAGCCCTTTCACTTCATCAATTAGGTCCTGTAGGCCAAGCGGGAACTTCTCCGGGTTCACAGTCCAATCTCCGAGACCTGCCCGGTCACTGTTCCGGCCACCGAACCAGCCGTCATCCACGACGAACAGCTCTGTGCCCATTCGGGCCGCCTGCCGGGCCAGTACCGTTTGGCCTTCGGCAGTTACAGCGAACTCCGTCGCTTCCCAAGAGTTGTAAAGCACCCTTCTGATCCGCGACCCAGGAAGAATGCATTCGCTTTGGTAGCGATGCAGATTACGGCTCATTTGTCCGAATCCGTTCGCAACGAACCCCCCTGTAAAGACCGGCGAGGTGTAGCTCTCTCCCGGCGCCAGTAGGAACGAGCTGTCAAAATCATTGATCCCGCCGACGATACGCAGTCGACCGAAGCTGGACTTCTCTGCGACAATCTTCCAGTTGCCGCTCCAACCCAAGGCGCCGAACCAGACCTTGCCTTGGGTCTCGTTCGCTTGGCCACCATCAATCGCGAACCACGGATTGGCATGCGGTCCAGTGAATCCTCTTCTGGATTCCAGTACCTTCTTGCCCTCGGTTAGCGGCTGGGAACGGAGCTGGTATTCTCCGGACCAGCGGCCTGTGACATGGGTCATCCGGTAAGCAGGCAATACTGGGATCGACCACGCCGCAGCCATGACCTGGTTAATACTTACAGGCAGATCTTCTTCATTCTTGACCTTCACAACTCTTTCGACCAGATCATGTTGAACAACTGCCTTATAGCAGACCTCCACCCGCAACGAATAATAGGCATCGGTCAGAATGATCACCAGTTCATTGTCGCTGACAATCTCATGCCCACTGTATTGCAGCTTCAGGTCACGGACACTATCGCCGAATTTCACTTTCAGGCAAGGCTCGGTATAGCTGGTGCCTCCCCAGCCACCGTACTCCTCCATTTCGCCGTTCAAATCGGCGTCGAAGGAGCTGTGGGTGCGCAGGGCAAGCAGGCCCACGCAGTCCCGGGCCTCTACTGGCTCGCCCCAGTACAGGTGCTGTACATTACCTTTTTCATTAATGCCCAAGATATAAGAGGATTGCTTCATCCGGATTTCAAAAATTCGTTCCTGTTCCAAATACTGAATCGCCAACGTAAAACACTCCATTCACTTATCAGGTTATCCTTTAACTGCACCCGCAGCGATCCCCTTAATGATAAATTTCTGCATCAGCAGGAAGAAGACGATGACCGGGATCATCCCCATAACGGCATAAGCGAACGCCAGGTTCAGATCACTGCTGTATTGACCGAAGAAGAAATACTGCTGTAGCGGAATGGTCCGATATTGATTATCCTGCAAATAAAGCAAAGGCAGCAGGAAATCATTCCAGATGTACAAAGCGTTCAACACAACTACCGTTGCCGTCACCGGCTTTAACAAGGGAAGGATCACCCGAAAGAAGATTCCCGGCGTAGAGCAGCCGTCAATGGTCGCCGCTTCTTCGATTTCCCGCGAGATTTGCTTGATAAAAGCTGTATAGAACAGCACACCCATCTGGATCCCAAAGCCACCGTAGATCAGGATAATACCCCAATGCGTATTGAGCATGTTCAAGGTTTTTCCAAGCTTATACAAGGGTAGCATCGTCACCTGAAACGGAATCATCATTCCCGAGAGAAACAGCAGAAATATGATGTTATAAAGAGGCTTATTCCTTCTTGCGATCGAATAACCAGCTAAGGCAGATACCAGCACAATCAGCACCACAGATAAGCCCGTGATGATAAGACTGTTGCTAATCGCCACCGGGAATTTCGAAGTTTGCCAAGCGTGTAGATAATTAGAAAAGTCAAGGCTGGACGGCAGAGCATAAAAAGAATCAAAGGTTTGCTTGGCCGTTTTGACCGACATCAATACCGCAATATATAAAGGAAACAAAAAAATCAACGCCAATACCAAAACTAGTACAAAGACCGCAATTCGCGTCTTTTTCATTACATCTCCACCTCCCGTCTGCGGGAAATGGACATTTGCACAACCGTAACGATCACCAAGATCAGGAAGAACATCATGGACAACGCCATCCCGTATCCGCCCTGGAAGGAAGAGAAGGACGTTCTGTAGATATATGTGGACACGACCTCAGTGGCGAAGCCGGGACCCCCGTTCGTAGTTACAAAGACCAGATCAAATACCTTCAGCGACCCGGTTAGCACCAGAAGCAAATTAATGGTAACTGAAGGAGCAAGCAAAGGGAAGGTGATATGACGGAAGGACTTCCACACCCCTGCACCGTCAATCTTGGCGCTTTCGCTGAGTTCCTGTGGGATGCCTTGCAGACCGGCAATATAGATGATCATCGGCGAGCCAATCCCCTGCCACAGCGCCACAAGAATCAACCCGAACAAGGCATAATCAGGATTGCCGAGTGGACTTGTGACATCCAGTCCGAAGTGGCTCAGCAGTTGGGGAATCCCCGTGCTGTAGTTATAGCTCCAGATAAACCCCGACAGAACGATCGAAATCACACTCGGCAGAAAAAAGATCGTCCGAAATACATTGCGCAGCGGCAGAAAAGCATCCAGCACCAGCGCAAGCAACAGAGAGAACACATTCACAAGCAGCGTCAGTATGAGCGCGTATTTGGCTGTATTGCCAAGGGCCGCCCAGAAGCCGGGGTCCTGATACGCTTTTACATAATTAGCCCAGCCGATAAAAGCGAACTTATTGGACACGCCATCCCAGTTCGTGAAGGAGTATCGCGCTCCCATAATCAGCGGAATGACAACCGCCATAATAAACAGACAAATGCCCGGCACAATAAAAAGAAGGTACCACATCTCTTTCCGAATGGCCCGCTGGAGATTCCCCATAAGTCTCATATCCTTTCTTCACGCAGGCGGAAAGCACAGCACATGTCTCTGTGCCTTCCCCCACGTTTCTTTGTCTACTGAGCGCTATTTATGGTTCTTGCTCAACCAGTCGTCCATATTGGAAATAATCTGATCCGGTGTGACTTTCTTAAAGAACAGATTTTGCAGATTCTGATCGAATGGAGCCCGCCAGTCAATCGTCGTCTTCGCCAAATAAAGCTGGGAATCATAGGTCTGACCATTATCGAAGTACGATTGCAAATCCTTGATGGCCGGGGCAATATCGGTAGAAGTTCCCTTAACATAGCTTAAGGATTTGATGTTCTCTACCCAGGCATCCCCGCCCTCTTTGCTGGACATGAATTCCAGGAATTTAAGCGCAGCTTCCTTGTGCTCGGTCTTGCTGCCGATAGCCAGTGACGCGTCTGCGTTAAAGTCCAACTTGTTCAGACTCTCATCGTTGCTGAAGGGATACGGGAAGTAGCCCAAGTCATTGTTGTACAGATCAGGATTCTTTTTCTCGATATCCGGGAGTGGCCAAGTGCCCATATACATCATACCGACATTTCCTTTGGCAAAAAGATCGACAGCGCCGTTATAATCCACACCAAGTTGATCCTTGTTACCGAGCTCAAACAGCTTCGCGGCATGCTCTATTGTTGTTTTTACCGCAGGATTGTCCGCGAACTTCGCCTGACCTTTCTCTATCTTCTCGAAGAAGTCTGGCTGACCTTCTACCAAGGCACTGTTGCTCGGCAGATCGCGGGTATTCCACATGGTCATCGTCCATCCGTCTTTCCAGCCGAGGGCGAACGGAGTTTTACCCTCTGCTTTGATCTTCTCAGCGGCTGCGATCAGAGCATCATAGGTTCTCGGAACCTCAAGGCCCAGATCCTTGAAGATTTTTTTGTTATAGAACACTGCAATCGGGTTCGCGTTCAGCGGCATCACGTAATTCTTGCCACCTGTCGCCTGGCCTTTGACTACGCTTTCATCAAAGTTGTTCAAAAAAGGCTGGCCCGTAAGATCTGTCAGATAACCGCCATCCGCAAAGAGCTGCGTATTGAAACCAGCATTTAGCGTAAAGACGTCAATGACGTCACCGCCTGCCAGCTTGGTTTTAAGCAGGGTATAGTAATCATCGTATTTGACTGGCTGTATTTCGACCTTGATATTAGGATTTTCGCTCTCGAACTGCTCTACAATCTTGGCAATTTGATCGGTAAAATCGCTCTTGAAGTGCATAAACTTAATTGTCACCGGTTGTTCAGACGACTTATTGCCCCCACTGCTAGGAGCGCCTTCGGCATTCCCGCCAGCAGACGGCGTGTTATTTCCTCCACCACAAGCGGATAGCAAGGTACTCAGCAGCATGACACCAAGACTGATGGACATCCATTTTTTCAACGTAATTCCCCCTTCATCTAGTTCAAGCGTTGGACGCTAGCTCTTTTATGTCCTGCTTTTATCCTACCTGCTTCCGGGAGCAATCGTAATAAAATAAATGGTGCAACGAATGTTCAATTTTTTGTAATCAGTTCTGCTGGAGATGGCTGTCCCGATATTCCGAGGGTGTCTGTCCTGTGCTTTTTTTGAACACTTGGCTAAAATAACGCTGATTCTCGTAACCCACTAGCTCAGAGATATCGCTGATCTTCCGGTCAGAAGCACGCAGCAGCTCACACGCCTTCTCCATCCGTCTACGGGTCAGATATTCGATAAAATTCTCCGCGGTCACCGTCTTGAACAGCTTGCTTAGATAGCTCGGGTCCATGTGAAACCTTGTTGCAACATCAATCAGACTAATATCTTCAAAGTAATGGGCATCCAAAAAATCCGCGATGCTCTGAATCATCTGGATCGATTCGGATTCGTTACGGTCCGTACTGTATTCCTCAATCGCCTCCAGCCAGCGTCCCAGCAGCAAGGTGACCTCTGTGCTATCCATAATACCTGTGATGTACTGGGGATCAAAAACCGTAGGACGAGCCGATGCCATTAACTTCAGCTCCGAGACCGCCACATCCATGATCCGCACCAGCTCCTGCTGAACCTCACTAACCGTGATAACTCCGTTTCCAGCCACCTTTGTCAAATAAATCTGCAGTAGCTCCCGGACCTCCTTCACATTACCAGAGGCCACCGCTTGCCGGAGAGCCTGCAAATCAAAGGAAGTTAGAAGACCGACGTTCTGGACCTCGGCGTGATCCTCTGCCAGGTACAGGCTGCACCCGGAATCATGCAACCGGGCTCCCCCGATGGCTTTATTCGCAGCACGGAACATATGCGGTAACTCCGCCAGCTCACTGAAAGACGGACTAAGTCCGGCACAAACCTCCAGCTTCAGCATCCGGTGAACAGCCCTGTGGAACTCCGATAACCAGGTAGGCCCCTGCGCCTCGTCCGATAGCGATTCCTTCAGTACTAGACAAATCCGCAATCGATCATCTGATTTGTAGACCAGTGCCAGTTCATCCTGGAGTAGCTCATGCAAAATGTTCTCAATGCTGAACATCAGCAGATCGGCATTGCCGTGAAATCGGGTACGGGCTGTCTCCTGAAACTGCCGGAACATCATCACTACCAGCCGGGAATGCTCCATCCCAAGAGGAATCTGCAATTCCTCCTGATGCTTAAGGATGTCTGATGGATTGGTGATCCTTTCTCCGGTGACATTTTGCAGAAAAGCGCTCCGCTTCAGCTTGAGCAAATCCACGGCTTCTTTTTTCTGCTGCTGAAGACTCCTGTATGTGCGGCTAAGTTCCGCCGCCTTGATCATCGCGCTGCGCAGATCGCCGAGAGACACCGGCTTGAGCAAATACTCACAGGCCTGATAACGAATAGCCGCCCGCAAGTACTCGAACTGGGAATACCCGCTGATCACAATCACCCGGATATCACTGTGATGCTCATGAAGATGCTCCAGAAATTGCAGTCCATCCATAACTGGCATGTTCATGTCGGTAACCACAATATGCGGCTTACTGACACCGATCAGCTTAAGTGCCTCTTCCCCATGTCTAGCTTCTGCGATGACCCGGGCATCCAGATTCAGTTCGCTGATCATCTTGCTGATCGCCCTGCGGCCCCATAGTTCATCGTCTACGACCATCACTTTATACATGCTTAGCCCCCGCTTTTCTATATGGAATCGTGATCTTCACCGTCGTTCCCTCACCTAGCCTGCTATCCACCGTAAGACCGTAAGGGGGGCCATAGAATATCCGAATCCGCTCATGGACATTCCTCAGTCCAATGGATACACCCGAGAACACTTCCGTAACAGGATTGGCAAGTGCAGCTTGCAGCTCAGCCAGCTTCTCTTCCGTCATACCCGTCCCGTTATCGCGGATGACAATCAGCACATCCTCCCCCTCCCGCACCGCAGTCACACTGATCAACAGTCGATGATGATCCTCTTGGCCCAAGGCATGCATGGTGGTATTCTCCATGATCGGCTGGAGCATAAAACGAATCATCGAGCAATCCATCAGTTCCGACTGCACCTCAAACTCCGTCTTTAGCGATTCCTCGAATCGCAGCTGCTGGATGTACAAATAGTTGTTCAGGTGTGCCAGTTCTTGACCCAATGTCGATTCCATATTGCCTTCATAGAAGCTGTAGCGGAACATATCCCCAAGGGCACGGCACATCTCATGAATCTCATAATCCCCGATCAGCACCGCTTTGCCACCGATCGTCTGCAATGTGTTATACAGAAAATGCGGATTAATCTGCATTTGCAGCGCCAGAAACTGGGCTTCCTTGTTCCGCAGCTGCATTTTATACTCCTTCTCGATCAGTTCCTGAATCTTCTCTGTCATGAAGTTAAAGTTCGCCATCAGCTCTGACAAATCATCATGCCAGCGATTGGGCTTCAGTGTGGTGTTGAATTTCCCTCTCCGGACGGCGCGCATCGCTTTGCCGAGATATTGAATCGGTCTCGTGATGAACTGCTGTGCCAGCAGAGAGAAACCTGCAATGACGAGCATGACCAGTACAAGTACAATGATAGTAATTCGCAGCGTGTTCCTACGGTTATCGGCCAGCTCTGTACTAGGATAAAGGATGCTCAGCCCGACGTTGGCATGATCCAGGTAGGAAGTGCTGGTCAGCAATTCACGGTTTTGCGAAAAATGCAGCTGGTGTGCATGGCTGTCGATCATCCGCTCCGGACGGATGTAGGGCTTGACCTCCCCGGCATAAGCATCACTGGTTCGGTAAAAGGTCTCTCCACGCTCATTCTGCAAAACGATCACATTCGGCGCGCGATTATACTTTTCCATTTTCTTATAGAAGTCTTTGCCCTTCACATAAAAGAGCAAGGAGCCGAACTTCTTCTTATAGAACGGATCGTATATGGTCATCGCATACACAAAAAGATCCTGCTCAATCACAGGATCCGTATAAGTGAACATCAGGGAGTGCTGAAAAGGCAGATCAGGAATCTCCCGATAATGGGGAACCTGATCGTTCAGGGCAATGACATTGTAGCTATCGGCTCTGGACCAGCTGTCCTGAACGGTGTTATCACTTCCAAGCACGGTAATCTTGATAATATCAGCATTATTGCTGACCACAAGTCGATAGTATCCCGCCAGCGACTCCCTGATGTCCATAATGTTAGCATCACTATAGTTCGTTCCATTCTCCATCAGGTCAATGACCCGCTTGAAGCCGTAAACCTGGAGTGCCGAGGTCGATAGATTACGAAAATACTGATCCAGATTATCCGACACATATTCAGCATTCTGGTCAGAGCTGCGAATCATCGCCTGCTCCAGCGAACTGGTGCTTGTCTGGTAGAACAGATAGGACAAAATCAGCAGGGGGACGAGGGAAATCACCATATTGCTCCATACGATTTTGGTCCGGATGCTCCGGTTCATAAACAGCCATCTGATCATCCCTGTGTTCCTCCTGCTGTATAAATTGAGCTTTTTCTTCTATTCTTTCCTATTATATAAGACGAACTTTAGATCGGAATATAAGATCCGAACTTCAGAGCTGAACGTAAGATCGGAACGTAGATCCGAACGTAAGATCGGAACGTCAGATCCGAACGTAAGGCGCGATCGTCACTACGGTAAATGTTTGGACTTTCGGCCGCTGTTGTCCCCAGATTTCTTCTTTATAAACCGCTTCTAGCGGTTGAAACCCAGTAAGTTTATGCTTACGGGTGCGAGCTTCTCCTATGGAAAGCTTCCAGGCATGCGCTCCCGATGCCAGCTTCTCCTAAGGAAAGCTTCCAGGCATGCGCTCCCATGCTAGCTTTTCCTATGGAAAGCTTTCAGGCATGCGCTTCCGCTCCTACAGTTCCAAACCTTCCCTTTCATTGCTTCTCGCTATATAGAACGCATTAAAAACAAACATTGCCGAGAAAAAAGAGAGCTTATTTAAAAAGGAGCAAAGTGTAATTAACGGCATTTTTGTACCTTAAATCCTCTACATCTAAGGGTTAATGGAGATTAAGTGCATTTTCGTACCTTAATTCTTCCAGAATACCCGTCCAGCGTGTTTTTTTCGGAAATTAAGGTGCAATAATGCACTTATTTACCTTATTCGTCCATATTAAAGAAAAATAAGGTACAAAAATGCTCTTAGTTGGGAAGTTGGCCCTCTCGTTCACTGTTAAGGCGACTGGTGAACGGGAATTTATCGCCTCTAGTGACAGCACTGGATTTGAACAGCCATGGATTATCGTCTTGCTGCTGACAGTCTATGTTCGGATGCTAGCTTTCCTACAGAAAGCTTTCAGGCGGACGCTTCCGATGCTAGCTTTTCTACAGAAAGCTTTTAGGCATACGCTTCCGATGCTAGCTTTTCTACAGAAAGCTTTTAGGCATACGCTTCCGATGCTAACTTTCCTATGGAAAGCTTTTAGGCATACGCTTCCGATGCTAACTTTCTTATGGAAAGCTTTTAGGCATACGCTTCCGATGCTAACTTTCCTATGGAAAGCTTTTAGGCATACGCTTCCGATGCTAACTTTCCATAGAAAAGCTTTAGGCGAACGTTTCCGCTCCTACAGTTCCAAACCTTCCCCTTCATTTCTTCTCGCTATTTGTTTTTTTCTTTTATTCTGTCCTATTATATTAAATTTCCCAGTTTAAACAAGGCTCACCTCAAGGTGCCAGCGGTACACTTCGCCGCCAGCAACAATGGCCACTTCGTTCCGCCGCACGGCCTCTCCGAGATGATCCATCCGTCCGGTGGCCGGTTCCAGCGCAAGCTGATAATTGCCACCAAATCCGCCGTAATTGGCCCATACGGCCAGGTAAGGAACCTGTTCAGCAGGGTAGCTGAACGTGATGGACTCTCCGGTCGCAGGATCGCTAACCGCTGCGAATCCTCTCTCTGCCTTGCCGGTGAAATAATATTTCTCGGCAAATCGTCCCCCATTAGGCTCCGTCACACTCAAATCGACGGTTCCGTCAGAGCTAGGGGCCAGAGGCCAAGGCTGTCTGTCCCCGAAGACGCCGAGCCTTTCCTCTGCCGAATAGGAAATCTCGATCTCATCGAGACCATTCGGCACATGCAGCTTCATGCCCGCATGTACCTCCAGCAGCGGATGGGCCGCCCAGAGGAAAGTGAACGGTGCAGCGGATGTGTTCGTGACGGCATAGTCTATCCGCAGTGTGCCATCCGCTGTGAAGGAATACGTCTTCTCCAGCAGGTATGGAAACTGTTCCCCTTTGACCTGACAGTGCAGGCCGGTTCCTGTGCCATGTGCTTCCCACGGAAGAGACCAGACCTCCCCATGATCCGGGATGGTCCTGCCTTGCCAAGGCTCCAGCGGATACTCACAGGGATCGATGCAGGGAAACATCTCATCCCAGCCGCTCTCATCCCCATTCGGGAAGGGGGAACCATATCCCTCATTCCCAAGTGCTTTTCCACTCCGCCATAGCCATTCCCGTCCGGTCCGGGTGTTCCGTAGCGACACCGCTTTGGCCCCCAGCCCCGGCACTATACAAACCGAGAGCAGTGCTGATTCGCCAATCCAGACGTCATGGCCTTCGATTTTGCTTTCCCGCCAATGTGTCATGCTGTCCCTCCCTCTAGACTACCAAGGGATGATCATCGCAGAAGGTCCTGTCAATGATCATCCCTTGGTATTTCTCTATTAGTCCTCTTCCAATATTCACCTGACAGTATTCTGTCAGTGTTCGTTATGTGCCACTATCACAGGTTAAGATGGATCAGAGCTCCCTGATGATTGACTTCTAGCGCCAGCACCTCTTGGAACCGGATCTTGGCTTCTTCTGTACGTCCCAAGCCTAGTAATCCGAGACCCAGCATGTAGCGGCAGTGAATTTCATTCCGTCTGTTCAGATCATCCTCGAAGACAAGGAAATCCGGGAGTGATACGGCAAAGTAGTCGAATTCCACTTCGTCGAACAGATGCTTTTCTGCGTAATCCACCAGCTTGTTGAAACGACGTTTGCTTTCCTTCTCCACCTGGAGCTTCTGCCAAGCCAGCCCTTGATAGAAAATCATATCTGGCGGCTGATCGTTGTAATACATCGCTCCGGCAGGCTCCTCAAGACCTTGTGAAGCGGCGCTCCAGTAGAATTCGGCCTGCTCTTTGTTATTCAGACCCTCGTACGCGTTACCCAGGTAGTACAGGATATTATTCTCCTGCGCTCCGTCCAGCTTGCCTTCCCCGAGGTTCTCAGGATAGACCCGTGCCTTAAGCAGTAAGGACGCCGCTTCTTCGAAGTTTCCTTCTTGCAATTTCTTCTTACCTAGCTCCACATGGCCGAACACATACTGTCCGGTCACCTTGCCTTCTCCGCCCTCCCAAGGGTGGAAATGGCGTGTTTCCAATGCCTGAATGGCCTCTTCGTGGCGCCCAAGAGCATTGAGCAAGGCTACGAATTCCACATACAGATCATCACGCTTGCTAACGAGGTCTGGATGAGCCTCTAGCTTGGCATAACGCCAATCAGCAGGGCGACCCAGCTTCTTGTAAAGCTGATCCAGCTCATAGAAGACGCGTGCATCAGCCGTGTTCAATTCAAAAGCACGTTCAAGCGACTGAAGGGCAGCCTGTGGATCATTGCATTTGTTGAAATAGGCCAGGGCTAGATTGCGGTGTACTGTTGGAAAATCGCCCTGAAGCGACGCAGCCGCCTCCCAGCGGGCGATGGCGTCCGCATGGCGCTTCTTGTCATATAACCAGTTGCCCAGATAGTAGTTCGCCATGCCATCGGCAGAGTCTGCTGCGATAGCGCTCTCCAGTACAGCCAGATCGAGCAGGCTGTTCGGGAAGCAGTAATCGGCAGGCGCCTGGCTGCCGGCCAGGCGATGTGCTGCCGCAAGCTCGGACGATCCAAGCTGTTCGTAGGCATAGGCCAGCGTGTAGTGCAGCATCGGATAAGCCGATGTGCTGGCATCCGGTGCGATCCGTGCCATAACCTGCACGGCCTCTTCATACAAGCCGGAGCCGATATAATCGGCAGCCAGCTGCAGCGTGTTGTGAACATCGCCGCGCATGAAGCGCTCCAGTTCAGCCAGCGCAGCTTCTGCCTGAGCGGCTTCGCCCAGCGCTAGCAGTGCCGCCCACCGTTCGTTGGCGGCTCCAAAGTCGGCGGGATCGAGCGTCAGCGTCTCTTCCGCAAAGGCCAGACCCTTCGCAGGCTTACCCAGCCTGCGTAGCAGCGCCGCCTTCAGATGGCGCGCCTTGTAGTTGCGGCTGTTGCGGATGAGCGAACGCTCCACCAGCTCCAGCGCTTCACCGTATTGCCCCTGGCCGCTAGCGATGCCAGCCAGCGAGAAATATCCGCTGTCCTGCCAAGCGGCGGACCATACAGCTTTGTAGAACGCAGCGAAGGCTTCCTCGCTCCGGTTCTGCAATTTCAAGGCCATCCCGAGCTGATAATAGGCTTCGCTATCATAAGGGTTCGGGTTGCGCCAAGTCAGTGCCTTCACTGCGGTACGGAAGTGTCCCTCTGCCTCGGTATAACGTCCGCGGCGCAGCAGCAGCGTGCCGTATGCCGTGTTGATTCGGATATCATCCGGGTCGCGCTTCAGCCCTTCGAGGTAGTACGACTCTGGCTCGAAAGTCGCGTGGCGATATTGCTCAAGGTGCAGGCCCGCCAGATACAGTTGTTCATTCGTCAGCAGCTCATGCGGCTTCGGCAATGGCTTAGCCGCATCCGGTACCTGCTCAATGGAAGGCTTCGCCGGACGGTAGGCAATTAGCAAGCTTCCTGAAGCATCTCGCACCGTAACCGTAAGATCATGCGGAAGGTCGCCGTCGTCCAGCGAGATCACCGACTTGTAGGTTGAGGTCGGGGAGAGTGTCACTACATCGGAGACATAGGTACGTTTCCGGCCCTTCAGCTCAATCACGGCACCCTCGAAGACCGAGGTAGCATAGGCAAGCACTGTTGCTGTGCGCTCTGCCTCATCCACCTCCAGATTGACAGCGGCTTCAATCGAAGCATTCTTGACCACGCCGATATCTTTATATGGCATAAAATACTGCTTAAAGGATTTCTCTTCATACGGCTGGAGCCATGTGAAGTCCGGCTGGTTGTCCGTGAACACGCCTGTCATCAATTCAATGTACGGGCCGTCTTCATCGGTCAGATTGCGGTCCCAGGCCTGGCCGAATTCGCCATTACCCCAAGTCCACTGCTTCTTACCCGGCGAGACGTGGTGGTTCGCCACATGCAATAGTCCAGCCTGCACTCCATGGTCGTAGCCGCCCACGAAGTTAAAGTCCGACTTGTAAGCCATATAAGAGGTCGGTACCGGGATATTCTTGTAGCGAGAAATATCGACACCTTCGGAATAGTCCTTCTTATAATAGGTGCCAGTCGCAATCGGGAAGCGCGACACATCGCGTTTGCCGTGGTCAAAAACTGCGGTCACGTCTGGCGGGAACACAGACTGTGTATGGTCATTGACGGCAACCGCCGGATTTGCCCACCACAGGAAGGTTTGTGGTTCCGGAGTCCGGTTGTACATCTGCGCTGTAATTTCTATATAAGCCTTGCCAGGATGCAAGGTAAAACCTGCAGTTACTTTCGTGCCGCTCATCCGGTCAATCTCGCTGACCCAAACTGTAGCGCTTCCATCTTCGCCCTGCTCCAGCCGGTATTCCACCGGACCAAAGGTGTTTGGACGGTGATGCTGCGGCCAGTTGAACTCAATACCACCGGAGATCCATGGCCCGGTCAGGCCGACCAGTGCAGGCTTGATAACCTGGTTATAATAGACAAAATCATAGTCATTGGTTTTGTCGATCGCCCGGTAGATCCGTCCGCCGATCTGCGGCATAATCTGGATCTGCACGAACTCATTTTCCAGAAAAACCATCTGGTAAGATTTCATGACCTTCTCATCGTAAATTTTATCAATGACAGGAAGCGGATATACGCGTCCGGAACTTCCTTGATAGACCCGCTTTTCCAGGAACATCGGATTCTTATCCGGCTGGCCGACTTCATAGGTAGGAATCTTGACACTTTTCTCCCAAATCTTCACTTCTTGAATTGTTGACACGGGTGTCCATCCTCTCTTGTAAGGGATTCGCTTGCTATCCTTATCTTACGAGTAAACAGGTGTAGACACCATTGACTATCTCATGTGTATGATGGACTATATGATGATTACGGTCGATTGATACATTTGACAAAGCAATTGCACACGAGCATAGTATATACATGAAAAATATACGAATTGAAGAAGGCTTCAATGCCCAGAAACTAATCGTCCTGCCGGATCATATTATTAAAGATTATGCTCAGCACCCTCTTATCCGTCCACTGCATCTAACCGATATCGGCTACTTTCCGCTGGCACAGCATCACTACCGGGAACGTCCGGAAGGCAGCGCCGCTTATATCATCATCTACTGTGTCAACGGCGAAGGCTGGTACCGAGTACAGGGTCAGAAGACACAGCTTCTGCAAAAGGGTTCTGCCGTCATCATCCCTGCGGGAATAGAGCATGAATATGCCTCTTCCACCGAGCATCCATGGAGCATTTACTGGTGGCACATGAAAGGAGAGAACGCCGCCGACTTCTTCTCCGGGAGTGACGGGGCATGTGAGCCGATTCCGATCCCGGTCGATAAATCGCTGAAGATCGTAGAGCTGTTCGATGAATGCTATGAGCTGCTGCAAAAAGGCTACACCCTGCACCATATCATCTATGTCTCACAGCTTGCCTGCCATCTGGCAGCTATCCTGAAGTTCTCGCAGCTTCAGCCGCTCTCCAGCCAGCAGCAACGCCACAAGCATGATATTGAGCGCTCCGTGAAGTTTATGACTGAGCATCTGGAGGAACATTTATCGCTCAAGGAGCTGGCAGCGGAAAGCAAGCTTTCCATTCCCCATTTCACACATATGTTCAAAAAAGCGACCGGGTATTCTCCCATCGATTATTATCTGCGTCTCAAGGTACAACTGGCCTGCCAACACCTCGACCTTACCGATCACAGTATTAAAGAGATCAGCCATCGGCTGGGCTTTCAGGACCCCTACTATTTTTCACGACTGTTCAAGAAGATTATGGGGCTATCTCCTTCCCAGTACCGCAGCACGCATAAAGGGTAAAGGGCTGTGCTTAACTGCACACTAGTATTGATCATCACATAGTATCAAGCCAGCCACAAACCTAACTATTATTCTAAGGACCAATGAAATGCATGTTATGTCTACTTCTTTCCCTAAGAGAAGACCAGATATGGGAGAAGGTTGCGAGGAGAGATTCTCCTTTGAGTTTGGAATTTTAATAAGACTTCAACAATTAGCCAAAGAAAAGACTGCTATCGTCTTGAAATCACCAAAAGTGATTAAACATTTTTTAGAAAATAACAGTTATCCGCAAAAAAATAACCCGTAAGCACGTCGCCTCAGGCAGAGGTTCGTCTTACGGGTTATCTATCAATTCAGGAACAGGCTCTCCTTCTCAAAGTAACTCAGCAAGAGACCTGGCCTTCATCTGGGCTAATTATTTTCCGCCCCACAGCTTCATACGTTCTTCATACTTCTGGTTGATAATTTCTTCTACCTTCTCATCGCCGGCCTTTTTCATATCGTCAAGCATCTTGTCGAATGTCGCATTGGCTTCAGCTTCAGTAGGAGCAATGATTACTCGGGTAGTACTTTGTTCCATAATATCTTTGACCTTCTGAGCTGTCAGTGCTTCAGGTGTACCGCCATCAGGAGTCAGGTTATCATATTCCGCTGTATCCCAAACGGAATCCCCAAGGTTCTTGATCGCCATTTCATCTACTTCATTGCGTTGGAATTTAACCGGCATATCGTAAGGCTGTCCGTTCGGATCCAGACCATTCTTGATGAACCACAGCCATTTGCGAACGCCGCTCTTCTTCACTGTATCATCCCAGTTGTCTTTGAAGCTTTGCAAGAATGCAGGGTCCGGTTGTCTCTTGCCATCAACCATAGTGTAATTGGTTCCTTCTTGACCCCACAGCAGCAAATGCTGACCTTCATCACTTGCCAGGAAGTTGAACAGTTTCATTGTTTCTTCTGGGTGTTTGTTATTCTTCGTGATGGCAATAGCATCCCATCCAAGCGAGCTTCTAGGTCCAAATGTCGTTTGGGCAGGGTCTGTACCAGGTGCGACAACCTTGTAAGGGAAGAGCTGGTTATCTACGCCGCCATCCTTCTTCAAAGCTGCATTACCATTACCTGGATCCCAGTAAGCGCCTGGTGAGGAGAATACTGCGCCAGTAGCAAGCTTTTGAACCCATGTTTGCGTTTTACTAATAGCAAATTCTTTCTCGATCAGACCTTCTCTATACAAACGGTTCACATAGAGCAGCATCTCACGATACTTCGGATCCTTCACATCATACTGCAATTTTCCGTTGTTATCGTAGTAGGTCTTCATGCCCCACATACCTTTGAACGTACCAAGATTGGCACCCATATTCTCACCGTTCATCGTCATAGGAACGGATTCTTTTCCATCGATAGTCTTGTGTTTCTCTTTAAAATTCTTCAAAAGCGCTTCCAAATCATCAGTTGTAAGTGGTGTAGAACCATCTGCCTTATCTGGAGCCAGTTCTGCAAGCAGATTTTTTCTCATCAACATACCGAAGACAGGATCACTATCCAGTCCATACCAGTTCGCCAAATAATAGTTTTGGCCGTCTTTATAGCGTGTTTTAGTCAACGTGTCGCCATACATTTCTTTCACGTCAGAACCATATTTTTCAATCAATTCATCAAGTGGTACGAATGCTCCGCTTGTAATGTACTTATCGAGTGAAGCGTCCCCACGGCTCATTACCACTACGTCCGGATAGTCACCGCTGGCAAGCATCAAGCTCAGCTTCTCTGTCGGGTTTCCCGTAGGCTGTTGTATGGAGAGCGAGATGCCAGTCTTTTTAGTGATTTCCTGGGCAACAGCATCTGTAAAGGGCTCTCCCTTTGTATTAGAATCAAACCAGGTTAGTGTGATCGGCTCTTGTTTTTTATTGTCTCCTGCCGTTTGGTTTGTATTGTCTTTACCGTCGTTAGAACCACATCCCGCCAATAAACCAGCAGCTAGTGCAGCCGTCATACCTACGCTCATCCATTTGTTTCTCTTTATCATTGACACCCTAATTCCTCCCATTGAATAAGTTACTTTACATGTCGTTCAAGCAACCAAGCAGGTCTGTCACCTCACCCCCCTTCAGGGTCGCCAACCGGAGAAGTTGTCTCCAGCTGGCGTTCGGTTTTATTTAACCATATTAACTTTTAACAGCACCCAAAGTCATGCCTTTAACAAAATACTTTTGCAGGAATGGATATACAAGCACGATAGGCAAAGTCGCAACCATAGTCGCTGCCATCCGGATCGTATCGCTTGAGACGGCATTCCGCTTGGCCGAGTTGGCTAGCATCTGCGTCTGTGACACCATACTTCCGGTCTGGAACTGACTCAATATTTTGACGAGTACGGCTTGCAAGGTTTTCAGATCTGAGCTATAGGTGAACGCATAGGAGTCAAACCAGGAATTCCAATGTGAAATTGCCTGGAACAATCCGACGGTTGCAAGTACAGGCGTTGTCAGCGGCAGAACAATCCGGAAGAAAATTGTCAAATCATTCGCTCCGTCTACCTTTGCCGACTCTTCAATCTCATAGGGCAACCCTTCCATAAAGGTCCGGACAATGATCATATAGAAGACGTTCATCAAGCTTGGGAGAATGAATACAGAGAACGTATCAATCATATTCAGCGCTTTCAGAACCATATAATAAGGAATCAGACCACCGGCAAAGTACATCGTAAAGACGAAGTAAAGGTTCCAGCCTTTGCGTCCTACCAAATTCCGGCGGCTTAGCGGATACGCTAGCATCGTAATGACGAGGACTGACAGCGGTGCACCGATCACGGTACGTTTTACCGTTACCCAAAGACCGTTCATGATCTCACTGTCTTTCAAAATCTGATTGTAGCTATCCAGCGTCCACGCTCTTGGCCACAGGTAGACGCCTCCTCTTACCGTATCTTCCGCACTATTTAATGAAAGAACGAGAATGTTCCAAAAAGGCAGGAATGTAACCAGCAATACAATTGTGAGAACGAAATACACGATGAATTTAAAAATATGGTCTCCGAATCTACTTGAAATCATCACAAGCGCTCCTCTCCTGTTTTATTTAGAACAACGCCTGGTCGTTCACTTTTCTGGAAATGTTATTCACAATCACTACAAGAATAAAGGCGACGACTGATTTAAACATCCCCACGGCAGCCCCGTAAGAGAACATGCTGTTCTGTAATCCGTATTTATAAGCATAAATATCGATAACTTCCGAATATTCAAGAACTGTATTATTTTGCAGCAGGTATTGCTGTTCGAAGCCCGCGTTCAGAATACCGCCGACTGCGAGTATTCCCAGAATTACGATGGTTGGGCGCAGGGCTGGCAGTGTAATATGCCACATTTGACGGAAGCGGCTGGCTCCATCCACTCTTGCTGCTTCGTAAAGCTCCGGGTTAATAGCCGAAATCGCTGCAAGGTACATAATCGCGCTGAAACCCATTTCTTTCCACATATTAGATAAGGCGATAATCCACCAGAACAAAGGTCCATTCTGTAGGAAGGCCACCGGTTCTTTGACCACTCCCAGCATAACCAGGAAGTTGTTAAGCATTCCGTCCGAAGCCAGCAGTGTAATTACAATGTTCGCTGCGATAACCCAGGAGATAAAATGCGGCAGATATGAAACCGTCTGTGTAAAGCGCTTGAAGAATCCTTGTTTGGCTTCATTCAGCATCAATGCTAGTATGATTGGAGCAGGAAATCCGAATAACAGCGTCAGCAAGCTTGTCGCAAGCGTATTACGCATTACCCGATAGAAATCTCCTGTACTAAAGAAATATTCAAACCACTTTAAGCCGACAAATTCGGCACCGAAGAATTGATGTAAAAACGATCCTCCACCTGGCTGATAATTCGTAAAGGCCATATACAATCCAAACATAGGACCGTAAGAAAACAGCAATGTCGCAATAAAGGCAGGGAACATAAGTACAAATAACCACTTTTGTTCTTTTAGTCTGTTCCACAGACTGTTGCCCCTGACTGTTTTGATAGCGCTTGCTTTATACATCAAACACCCTCCCTTTCTCTTTATACAGTATGCCTAGCCATCTCTTGGCTTAACTTCTCTCCTCCTTATCTTAAGGCCGCTACAGGTTCCTTTCTATACTTCAATCCTCCGAATGATAGCGCTTTTTAAAGATGTTTTGCAGCAAACTATTGTTGGATTCCGATATTCAGTCTGCTATGATAAACTTGGTAAACGCCAAATACTCCTAAGAGAAAGGGCTTCTTCGATGCGTAAGTTTTATAAAAAATACTTCTATATGCCTTTCCTGAATCTAAGCTTTCGTTCCAAGTTGTTCCTGGTGTTCGTTGTGGTCACCATTGTTCCAATGATGCTATTGGCCTATATCTCATTTGAGCTGACAAAGTCCAAACTCACGGATCAAATCTATATCAACATGATGAATTCAACCGCCCAGATCACCAAGAATCTGGAGAACAAGATGGATAGCTATGAACATATTTCAGCTTCTATATATTTGGATAATAGACTGGCTAACTATCTCACAAGCGAATATCAGGATGACCCTTCATACCTGGATGTCTACAAATACATTGCCAATCGAATTGACACGGTGATGGCTGCCTACCCTGATTTTGATAGCGTATTCATATATTCGGATAATCCGTCGCTGCCCAAAGACAATTACTATATCAAACCAGTTACACTGGAGGTTAAAAGGACAGAATTATTCAAGCAGCTGCAGCATACCTACGGGAACATTGTTCATTTGTCCTCGCCGCAAACCCAGAATAGTCCCGCCATGTTCACACTGGCCAGGCAGCTGAATAATAACCGCAACCAATATCCGTACGGCATTCTGGTCTTCAGTATTTCCGAATCGGTCATTTACTCCTTAATGGAGAAAGAGGCCGGCGGAGGCGGGAAAGACATTTTTATTATCAACAATGACGGTATTATCCTGTCTTCGGGCGATAAACAATTATTGAACACAAGTCTGCCTGAGTTACTGAACCATAAGTTTGATGAAATGTCATCAGGCAGATTCGATACTACGTACAACGGGGAAAAGGCTTTTGCCGTATACAATACGCTCAAAAACGGTTGGAAGACGGTGTCCATCTTCCCGTATGACAGCATCATCAAGGATGCCCGGTCACTGTCACAAATCATTATCAAAATCTCTCTAGCCTTTATTGGTGTGGCTCTTTTGCTTATTTTTATCACTGCTTCGCTGTTCAGCAAACGTATCCGTACGTTAATACGCATGATCCGGCGCATTGAGCGGGGCGATTTCAATACGGCCAAGGAAGAGCATCTCGGCAATGATGAGATTGGTCAGCTGCATTTTGCCTTCCGACAAATGACGAACCGCCTGAAAAGCCTCATTACCGAGGTGTATCAGAAAGAGCTGTTGGGCAAGGAAGCGGAGCTGGATCTGCTGCAAGCCCAGATTAATCCTCATTTCCTGTACAATACCCTGGGCTCCATCTCTTCCCTAGCTATCAAGCATCAAGACCAACGGATTCAGGATATGGTCCTGAATTTGGCCAAGTTCTACCGTATCTCTCTTAATAAAGGGAAAAGCATCCTAACGATTAATGAGGAAATTAGGCTGACGCAAAGCTACAACGCCATTCAGTTGATTCGCTTCAAAGGCCAGCTGAATATTACCTACACGATCGATGAAGCCATCCTGCCTTACTCTACTGTGAAGCTGACTTTGCAGCCTTTCATAGAAAATGCGGTCATTCATGCCGTATGGAATCAGGAGAGCCCGCTGAATATTCACATCAAAGGGATCATCGAAGACAACGATATTGTCCTGTCAGTTATCGATGACGGCATGGGCATGAGGCCGGAGAAGCTGCAAACACTGCTGGAGGACAAGCCCGGTCGGGGCTACGGCATTTCGAACGTGGATCGAAGAATCAAACTGAAATTCGGTGAGCGTTACGGTGTTAAAGTGTATAGCCGACTGGGCATAGGGACCACAGTCCAGATCACCCTGCCGCAAAAGGTGATGTTGTAGGGGAGGCGCTGAGTGCTGGTTGCTTTGCGTAGTTGCTTCGAGTGTTGTTCAGAGTGTTGCTTTGAGTAGCTGCTTCGAGTAGTTGCTTTGAGTAGCTGCTTTGAGTAGGATGTACTCAGTCGCTTAGGTGGGCGCTCCACGAACGGACCGTTGTTCCAATCGCTGTTGTGCCCATATTTTTTCTGTTCTCTTTAGCGGTGAAATCTGGACACAAAAGCGAACGCTGCACTTTTTCTGCGAGTAGTTCCTTCCTCTTCGCAGCTTGTGCAGAAAAGTCACTTCAATATTGAATCCACACCAAAATCCGTTGCTACCCCGTCGAGTAACGGACTTCAGTGACTTTATTGTCAATATGCTCGATTGCTAGGATGCTAACGGACTCCAGTGACCTTATTGTCCATATGCTGGGTTGCTAGGCTAACGGACTCCAGTGACCTTATTGTTCATATGCTGGGTTGCTAAGGATGCTAACGGACTCAGATGACCTTATAGGCTGGCTGTCTGATCAAAATGCGAGGTTTTGGAGTAAATAGCGGCACTGGAGTCCGTTACATGTCCAAAACCCAGTTATATCGCAAATAGCGGCTGTACAGTCCGTTACACCCCTTGCGTAAGTTGGCCCTTGATGTGCGATTGACCCGAAACAAAAAGCAGCAGGTCTCCAAACGGAGACTTGCTGCTTTTTCACATCTTAGTATTGGATTACGATCTTCATTGAAGAATAAACTACTCTGTGACGAATTTCAGGATTTCAGGCTTTCAAATCTTCAAGTCTTCAGCCCCCACCCCTTCATCCTTCCAGTCCTTTACCCCATAATTCTTTACCCCACAGTCCTTTTCATTTCTTACTTCGCAATCAAGTTATAGATAACATGAGCCGCTTCCGCGCGGGATGCTATTCCTTTAGGTGCGAATTTTTCTGGGCTTTGGCCTTTAATCAGCCCAAGACTGGCGGCTTCATTCACAGAAGCCGTTGCCCAGGAGGAAACCAGGTCCAAATCTGTGAACGCTGCATCAGAAGCAACAGGTGCTTTGCCATGCTTCAGTTCATATGCCTTCATGGTCATCACCGTGATTTCTTCACGGGTGATCACTGCACTTGGCTCAAATTTATCTGCACTTCTTCCACTTACGATGCCAGCCTTGTACGCGATGGAGATCGGCTCCGCATACCAGGCGGTCGGTGCAACGTCAGCAAAGCTTGCTTCGCCCGTTTCATTCAGTCCCAGGGTATGAACCAGCATGGATGTGAACTCGGCACGCGTAACCGCACGTCCCGGTTCAAACTTGTCACCGCTAGTGCCTTGAACAAGCAGCTTAGCTGCTAGCTCCTTGATGACAGAGCTTGCCCAATGACTGGCTGGAACATCGGTGAAGGTCCGGTTCAGCTCCAGAACAGCATATTTGCTGAAATGGCTAATCTTGGCCGTCAGTACACCATCAGCGTAATCAGCTTGGATATACTCAAGCTTGCCATTATCAGCAATATAATAGATGCCTCCACGCGAAGCGTTAAACCCGTCGGCTGCAGTTAGACTCAGCGTAATCGGTTGATCAAACGTAGAGAGTGTTTGTGTTGTGCCTGTTTTTGAAGTAATCGACAGACTAAATTCATAAATATCACCCTTGAGTGCTACATCACCATGAATAGTTCCCGCAGCAGCGGCAACCACCTCATTGGCTTTACTGCCAAGCGGCACCATCTTCAGGGAGATCGTGCTGTCTGCCCGCTGCTCAGCAGGCAGCTTGTTCTGCAGCTCGTGGATCAAATCTGCAGGCACTTGGAGCGAGAGCTTGCCGGATTTTACTTCCAGCGTGTGATTGCCGAGTTGAAGAATCGCCGCAGGGGACAGCTGTATTTCCTGTGTATCTCCCTTGATGTCCACAACTGCTTTATTACCTGTACTGTCTACTTTCAGCATATCTGCTGTGATGCTAAGCGGTTTAGCGACATTGGTTGTATCTACAATAACACCTGGGACGCTGCTGCTGGTATTGCCATTATTTCCGCTATTACTGTTGTTTCCGTTGTTACTGTTATTGCCATTGTTGCCGTTATCCCCGGGATTGGCAGGCACATCGGGATTTCCCGGGTTCTCTGGGTTTCCTGGATTGCCCGGATTTTCCGTGGTGGCAGCTTTGACTGTAATCTCAGCCGTTGCCTTAAAGCCACCATCAACCGTCTTCACAGTAATCGTCGCCTTGCCAGCTGCTACAGCGGTTACCTTACCATTCTCTACACTAGCTACTGTGGCATCGCTTGAAGTCCAGGTTACCGATTTGTTGGTCGCCACTTCCGGGTTCACTGTTGCAACCAGCTTGCCGGCGTCGCCAACGGTCAGTGTAAGCTCCGTTTTATCCAGAGTAACGCCTGTTACCGGCTTCGGACTTGCTGTCAATTTAACCAGTTTCGATTCTGCTTTTTCCAAAGTCAATGCCAAGGAACCAGTTACGGACGAAGTCTCTCCCGTCCACAAGTCTTGCATCGTATAGGATTCCGAAGCATCCAATCCAGCACGGGCAAAATCAACGGTTTTGTTGGCCGAAGCATTAGCACTATAGTTGAATACCGCCAGGTAATAATCGTTGCCATCCTTCAGTACAAATGTATCTGCAGCATTAGCGTTCGTATTACCTTCCAATGGTTTGAAGGCTTTTCCTTTCAAGGCCACTTCAAGTACGTCTGTGTTGTTGTAAAGGGCAGTCATGTATTCCTGCGCTTTAGGATTGTTCACATCATCACTATCCAGCATCACCGTTCCGGCGATGACGCCAGAGTTCACGCGGCTGCGGGCTTCGGTCAAGCTGGAAGCACGGCTGAGTGCCAAATGATCCGGGTCTGTGTACGGATAGATCGTTCCATTTTGCCAGAAACCGTAGGTCAATGAATTCAACATGTATTCGGTCTCATTAATGCTACCGTAGGTGTCACAGGAAATCCGTCTGCTGTGCGCATATTGGCTCGGGAAGATCGGAGCGATAGATTCGCTGATGAACATGGACCCATCCAGACGGTCTTCGACATAAGCCATTCCTTGATTATAAGCCTGAATCCCTGTTGTCACGTTCGGGTCATAGTGTTGACCTTCCAGCGAGCCATGCGTCAGGAAATCCAATTTGATAAAAGTGAAGCCAAGATCCTTGAATTTATCCAGGAAATAATTCATGCGCAGTTTGGTACCTGGATGTGTCACATCGAGGGCATAAGCCCCGTCCAGAGTCGGCAGTGGGTTACCCTCAGCATCCCTGAGGACGATGTCGCCATACGTATACTGACCATTGGTCCCATCTACCGTCTGACTCATATTGTCGCCCCAGTATACAAACGGCCCCCAATAAATACCTGCATGCTGCCCATTGCCTTTAATGACAGAGACAACGTTTTCAAGCTGCTGATCACTCAGATTATCCCAATAGGAGTCCATATTGATGAATACATTACCGTTATTGTTGAAGTCCTTCAGGTTCTCTTTGAAATAGTTGGAGACATCCACTACGTCCTGGTACGAAAGAGTGTGCTCATAAGCTCCCCAACTGTTCCAGCCCACTGGTACACCTTGCGGCAATTCCGGATTCAGCTCCAGCGGAGGCGTGATGATTGCGTTGGCTTTCCCGTATTCTTCAAGCCCAGTGCGGTAATCGCTGAATCCACCTACCATAACCAGCGGTGAGGATAGCTCCATGCCTGTCAGGCTGCCGTGTGGTTGGGTGTCGCGGGTAACATCACTTGCTGCACCCCCATAGACTGCCAACTCGTTGAGTCGGTTGGAAGAGCCTTTCCAGTCAATGCCTGTCTTCCAGGTGTCATGCGTCACGGAACCGATGATAAGCCCGTTACGTGTCGAATTGTTAAAAATAGCTGTCATCTCATAGCTAGTATCTGCCCGATTCATCGTTTGAGATTTGTAACGAATCCAGGCATCGTTGTCAAAAGGCACGGTCAGCACACGGTTATCCGTGCTGGCGCCAATGTCTACACCACCTGTACGTTTTACTGTAATCGGTGACATATAATTGCTCTTCATCGCCGTATCACTGGCTGCATCCAGACGGGTCAAGAAATATGTTCTGTCTTCATAGAATTTGTAAACTTGTTTCAGTGTTGGCTTACCGGCAGAGGTATGAACGAATGTTAGCTCGACCCCTTTGCCGAAGCCGTCCTGAATCTCCACCGGTGCTCCGGCGCTTGCATGATTCTCATAGCTTTTAGTCTCTACAAGATCACCACCGAGCTTAATACTGCTGTAGATCCCTGTCAGTTTCTGTCCATCAGCCCAGTTGTAACCGGCATATCCGGTCTTGGTATTATAGGACACTTGATAATGTCCGTTCGATACCAGCAGGCCGTAAGTATAATCGGTAACCGTGATTGCCCCGTAGCTATGCGTATCGCCCGGTGTTCCCAGGTCACCCACTTCTTCACCCGGATTCCCTGGCTCTGAGCCCATCGCTGGTTCTACGATAATGCGATCCAGATCCGGTGCGTACCAGTTGCCGTCCGAGAAAGTGATCGTATTCTCACCCTCATTTAGCGGGAGTGTAATATCATAGGTGCCAACCGTTTCCCAGTCTGCCGTCTTCGGCAGCTCGTAGTATTGCTCCGCGCCCCCATTGGCGCTGACATAGAAGCTGCGTGGGTCACCAGAAATGTAGGCTACAGTGATTTTGTAATCACCGGTCATAGGAGCCATAATCTTTTTGAAGATCAGAGAGCTGCCACCATTCAGGTAACCTACCTTTTTGCCGCCAGAAGCATTGAGGCTGTCGACGACGCGGGCTTCGCCGGTCAATTCATTGACAGATGATTCTGCTTCATAGCTGATCGTATAAGGAATCACTTCGATCTTATCCATATCCGGAGAATACCAGTCATGGTCTGAGAAAGTGATCGTATTGGTACCCGCATGCAGGATCACTTCTACATCATAAGTGCCTAGCGTGTTCCAACTTGCCGTCTTAGGCAGATCAACCAGCTCATCCGGTCCATTATTCACCTGCATATACACAGGGCGTTGGTCGCCGGAAATATATGAAATGCGGATCAAGTAAGTTCCTTCTGCCGGTGCATTAACATTTGTGAATGTCAAAGAACTATTCTTGTATAGACCCGTTACTTTTTTACCACTAGAGCTGACACTGCTGTCTTCCACCTTGGCATTGCCTGTAATAATGTTCTCAGGCGCCTCTGCCTCAATGACTACACCGCGTAGATTCTTCTTCCAGTCGACTTCATGACCTTCTCCTGGATTGCTATTGTCGAGTCCACGAATTACGATTTTGTCGATGTCTGGAGAATACCAGTTGTTATCATCGATCAAGATTGTATTGACTCCCGCGTTCAAAGGAAGTGTCACATCGTAGGTACCCACTGTCTCCCAGTTCTGTGTCTTGGGCGGTTCTTCGAACTGCTTGTCGCCGCCATTCGCGCTGATATTGAATGGACGCGAATCGCCAGAAATATAGTGCACAGTAATTTTATAATTTCCGGTCTCGCTCACTACTACATTATTGAACTGCAAGGAACTGCCTTGATAGATACCCCCGACCTTCTTGCCGCCGGAAGCTGAAGTAAGATTCGAAATAGAAGCGTTACCGGTCAGTGTATTTCCTTCTGCCTCAGCCTCATAGGTGTTTGTATCATCGGCATATACCGTCCTGGCGAACTGGCCGCTACCAGTAATCACCAGGCAGATCATGATGAGGAACAAAAATCCTTTTTTCATTACCTGCCCAAGCATAACATCCCTCCGTTTGGTGTTGTATAGTTAGTGCTTTCTCGTTGCCAATTCTTCTGTTGCTCACTTTAATACTCGGGCCATGTTGCTCAAATCAAGTGATTCAAAGGAATCCAAGCGCCGGAAAATGCCGTTAACTCAAAAATGATATCGCTTCCACAACTAGACGTAGCAGCCCCCTGACTGATTGCTTACCAACGGACATCTGTCCAGCTGGTCACAGGGAGATAGATCATCTGCTGTATCATTGTGCAGCTACACGCATTTCTGTAATCGCTTTCGCAAAAAGCTATCGAATGCTTCTTCTCCTTTCTGTCTTTGTCTGCCACCCCTGTAAGCGCTGTCGAATTATAATAACTGAAAGATTCCCTTTGATTGGCCTTGATGGTTTCAGCCCGTCTCTTGCACTTAATTTTGAATACATGCCTAATTGTAAAAAGCGGGCAGAGAATTATCTATATCGTAATCTTACTATTCATAGAGGAAAGCGTCTTTCATTCACCATTCTCTAGGGGACAGGCACTTCCGTACTGGCATAATCAAATATTTTTCCTGTATTCGTTCGGTGTAACTCCCTGGTTCTTCAGGAATAGAGAAATAAAATAGGATGTACTTTCATAACCTACTCTCTGGGCGATATCCTGAATTTTGAGTGAGCCGTCTGCCAGCAATTCTTTGGCCTTATCTAGCCGAATTCGGGTCAAATAATCGTGAATCGTCATACCGGTCTTATCTTTAAAAATGGAGCGCAAATAGTTCGGCGACAAATAAACCTGATCAGACAGGCTATTGATGGTAAGCGGCTGATCATAATTCTGATCAATCATGGTCCGGACCTTGTGGATCAACTTTGCATTTTTGTCCATAAAGCGCTCGCCTAATAAGCTCACAGCATTCTCGGCAGTCCCCAGAATCAGATCCTCAATCTCATTCAGAGTCAGCGCATTATAGATGGAATGGTATAATTCTGCCCGCTTGAAGCCCTCGGGAACAGGTTCATGCAGCTGCTCCAGCAGCTCATCCAAGAGATCAATGGACCAATCGCAGATAATTTTTTTCTTGATTCGTAGCGTAGCCATTCCTTCGATATGCCGGTGCAGATTCTGTGCAGCCTGCTCGAATTCCAGCCGATTTATGGCATCAAACCACTCTTTTCTGGCAAAAGGCGGTACATGTTCGGTGTAGAACTGGTTACTAACGGCATTGGCATGAATAATCGTACCCGTACCTTCATAGAATCGCTCATTTAAAACAACACGCATCCCCTCATAGAGATGATAGACTCCAATTAATTCGGCATCCTGGCCGCCGACAGCAGCTGTCACCGTGAACTCCAGCGTACCTCGAATGGCTTCGCCCAAGTCCTCCCATGCATAATGACCCGGTTGCTCGGACGCTTCCATATACACGCCTATCTCCCCTTCCTTGTAGGGAACAAAGACAACCTCCAGATTCTTCGCCTTAAAAAAGTGATCCAGAAAAGACACCAGTCGACCCATGCAGTCTTCTAGACTCTGCTGCCCCTCAGCCTCTTTGGGGTCGATACTAAACAACGCCAGCGCATAGCGATTACTCTCCGGCAGGCGGGTTAGTTTGCTAAAGCTGGATGCCAATTCGGCGGTGCGTTCGGCGTTTTTTTCATAGGAAAGCTCCTTGAAAATATTAGATTTGGCGGCCTCCATAGAGCGCTTCCTCATCCGGGCTTCCTCGCAGCGCTGCTTCACTTTTTCGATAACGCTTACAATCTCATTTAAATCAAGCGGTTTCAATAAATATCCGACAGCACCTACGTTAAGGGCCGATTTTACATAATGAAATTCATCATGCCCAGTCAGGAACATCACCTGCATTCCGTCATAGCACTCATGTATATTTCTAGCCAGATCAATTCCGTTCATAATTGGCATTTGAACATCCGTAAGCACAATATCCGGCTGTGTGGCCTCGATTTTCTCCAGAGCCTCTCGGCCATTGTTTGCTGTTCCGACGACGTAAATACCCATTTCTTCCCAGCGAATATAATCCCTCATCATCTCGAGTCCAAGTTCTTCATCATCCACGAGAAAAATACTGTACATTGAAGTCCCCTCCTCCTTGTTGTCTGCTCTGTCTCTATTATATTCTTTTCCTCCACACCAACCATGGTACAAATAAAAGAAAGTTATTTTCAAGCATAAATTGTTAAATTGGAGTGTTTCACCGTACATTTCACACATAAAAAAATAGTGGTGCAGGAAGTTAAATCCTACGCCACCATCTATATTTTGTCTACTAATATTCGGATTTTTTATTAAAATTCCAGATTATCATCGTAATGAAATGTCGTCAGACCCTCAAATCTGGATGCAGTCCTACAACACTTCCAACTGGGTATTAAACCTATAGCTTCTGCCGATCTCTGCATTAAAAGTCGTTCTTTGATCGCTCCAGCGTACCGTCACCATTCCTGGCGAGAAAGTATGAACCACGGCTTCCGTCAGCCGACCGTTCTCCCAGATGATGTCGACCTCAGCATTGCCTTTGGCCCGCAGCCCGCTTACTTCCCCTGTACTCCATGCTTCTGGCAACGCCGGGAGCAGATGAATCTCATTCGCATGGCTTTGCAGCAGCATTTCCGCAATGACAGCCGTACCGCCGAAGTTTCCGTCGATCACAAAGATGTTACTCTCCGCTCCGGCAATGCCAGATTTGGAGTAAGTGAACAGGTTATCGAAGCATAAACCGCCGATCAAATGGGAGATATGCTTGTAGGCTTTCTCCCCGTCATGCAATCTGGCAAAGCCTAGGCCGAACAAGGCCGCTGTGAATTCCACATCCTCCAGTTCATCCTGAACCATCCGGTTCTCCAGCGTCACTCTTACTGCCGCACTGAGCTCTGGTGTCCGGTCTGGTGTGATTTGACTTGCAGGATACATTGCGAATAGATGAGACAGGTGCCGGTGTTCTGGCTGTGCCTCCTCATAGTCCTCCAGCCACTCCTGCAGCTGACCCTTCTTACCGATCTGCAGCGGCGGTAATATGGCGATAGCTTCCTCCAGTTCCCGTTGCAGTTCTACGTCCCGATCCAATAGTGTTGCCGACTTCAGGCAGAATTCGAAAAGCTCGCGTACCAGAATCTGATCCATGGTCGAACCCATGGATAACTGCTGTGCACCCTCACTAGTATCACCGGGGTAGAAAGAATTCTCCGGCGAGTTAGAGGGGCCAGTCACCAGCCAGCCATACTTAGGATGCACAATCATGTAGTCCAGGTAGAAAGCAGCTGCCTCTTTGAGTACCGGATAAGCCTGAGACTCAAGGAAGTCCCGATCCTGGCTGAATTCATAATGCTCTATTAGATGTGTCGCGAGCCATAGTCCGCCAGTGACATTGAGTCCCCATGAGGTCTCCCAGCCCGGAAGCGTGAAGCCCCAGACATTAGAGAATACGTGGGCGACCCAGCCTTCACTACCGTATAAATTACGAGCAGTTGATCTCCCCGCCTGAGCCAGATCTTCAACATAACGCATCAGTGGAAGATGGCTGTCCCCCAGATTGGTCACCTCTGTCGGATAGTAATTCATCTGGGTGTTAACATCCATATGATAATCACAGCTCCAGCCCATCCGGCAGGCTTCGCCATCATTCCAGATGCCCTGAAGATGCAGCGGCAGCGGTGAATCTCCCCGTGAACCAGCAATTGTTAGGTAACGTCCATATTGCAGGAATAAGGCAAACAGTTGCGGATCTTCTTGCCCGCCCTGGGCCAGTAATTGAATACGCTGATCGGTTGGGAGACTAGCCTTGTCAGAGACACCAAGCTTGATATTCACCTTGCCATACTGCTGACTGTAATCGGCGATATGATCCTCTCTGAGCCGGGCATAGCCTTTGTTCACGGCCTGCTTTAAGATCTCCGCACTTTCCGTTTTCCAGTCCTCGCCGGTCCGGCGATAATCCGTGCTGACGGCAAAGTAGATCTGGGCCTCATCCGCCCCGGTCACCGTCAATTGGCCGTCCCGGCTCTGAATCGTACCGCCGGTGATGATCACCTTGACACAACCCTGAGCCCAGACGCCACATGCACCATTGCTGTGTACTTTTTCTGTAGCCTGCCCTTTGAATTCCAGCGTGGTGTCGTCCGAAGCTACGGTTATGAACGACTCTGTCCCTCCCTCCAAATGGAGCGTGAAGGAGACCGCGCCTGGGGCGTCACTCCAAATTCGTGAGGCCACGAGATCATCGGCATGGGTAGCAAAAACCTCCCGATGCAGCGTGGTTCCATTGACCTTGGCCACCGCTCCGGCCACCGCGCTACTCAAATCCAGTTCGCGCTGGAAGAGTCCAGCTTCACCAGATTGTGACTCCTGGTCGGTAAATTTAATAACAACCTCACATAAACCGAGGTTTGTACCGAAATTCCGCTTTTTCGGCTGCAAGTGCTGTTTGGCTAGAGAATCGCCAACTGCATAATCGCCGGCGAAGAAATGCTGACGCATCTCTTCCAGTGCAGTTTTCCCCTCACCAGGAAGAAGCTCTGGATCGCTCTGACCAGACCAGTAGGTGACTTCGCTCATACTCCACACCTCGCGGTGCGAAGCGGCCATGACAACGGCCCCTGTTCTTCCGTTCCCAAGTGGCAGACCTTGAGACCAACCCGCTGCAGGGGTCAGATACCATAGTTTAAAATCGCTCATATCCTTATCTCCTGTCTATAATATGATCTGTACAATCGCGTGTAGCTCCAGCACCGGCAACTCAATGATCGCTCGGCTTCCATCCCATTTCCATGCCAACTCCGTGTTCTCCGGCTGTAGCAGAACCCTGGTTGGCTTCGTAGGCACTGCTACCTGAAAGGAAATACCCTGAACCGGCACTATCTCTTCATTATGAATCACATAACCTGGGCGCTTCTGCGCGAAATAATTCAGGAAATGCACCAAGAGCTCCTCACCGGAATCCGTACGGCGAGCATTTAAGACCATCTCGACATGAAGCGGCTTTTGCACCTGGATCATTCGAGTCGCTTTAGGGTAAATATCTTCTATACAAACATCCAGCCATTCCCTGATCAGACGATGTCCTTCAAGGTAATACAACGCGAACAGATCACCGTTCAAGTACATAACACTGCCTTGTCCATAGCTGTGCAGCGTCACCGCTGGAGCTGCCACTTGGTTCCCGGCAGGGGCAGCACCCACTGTCGTATAATGCCGCCAATCCTCACGCCGTTTACGGCTATCAGCCCAGACTTCCTCCACTGGCTCCAGCAGCTCTGCTAACGTTTCTGCTCCCTCAAGCTCAGCTTGGAGCGCGGTGCCCCAGGCTTGCAACCGGATCTGGCCGAACGCCAGCTTGCCCGCAAGTTCATCCCCGGCCTGCCAGTAATGCAGCGGGGCGGGAAGCTCCGCACTACGCTTCAGACCCAACAGTCCAGCGAAAAGATCGCCCTGGCGTCTGCGCCCCTGCTCATCCCACAGGCCTGATCTGCCTGTGACAATCAGTCTGCCGCCATTCTCTACATAGGTCTCCAGAGCGGTAATTGTAGCCTCCTCCATGAGACATTGATCCGGCACTATAACCAGTGCCTGACGGTCAAGCTGTTCCCTTAATGTCGCTTCGTCATAGATGAGATGCTGAATACCCATCTCAACCAGAAACTGCGATGCGCCGTCCACACGGTCCATTCGCGATTTGGGCAGCGCACCCCAGTACTTGTCGCGTCCCCATTCCGCTCCAGCCACCGGCCCCAGCAGCTGGGATGGCAGGCTGGCCAGCACTGCCACTTCCGGCACGATATGGGTGCCTGTGGCGTAGGGCTCCCGTTCCTGCATAAATTCATGAACGGCCCCCAGCTCCCGGTACACCGCAGGCTCCAGCCGCCCGTCCGGATAAGGCTGATCCGCGAAGAAACCTCTCGCCCCCACGGCCAGAATCGTAGCCATCTCCAGCTTCCAGTCAGTGGTTGGACGTATTTGCCACTCGCCCCAGCCGTGAAACCGCTCATTCATATAGTCAAAGGTCAGCCCCGTGGTGGCCTGATAACGTCCTTCCTTACTGAAAATCATCTCATGATTAGCTCCGAAATGGACCGGATCACAGGATAACCAGTCTAGTCCTAGCTCCTTCGGGGTCAGCCAGCGTACAAACTTGCCGCCCTCCATCAGCGGGAGGCCATAGAAATATTTGCCGAGGTTATTCTCCGCCACCAATGTCTCCGGTGAAACCTCCTTCACAGCGGCGACGAGCTTGCGTACATAATGAAAGATCTGCCCCCGCCGCCATAGGCGCCATTGCAGCCATTCAGGACTATTCAATTCTTCACCGGGTTCAGGCATTGACCCCTGTGGCAGCTCTCTGCCCGTATCTTCAAGGAACAATTTACGGCAGCTCTCACAGTAGCAAGGATATTCCACGGTCCAACTGCCGCCGTCGATCCAGACAGCATCCGGCTCATGACGAGCTACGGCTTCTTTCAGGAGCGGAAGATAATACTCGTCCAGAAAGCCGGAAGAGATACAGGCCTGCGAGGCTTCATGCTGCAGCCAAGCCCCCCTCGTCAAAGTGCCATCCTCAAGCACACGCAGCCATTCAGGATGATCCTTTTGCAAATGTACACTTGTGAACGCATTCAAATATAAAATCGGGCGGATGCCAGCATCTTTAAGCGCGCGTGACATCAGACCCGTATAATCGTTCCGCAGTCCGGGATGCGTAGGAGCGATATCCGAAGGGTAAAAGGTATGTCCATAATGGTCATAGGCGAAAAATTCAACCGCCTGAATTCCAGCTTCCTTAAACATTGCCGCCTGCCGCCGCGCCTCTTCTTCTGTAAACCCGCCAGCTACAGCTTTCATCCATTCCGGCTGATGATAGTCCAGATGCAGCTTGCGGAAGGTAGTATTTATCCAATTACTCATTGTTTTCACCTCTGTACTATTGATTGTACTTTGCGTCTAATGTTGTTAATTACTCCGCTATGCATAAATAAAATTTAGGGACATCTACATCGAAATCATATCTCCCAGCTTCAAATCCCTGTTCTTTATCAAGCTCCTTTATTGACTTACATACAGTTATTTCCCACTTTAGTTCCTATCAATAGAAGCTTACGGATTCATTGCATTCATAGTATCATCGGGGCACTCCTCTGTCTTTGCCCGCGGGTTCATTCATTTGACGATTTGTACGGTCACTTGTATGATGCAATAGAGATCAGGTCAATGAGACCAGAAAGTGAAGGCACAGCATGAATAAACTGTCCGCAATCACGCCCTATGTTGGTGAGAGTATGACTTATCAGTATGACGGCAGCAGTAATGAAAATTTACGCGTCTGCAATTCCTATGCGTTTCATCTCTTTATTGATGGCCCCGGCGAGATGGAAATTGACGGAAGACATTATCCTATTGAGCGAGGCACACTGATTTTCCTGCGTCCGGGCCAGCCCCACGCCTTTCATATCTCGCCTGCTCATCCGCTCTCGTCCTACAATTTCTATTTCGATTTATGGGACAATCGCTCCCCGGTGTCCGTTAATCATTCATTTATCTATGCACCAGAACCCCTCAGCTTTGAAAAGAAAGCGCTCGAAGCACCCTGTTCCGAGCTGGATCAACTGCCCTGCGTGTTTTCGCTGGCTGCTCATCCTATGCTCTATGACAGTCTAGTGATGATTGCCAAGGCGCACAACGATGCACAATTTTACCGATTCGAAGCTGTGAACAGCTATATGTATGCCTGGATCTTGAGCTGGTACAATGCGCTGCATCTGCATCAGCCAAGCGATTATCGTATTGTCCGCCTGCTGGAATACCTGAATGCCCATCCCGAGCGCGGTGAATCCATTGAGGACTGGGCCAGGATGTGCGGATTGAAGCGAACCTATTTCCATGAACTATTTCAGCGCGAGACCGGGGTAACGCCGCGTACTTATCATCACAACCTGGTTATGCGGCGCGCAGCAGGCCTTCTGTTGGAAAGTGAACTAAGCGTGACCGCAATCGCCGAGAAGCTGGGCTATCCTTCCATCCATCCCTTCTCAAGGCACTTCAGTGCTAGTTACGGTGTGAATCCGACGCAGTATCGCCTGAATCCACGAAGCCGGATTCGAATGTAGATCATAGGGCAGTCAACAAACAAAACGCGCTATCCGCAAGAAACGGAAGCGCGTTTTGTTTGTTTTTTTATATAACCGCTAAGGAGTTCTGTATGTCTTGGTAAATCATTATCATCGTGCTATCCTGGCACATGTTTTCTTTGCCAGCAAGATGTGATTGTTTATCAATCTGCCTTTACCGTCAATTTGAATATTTTGGATTCGGCTGGCTCCAGATTCAGCGTCAGAACACCCGCTACTTCTCCTTGTGAACCTTCCCACAGATCTTGAAGGCTATAACGCGCCGTGGCATCTAGTCCAGCACGTTCCAGGGAGATGGATTTATGCGCAGCTTGTGCAGCATCGAAGTTGAAGACCGCCAGATAGAAAGCATTCTCTTCTGTAGCTTCTAGCACAAACAAGTCGGAAGCCTGCTTGCCAAGGTCTCCTTCCACAGGACGGAAAGTCTGGCCCAAGCGAGCTACATGCATGATCTCCTTATTGCCCAGCCATTCTTTTGCCCGTGCAGCAGCCTCTTCCTTGCGGAAGTCATCCCCCATCAATAGCACTGTACCAGCGATGACCGATGCGGTCAGGCGGCTTCGGCCTTCATGCCACCCAGTAGCCTCCTGGTTAAAGCTCTTGTATAGCACGGAATGGTCCGGATCATTGTAACGGTACAATGTATTGCTCATCCACCAGCCGTGTGTCAGCGAGTTCAACAGATACTCGGTATCTTGCAATGTCCCGAAGACGTCGCAGGATACGCGGCGGCTGTGTGCAAAAGCATAAGGGAACAGCGGAGCGATGGACAGATTAATGAAGAACGGCCGGCCAATGACTTCCGGTGAGAGCTTGTTCTGCAAGTAAGTCATACCGTAATGGTAAGCCGCGATTCCGGTTGTGATCTCCGGATTGTGATGCTGTCCTTCCAGCGCGCCATGTACCAGGAAATCCAACTTAATGTATTCGAACCCTTCTGAGATGAATTTGTTCGTGAACCAATCGATTCTCTGCAGGTTGCCGGGGTGTGTAGGGTCAATAGCCAGTCCGCCGTCAACATCCGGCAAAATCTCACCCTCACTGTCTCGCAGCAGAATATCTCCATAAGTGTATTTGCCGTCTGTCCCTTCAACAAGCTGTCCGAATTGCGCCGGACTTCCCCAGAAGGCAAATGGTGTCCAGTACGTTCCCGCTCTATGACCGTTCTGACGTACACGTTCTAGCGCATCCTTCATTTCTTCCGGGGTAAAGTTATCCCAGAAAGCATCGAAGTTGATGTACACGGTGTCCTCGCTTTGGAAGCCGAGCGGCTGCACTTCATTTTTCAAAAAATCACTGGTCGATGTGTACAAGTCATAATTCAACTCCGTCATCGCCGCCGACCAGCTATTCCAGCCTACAGGAACGCCACCCTCCCATGGAAGCTGGGCTTCAATCCAGGTGTTGGCCCGGCCATAGGCTTCGAGTCCTTCCCGGTAATCTTCGTAGAAGCCGATAAATACGAGCGGGGATTCCACTCTCTTGCCCTTCACATAACCGTGCGCTTGGCTATCGCGGGTCAGCTCACTAGTAGCACCGCCGTAAAGATCAAGCTCCTCGATCCCGCCGACCTTTTCACTTTTAATACGAATACCCGTTTTCCACACTTTGTGACTGATGGAACCCATAATAATTCCCCGGCGGCTGTCTGCCGCGAACAAAGCCGTTGCCTCATAGCTCTCGATATCCAGCGGCGGTTTTACAACTGTATAACGAACCCATTTGTCATTGTCGAACGGTACACGCAAGATACTGAGTTCCTCTGGCTGTCCTGTTGCTCCGCCTACAATCACTTCTCTGGTCTGCACAACGGCGAGACGGTTGGTCTTCAGCTCTTCATCACTTACAATTGCGCTTTGTACAAGGACAAAAGATGAAGATTCATAAATATAGAAATGCTGCTCCAACTGCGGCAGCAACGATGTTTCGTGCAAGATCACCAGATGGATGCCTTTCCCGAAGCCTTCACGAACAACCTCTTCCTGTGACTTCAGTTGGTGGCTCTCATAGTGTTCTGTACCGTATTCCCGGCCCTGCCAGCGGAATGCGCTACGGATTCCCTTCACATGTGAGGTGTTGCTCTCGATGCTAGCTCCACCTTTTACGAGATCAATCTCCAGGCTTACATGACCGTTCGTCACCCGGATCAGAGCTTCGTCCTGTTGTTCTACTTGCACTTGTACAGATGTATCGCTAGTTAGCATAAGATGCCTCCTTAATGTTTCATGCTGGTCCTTGAGTAGAATAAGCACTGCCCTTACCCAAGTCTGCCCTCATTATAAAGAGAGAATAAAGCGTTTACCATGCAACGATCTTCCGATCCATATCGCGATTTAACACTGTTCGAATCTGGTGTCCTGTCGTACGAAGTAGCCAAGTATCTGCGTTCAAGAATTTGCAACTTTTTCGCATCACCCCCGTCTGTATTCACAAAAGAGTAAAAAAATTCTAAATCCTTAAAGGTGGAAGTGTTATGAAAATTAAACTGGTGCTGTTATCAATCTTTTTATTAATTCTACTTACGGGATGTACTCATAATTCAGCCAAACAATCTAACGTTACCAATTCAAAAGATACCCATACAGAATCTTCCGAAAGTTGGCCGTTTGACAAGCTAATTAGGTTTAATAAACATGTTTATATGGGGTCTGATGATAAGATAGCTATAACTGAGGTTCAAGAACTGCTCGGGGTGATCGAAAACTCTTCTGACGATGAAACAATTGCAAGTAAAGAGAATTTTTCAAATTATTATCCCGTTGGAACAAAGCTATATACAATACAAGGCTCTTCTTCTCAAGAGGCCATTGCAATTGAAATAGATAAAGATACTTATGTTTTAGCAAAAATAAATAAAGATCATTGAGATTTCGGCCTCTATATCCAATCTTCGAAATGATCTGTTACAAAAATAATCTCACTCTCATAGTGCGCCAAGTGACCCTCATCAACCATTTTTTGAAAAGCAGGATTTCCGGCGGCGGCACCATTTCGTAGCGTATCACACAATACGACCAAACGCCTAACAATCCACTGTTGCAGATTATTAGGGACATTCATTCCATAAGATTCAAAAAATAAATGAATTCGCCGACGACGCTCTGCGGCATGTAATTCATATTGGTACCCTACTGTCCTTCCAGAAGAATGGTCAGGGGCGAAACTCGCAAGCGGAACCGATGTGTAAAGGGAGTACGCAATGTCCCACATACGCGGACCTGGGCCTGCCATGTCAAAATCAATCAGTGCCACAGGAATCTCCTTTTGAAAGACAACATTGTACAACGCCGCGTCATTATGACAGATCACTTCATGGTCAGCATCGTCGGCATAACTAAGCTGCCATCTGTTCTCCGTATTGGGACTGAATAATTTAGTCGCATCATGGAAACGACGCATAAGGCGTGCCAAGCCCACAAGTGTTTCGTCCGACCACATGTACGGTTCAAGTTGTGGATAATTGTCCCCTGGAACTTCTCCAGGAATAAATGTCAATACTTCACGACCAGAGTCATCGATTCCGAGAAATCTTGGTGCTCCCTCATAGCCTTGTTTCTCCAGATGTTGGAGAAGTTCATGAACATTCGGACTCCAATCACCTATAGGGCGGCGAACAGTATTCGCCATACGGACGATGTGATTTACGTTACCACCCTGCAACACTTCTTCCTGAGTCACTAGGTTTCATTCCTCTCTTTTCAGCGCATTATCTATTACAGATTTTTGACTGTTCGTTATGGAAACTACTCCCCTAATAATAACAAAATGTACAAAATCATCGTTTATAGAAAACAATTAAAACCAAACTATCCGCAGAATATGTAAAAAACAGCAGCAGGAATCCGTCTTTCCGGTTCCTGCCGCTGTCTCGTTTCCTTGCTGATAAGTCTAATGCTATCCGACTAGGGTCAGCTTGTATGTCTTTCCTGCTTCGGTAGCGAAGCTAAGAGTTCCCGCTGTGGAATGCTCGACTTTAACTGTGTTATCGCCTTCGGTGACTACCAGCGAAGCCGCGCTGCGAATCACACAATCCGTGCCCAATTGGGAGACGATCGTAGCTTCCGTCAGTTGTCCGTTATCCCAGTGGATATCCACTTCAAAGCCGCCACGTGCACGCAGGCCTTCCACGCTACCCTGCTGCCATTCGTCCGGCAACGCTGGAAGCAGCTCCAGGTATGGACGATGCGATTGCAGCAGCATCTCGGCAATTCCGGCAGATGCCGCGAAGTTGCCGTCAATCTGGAACGGCGGATGTGCGCCAAGCAGGTTGGCGTATACACCACCGTGGTTGTACTGCTCCGATTCTCCGTCCTTCACCAGGCGCAGCATGTTGGAGAGCAGGCGCAAGGAACGGTTGCCGTCCCCGAATCGGCCCCATAAGGCGACTCTCCAGCCGAGGCTCCAGCCTGTGCTCTCATCGCCGCGCCGCTCCAGTGAGGTCTTCGCAGCAGTGAAGAGCTCCGGTGTCTCCTCTTCCGATAACTGACGTCCCGGATACACCCCGACCAGATGCGAAGTATGCCGGTGGTATGTATCTTCATCCTCGAAGTCCTTCGACCATTCCTGCAATTGACCGTACTTGCCAACCTGGAGTGGCTGCAGACGCTCGCGGGCAGTTTCCAGTTCTTCTCTGAAGGCTTGATCCGTGCCTAGCTGCGTTGAAGCTTCGATGCAGTTGGTGAACAGTTCCCAGATCAGCGAGATGTCCATTGTGGAACCAGGGCTGACTGCGGCTACGCCTTCCGCTGTCCGGAATTTGTGTTCCGGGGAAGTCGAGGGCGAAGTCACCAGATGTCCGCTGCCATCCTCAATGAGCCAATCCAGCGCGAAGAGGGCTGCTTCCTTCAGCACGGGATAGGCGGTGCTACGCAGGTACTCTTCATCTCCACCAAAAGCATAATGCTCCCACAAATGCTGTGTCAGCCAGATACCGCCCATTGGCCAGTAAGCCCAGCTTGGATCGCCGTCGCCATAGTCACCAACAGGAGCGGTTTGTGCCCACAAATCAGCATTGTGATGCGCAGTCCAGCCCCGCGTTCCGTAATTGACCCGGGCCGTCTCGGCGCCGTTCTTGGCCAAATTCCCGATCATCTCCAGCAGCGGCTCATGACATTCTGCAAGGTTGCAGATTTCAGCCGGCCAGTAGTTCATTTCCGTGTTGATATTCAGTGTGTAGTTGCTGCTCCATGGCGGACGGGTGAATGCATTCCAAATGCCCTGGAGATTCGCGGCTTGCGTGCCAGGACGAGAGCTGGCAATCAGCAAATAACGTCCATAGTGAAAGAGCAATTCCACAAGACCCGGATCTTGGGCTGCATAAGTTGTAATCCGCTGTTCGGTAGACATATCCTCCGCAGCAAGCGATTTGCCAAGTGACAGCTTCACCCGGTCGAACAGGGAGCGATAATCTGCAACATGTGCTTCACGCAGGCTCGGGTATGGTTTGTCTACCGCACCCGCAAGATGGGATGCAGCAATAGCAGAAGCATCCTTCCCTTCTTGGCCCGGAATCTTGTCATATCCATTAAAGCCTGTAGCCGCACTGAAATAGAACGTAGCCGCTGTCGCATCCAGCACATGAACGCCGCTGCCATCAACGGTTACCTTACCATCCTCAGCCTTCACAGTTAGTTGGCCCTCAAAGGCCATCCCCTTGCTATGGCCAGGTTCACCGTATCGGATAGGATTGTCACTTCCAAAATAGCTAGGGTCCACATGCTCTGGTGCTATTCCTGACAATACGAAGCTGTCGCCCTGTGCATGAAGGCTATGCCGCAGCGGACTATCCAGGGTCGCGTGTACATTCAGCGTACCAGGTGCGCTAGTGGTCAGTCGCAGTACAAGAACCTGATCTGGATGTGAAGCGAACATTTCACGGGTATAAGTGACATTGCCGATCTTGTATTCCACTCGATGGATTGCATTCTCTACATCCAGCGTCCGCTTATAGGAATGAGAGATACTGCCGTGTTCAAATCGGAGCAGCAGATCACCAAAAGGCAGATAGGATTGGGTATATGGCCCCAGCATATTGCGGGTCTCCGTGTCAGCCTCTTCATAGCGGCCTTCTTCTATCAGCTTCCGTACCTTAGGCAAAGCTTCCTTGGCGCCTGGATTATTTCCATCCTTCGGATATCCCGACCATAGCGTATCCTCGTTCAGACTGATTTTCTCTTGCTCCACACCACCGAAAATCATACCACCCAGACGTCCGTTACCAATCGGCAGTCCTTCGGTCCACACATTTGCTGGCTTGTCATATTGAAGTTTCATGTGCTCTCTCCTCCACTATCAATCATTAACAGTATGTTCGATCAGATCTTATTCAGCTGTGAGTGTATTATCCGCAATATCCACTCCGCTGCAGGCGGTTAAGACAATCGCCTCATCAAGGCTGGGTAGACTGTTCCCGCTATCGGTCACGATTTCATTGGATTGGAAAATCAGACCGGATGTGCTCTTGGCGCTTAAGGCCAGCGTGTTCTTCAACTCGAATCGATTCCCCGTTATAATAATCCCCTGGTGAACAGGAGCGTTCTCATCAACGTCTACGTTCTCTGGCGAAATGAAGATCACTGGATGCTCGCCGCTGCCGCACTCCACAAAACGATTGCCGGTGATGGTTACATCCTCCACCTTTCCGGACTCATACCAGGACTCGGCATCCACCGCGATTAGAACCGCGTTCATATGCATGCGCTCAAACGTATTGTTCGCGATCACCGCTTTGCGGCGGCTCGTCACGAGTATGCCCCGGGTTGGAACACGGGCAAAGTGATTATTGACAACCTCAACCTCTGCGGTCCAGGTTACATTCTCGATAACATCGTGACTGCCAATACCTTCCGGAGCCGGGTCGGCCAGGGTTAGCAGAAGCTCGCGCGGATTGAGAGACTCCACTGCAACCACTTTGCCCTTCGCATAGGTGGTCAACGAGCCGGAACGGACAAATTCAATCTCATCATCAGGATGAAAGGCCAGAAATCCGTAGGTCTGGTGATGCATGAACCGGACCTTGACTACATTCGCCGCCGGCTGCTCTACAATTCGCAGATAAGTGCCGTGAACATTAACGGGATCATCATGAGAACCGGCAAAATAACCGTCCGCCACGGTGACTTTGCCCCGACAGCTCGACATATGGATGAAATCTGCGAAACCAGTGACGGTCCGTCTCGTTTCCGGTCGCGGTGATAAGTCCATCCGGCGGAACGTGAGATTTTCGCTGAACTGGCCTACAATCCCAAGTCCATGCAGAAAATGCAATCCAACATCTGTGAAAGAGACATTGGAGCTTCCCGTAATGAAGACCCCGACCTGATCGCGAATACCGTCACGGTTCTGCAGGACATGTCCTAGAACAACCTCTGGCTGAAAATCAAAGTGCAGGCGCAGTTTCATTGGCTCCAGTTCTTCGACAGACGTTGCTTGTTCCAGCCAGTTATCCATCCGCCAAGTTGTATTACGAACCGGATCATAGGTCTGCATCGGACCTTCCGTGAAGCTCCAGCCCTCACCGATCCAGACCAGCCGTCCATCCCTGATCTCATAGCGAGAATCGTGATGAACCTCCGTATCGAAGTAATCAGGGCCACTGCTGACAATAGTCATCTCCGTTACGGTAGGCCGATAATAATCGGTATGCAGGTTACGAATCTCCACATCTGAGCAGCCGTCCAGCAAGATCATGGTCTGTTTGCCATGGAAAATAAACAGAGCACCGTTGCCCTCCAATGTGAAATTATGCAGACCTTTCAGCAGAATGCCAATGGTCTTCGTCACATCCGGGTTTTCAGTCTCACTCGTCGTATTGGAGATATAATAGGGCGCCCTAATAGCTTCATCTACGTAAAAATGATAGCTTCCTTTGGCGCAGTCCAGCACAACAGGTCCAGAAATCTCGGCTGCTGCCTGGAGCGCACGGGTCATGGCCCCTTGGGTGTCCAGTTCTGTATCCGGCTGTGCCCCGTAATCCGTCAAACGGATAATCGTTGGGGTTGCAATAAAGTCTTGTTCTGCAGAATGAATGAGTCTTCCCGCCTCTCTATTCTTGTAACCGCTTAATAAGAGGCAGTATAATACCTCTTCCCTAGATAATCAATTACTTAATATCTTCATAATGCGCAAACTAGTGCCCTTACTGGCTTCATCCTTCGTTCCAGTGATCCGAACCGTGACCTGCATTTCCTTCCGCTGCTCCTGAAGAGGGAACGTTGCCAGGATCGGCCTGTGCGCCAGCGGACACCACTCATCGAACAGATTTACAGATGTAAAAGAGCTGCCGTTTACCGAATACTCAAATATCCCGCTATCCGGTCCATACAGTAGCAACAGACCTGCGCTTTGGCCGGTGACGGTGAAGGTGTACGCCGCTTCCAGACTATCCGTATATAAATGCTCCGTTCCGAAACGCCAGTTCATCAGCGGATCTTCCGGCGACAGCTCGCGGAGTTCGAATCCGTCCGTGTGAGCACCGGCACGAAAATCGAGCAGGTTGCCGTATTCGTAATTCTTTTCTTCCAGAGGAGAGATCGCTCTTACATCCTCAAGCTTCAATTCGGTGCCGTCAGGAGCAAGAGCGATATCTAAATATTCGCGCAAAAAGCCCGCATAAAGGGCATGGCCATCGTCATTGGGATGGTACCCATCCGGGGCCAAGTCTGTCCATTCCATGCGACCCGCCTGTGTCTCTTCATAGACTCTGGCGGCAAAGTTGACAGACGGAAGATGATAATGTGCTGCCACTTCTTCATGGACAGCAATGTTAAACGGATGACTGCCCGACAGATTCTTCTCCGCTGCCGTATACAGGAAACAGATATCGGTATTCGGCGACAGCCGCCCACATTGGCGAACAATACCTTCCATACCTCTGATCGATTCTTCCCGGTCACTGCCATCATTGACGCTAAACTCAACAAACAATAGATCAATTCTTCCGTGCCGTAGCACGTGCTCCTGCAACCGGTGCGCCCCCAGTGTGGAAGTCGTGCCGCCCACTCCAGCATTGATGAAGTGGAACTCCTGATCGGCAAAACGTTCCTGCAAATACTTCCCGGTCAACGCTCTCCAGCTAGTGGCATCCGCATCCGAAGCGCCAGCTCCTTCTGTAATGGAACCGCCCAGAAAGGCAATAGTCACTGGTGCTTTTTTCGCAAGACTAGCACTTGTACCCGGTAGTCCTCTGCGTGAAACTACAAATGAATGATTGCAATGTTTCTCGTCTGTCATGACTCATCCTCCAGCAATAATATCTGTCTCTGAAAATAAAGAAATCAGGTGCTGGGTCTATCGTACAGCACCTGATTCTGATTTTAATAGTTATTATTTAGAACTATCGTAAGCCTTTTGTAAAATTTCGAGGTAACGGTCAAGCTTCAGGTTCTGAAGGCCTTTTACATAAGCATCCCAGTCCTTGTTCAGATCCTTGTTACCAGTGATGAATTGCAATTGGTTTTGCTCGATGTAGTTCTTCAAGTTGGTCTGTAGCATACTGGCTTCATCAATCTCATTTGGATCAATCCAGATGGACCAGATTGGGAACAATTCTTTAGGCTCATGACCCTGGTATAGCAGAGTCGCATCATACAGTCTGCGTTCATAGCTGCTTGAATCGTAGATGTCAGTACCTTGAACGTAGGTATCACGGTATTCTTTTGGCTCATAGAAGTGACCCATGCCGCTCCAGCCCGCATTGGAAGGTGCAGCACCTTCAACCGGTGGAATGGTTTTGACCATTGGTTTAACATCTTTACCCAGCGCTACATCGCCTTCTTCCGGATCTGTCCAGCCAGTCCCCTTCATACCTGCTGCAGCGTTCGTTTGACCTTCAGGTGTAAACATGTAATCCACCATTTTGATCAGAGCAATTTGTGCTTCTTTGCTTGCTTTGTTAGTGATCACGAATTTCGCACCTGGAGCTACACCGCCACCATCATGCGTAGCATAGGAAACCCCTTGAGGTCCGGTAATCGGCGGCAGTGGATTATAATGTGCCGAACGAGTATTGCCCGGATCGATGTTCACGAAGATCGCTGGGTGCATGCCCGCACCAGCACCCAAAATTTCTGCGTCAGCATTTTCACCAATCTTCTTAAAGGCCTCAGCGTTTTGTGTAAATGCGCCCGGATCAATCAGACCTTCATCAAACAGAGATTTGATGTAAGTCAATCCTTCTTTCCACTCTGGTGTGATTGCAGAGGATTGAACTTTTCCATCTACCATTTGCAGGTAGTTACGATCATCATCATAGACAAAGGCATTCATCAAGTAAGGAACAACCCGTACACCAAACTCCTCAATGGAACCACTCAGTGGCACTTCATCCGCTTTACCATTGCCATTTGGATCTTGTGTTTTAAAGGCTTTCAGAACATTCTTGAACTCTTCTGTAGTTTTTGGCATTTCCAAGTTAAGCTTTTTCAACCACTCGGTATTCAACCACATTTTGTTCGGGTAGGAACAGTGGAAACATTCTGTGTAGGCTACAAGTCCGTAGATATTGCCATCAGGCGCTGTATTAAACGTTTTCAAAGCAGGATTCTGCTCCATGGCAGCTTTAATGTTAGGTGCATATTCATTAATCAGATCGTTCAGCGGAATGAGTACGCCTTGCTTACCATATTTCAGCAGATCGGCTTGCGAGAACTGGTCAATATAGTGGGTAAGCAGGTAAGCATCAGGATAGTCACCGCTGGCCAGCGAGATCTGGCGTTTTTCCTGGGCACCGTCCGAAGGGTTAATCTGCCATTTAAATTTGAAGTTGAACTTGTCTTCCACAAATTTCGAGAATTTGTTGGTCGGTAGGTCGATTCCAGACTCCTGAACAGAGAACACACTGATTTCAACCGGTTTGCCAGACGAGTTGCTAGATGGTGAGTTGCTGGATGCGTTATCTGTATTTTTACTAGCACATCCACTAATTACAACCGTAAACGCCATTACTAGAGTTAGTAAAGTTATCAAGCTTTTCTTCTTCAAATCCCATCACTCCCTTTTGTAGTTTAGCAGTTGATACGAAGATCCCTTGAATGTAAAACTGCGGGCATCCCTCCTCTCCATGTAATAAAACCTTAGGATCAGCCCTTAACAGAACCAACCAGCATTCCCTGTACAAAATAACGTTGTACAAACGGATAGATAACCAGTACAGGCAAGGTGGCGACCACAATCAATGAATATTTCAGTAGCTCAGACAGCTGCTGTTTCTCCACCATTTTCCCTACGTCCATGGCCCCGCCGGCGCTGTTATTCTGAATAATGATGCTTCGCAGGACTAGCTGCAGCGGGAACAGGTCTGCTGATTTCAGATAAATCAACGCATCGAAATACGCATTCCACTGGCCCACTGCATACATGAGAACCAGTACAGCGAGAATCGGCTTCGACAACGGGAGTACAACGCTCCAGATGAATCGCATATCACTGCAGCCGTCGATCTCACTAGCTTCCATAAGCTCCTCAGGAATGGAGGATTGAAAGAACGAGCGAGCAATAATGACCTGCCATACCCAAATGGCATTGGGAATCAGCAGCGCCCAGCGTGTGTCAATTAGATGCATCTCCCTTACCACCAAGTAGGTCGGAATCAGACCGCCGCTGAAAATCATGGTGAAGGTGATGAACATCATCAGCGTGTTGCGCCCGAAAAAGCCTTTGCGGGACAGTGGGTAAGCAATCATAACCGTCAAAGTCACACTGATCAACGTTCCCGCCGCGGTGTAGAAAATGGAGTTGCCATAACCGGTGATAATTTCAGGTGTTTTGAATAATACTTCGAAACCTTTGAAGGATATATCTACAGGCCAGAGCCAAACACGGCCGGAAGTAACGGCTGCCGGACTGCTGATCGAACTGCTGACTATAAAGATCAACGGATAAAGTACAGCGATAACCACGAGGCCGAGCACAAGATAGATCGTGAATAGAAATGCTCTGTCTCCTGCGGATTCTTTAATCTTTTTCTGAACTGTTGCTGCCATAGGTGGGCTCCTTTCCTACCAGATGCTGTTCTTGGTAATTCTTTTCGCCAAACCGTTCACTGTAAACAAGAGGACCAGGTTGATGATCGAGTTAAACAGACCAACGGCAGTAGCGAAGCTGTAGTTGGCATTCAACAAACCAACCCGATAGACATAGGTTGCAATGATCTCAGAATTGGCCAAGTTGAGTGGATTCTGCAGCAGGTAGACTTTTTCGAAGCCGATCGCCATTACATTCCCTACATTCAGAATCAGGATGATGACGATGGTTGGTATAATCCCTGGCAAATCGACGTGACGAATTTTTTGAAAACGTGAAGCACCGTCAACTTTCGCCGCTTCATACAGTGTAGGGTCTATCCCCGCAAGCGCTGCCAAATATACGACCGCGCTGTAACCTGCTGTCTGCCAAATATCAGACCAGACATAGATCGAACGGAACATCCCGGGTTCACCCAAGAAGTTAACAGAATCCAGTCCGAAGAAGTTAAGGGCAACGTTGACAAAGCCGAGCCGTGGTGCCAGGAATAGCATAACGATCGACACCATGACAACCGTTGAGATGAAATAAGGTGCAAACGACACTAGCTGAACGAATTTTTTGAACTTGCCTCCACGTATCTCATTAATCATGAGGGCAAGAATAATCGGGATCGGGAATCCCGCCAGCAACTGATAACCACTAAGCATAATAGTATTCTTCAGCAGGATCCAAAACTGTGGATTCTCAAAGAATAGCCGAAAATTTTTAAGTCCAACCCAAGGACTTCCCCATATTCCCTTGATAACGTTGTAGTCCTTAAAGGCAAGAACAGCGTTAACCATCGGGTAATACTTGAAGATGAGGAAAAACAGCAAGGGCGGAATGACCAGCAGATGCAACTGCCAGTGCTTCATAATACTCTTGCGGGCATTGTACCAAAAGCCCGGTCCCTTGCTCTGCGGCAATGACTTACGGTTTAAAGCGATTTGTTTCTCCAGAACAATTCCCCCTATCCAACAGCCTCTGTTTTGTATTTTGTGAGCGCTTTCTACGACTGATCATAGTGGATTTTACTGTCCCCTGAATAGGTACAATTGGGCGTTTCAGCGTACAGTTAACCCGTTTTCGGGGGCACAAAATAGCACAGGAACGGCCATTTTTCCGGTACCCTGCCTGAAGTGGGAGAAAAAAGGCTGCACTGTCCGGAACCGGACAACGCAGCCTTAGATCTTGAAGATATTCATTCATCAGCACACTGTCTGTATGCGCTTGGTGATATGCCAATCAACCGCTTGAAAGCTCGTCTGAAGGAATGTGAGCTATTATATCCAACCCGTGTGGCGATCTCGTCAACGGTATATCCACTCTCTTTTAGCAAAATTACAGCCTGATCCATTCTGACTTTAACAAGGTGGTCGGAGAAATTAACACCTGTGACCTCTTTGAACAATTGGGAGATATATTTTTCCGGTCTCTCCACTTGCTCAGCAACCCGGTACAAGGTCAGCTCCGAATCAGAGTACATCTCTGCCGTATACTCCTTGATCTGCTTAATGATCTGGATATGTGTATCTTTCTTCTTGTTGGCAATAAGCCCGCAGAGCTCTTCCATAATTTCGTTGAATTCAGACTGGATGGTCTCGAGCGGCTCCGAAGACCCGATATCAATGACCCGCCGTTTGACATTCTCGATGGAAGTGTATTCTGTAAAAGCTTTTTGATCCAGCAGTTTAAGGAAGGTGCCCTTCATTTCCCCAACGAGTTGGTGCTTCATTTCGATGGACAGCTCCCGCTGCTCCATATTCTGTACGATAATAGCATGGACGATCCGCTTGGCTTCCTCAAGCTCTCCGGCCCGGATCGTGCTGATCAGCCGCTGCTCCGAATCCAGCGGATAATAATAAGTCGTGTTCTCCGTCTGGGCCTCATTGTACCACATAATTCCTTTTTTATTCATGTAGACAGCGTATTCCAAGGCCTGATTGGCCTGATCAAACGACAGGCTGACCTCGGTCACCGACGTGAACAGTTCGCCGAAGCCCGCCTGGATCGTAATGCGGTATTCATTAAACACATACTGCGCCAGATTCTTCATGGTATGGGTGATGTCAGCAGTCTCATTCTCTTCACCCAATTCTTCATCCATAGAAAAGAACAGGGTGACGACTTTATCGGAGCCCATATTCGTCATCAGAACATCCACGCCAAGCTCAGACAAGCCCTGCTTCACGAGCAGACGAGAAGCACTCAGCTCATTCAGAATCTCCACACTATCCATACCAGCATATCCGTTAATCTGGATAATTCCGGCATACCCCTTGCCTTGTTGCAGGTTAATATCCGCCTGCTGGGCAGCGGAAAGAATCTCATCCCGTGATTTAAATTCGCCGGCAATCAATCGCTTCAGGAATGCATCCCTGACCAGCGGAAGCTGGCGGTTCAGCTCTGACTCCAGATACTTGTTCTGGGTAATCATATCGGCGATATTTCCGCTCAAAAAGTCAAATTCATTCTTCGGACCTGCTTCGTCCTTCCCGAACTGCTCCTTCATAACACTGAGCAGACGGTTAATCGGTGCGCTAGTGCGATAAGCTAGCACCAGGCCGACAATCAGGCCGATCAGCAGCGTGCCTCCCGTAATCAGCCACGTCATTTCCTTGATTTTGTTGGCATTCTCCATCAGAACCTGCCGGGGAATGCCTGCCCTGTATACCCAGCCATTCTTATCTGAGCGGGTCGTGATCACCAAGTCATCACCATAGAACTGGCTGACTTCGTTCTTGTCAAACGACGGATCAGAGACCATTGTAACCATTTCCGGTTTACTGCTCCCCTGCAGGACAATGGTCTGCCCTTTAGCATCGCTGATATGAACCCAGCCTCCATAACGCTCAGTCAGACCGGAGAGCAGACTGGAAATGACTTTCTCGTCAATGACTACAACCGCAACGGCCGGTGAAGCTTCATTGAAACTATCCAGAGGCAGTGACTGCATGTACGTGATCACTGAAGTTTGCATCTTTCTGCTGACAAAAGAACTGAGTGGCTTGATTTCGCTCCGATGCGTTTTCTCCAGCACTTCCTTTGTCCATTCTTCCAGCGACAAATCGTTGTAATGGAAATTTTCATAATAATGGTCAGGTCTGTAAGAAGAACCCGGAGTCAAAATCAGCTTGTAATTGGCCAGGTAAATAAAATAATCCTGCAGAAAATCATTGGTCTGCCCAAAGGTCAGGACATTCCGCATCGCTCTCCATATGCCATAGACATTCGTCTCATTATCCCGCTCGTTCATCAGAACATTCAATTCCTGATTTATCGCAAGCTGTCTGGTAAAGCCCTCGACTTCCGCCATCCGGCGCTCCAATATCTCTTGGCTCTTCTGAAGCTGGGTTACGCTGTTCTCAATAGAGATCGAGCGTGTCACCGAAATCGATGTTAGATAAGACATGTAGCCGCCAATGCTGGGTATAATCAAAATAACCACATAGGAGATTAGAAATTTGCGGAAGACACTGGAATATTTAAGCATGATGGACTCCTCTCCTAAATGTGGCATTGATAGCGCTGTCATGTTTATAGATTAAAACATTTTTCAGTATAGTCAAGTGTTCAACCTCTTTTCGGCACGCTATATACACTCGGAAATGTATAAAAAGCAGCGATATCCCGTTGCTATCACTGCTTTTTATCGGCAATCCCGAGCTCTGCTTTTTTCGTCGCTTCAATTCTCCTGATTACCGTCTTTCTCGCATCGTGTTGACCTAACAGGCACAAATCCAAATTCTTCTTTGAACCGATCCATAGCATATAATTGCTTATAATTATGACCCGGGAAATGATAATAATCCAAATTATAGGAATTACCTAAAATATTACTTAACACCTCCGCCACAGGGGGATTGCTGGTCGCATCCGGCCCCACCAGATTCAAAGTCCTCACTCCTGGCCTAGGTGGGGCATGCAGTGCCGCAGTGATTCCTTCGACCACATCATCAGCATAAACATGGGCCATTGTGATGAACGGAAGTGATGGCCGGGAGCCCGCTTCCAGCGTAGGCGGAGTCCAGTCTTCCGCAGCTACGGCACCGAGACGCAAATTGATAAAGTCAGCATCGGTATGGACACGGTGAAAATAGCGGGTCAGTTCCTCTACCAGAGCCTTGCTAAGTCCGTAGGCATCGGTGGCCAGACATGGGTGTTCATCAGGAATAGGCAACTCCAATGGGACAAATTCTTCATCCAACCCTCCTGCCACGGCAATGGAACTAGCAGTAATAAACTTCCGGCAGCCGCGATCCAGTAGATACCGGAAGAGTCTCCTTGTGCCCAATACATTTACAGCAAGCCCTTCCTCTTCGCTACAGCCTCCGGTCACGGCGGCAAGATGAATAACGGCTTCAATGTCATAAGCATCAAGCCCCTTCAGGTCCTCCATAACGTCAAAAGAACCCTGTACATAAGCCGCAGCTCCCTCCGGAGCTTTCCGTGACAGACAAATAACACAATGCTTGTCCGCCAGGTGCTTGACCAAGGCTCTACCGATGAATCCACTGGCACCGGTAATCAAAATATTCATCTGACTTCCCCTTTCGTTAACATCCCTATTCATTCAGAAAAAAGGGGCCGAAGGGCCCCCCGTTGTTCTAGTCCTTCTTGTAATTATTTCACGAACTGTTCTCCGCTTGTTGTTCCGGGCTTGGAAACATGATCTCGAGATGCTTCTTCAATGTCATCAAATGCCCAGTGGGAAGATGGAACATCACTCCACTGTGGTTGTAACACTCCCTTGAGCGGGCCTCTGCCCAGCACTCTATTGATGGCAACAACTGCTTCCGCACGTGTCAGAATTATCGCAGGACGGAAAGTTCCATCAGCATAACCATTCAAGATGCCCGCACCCTGAGCTTTCAAGATGTCTGCTTGTGCCCAGTGGCCTGCAACATCAGAGAAACCATGCCCCGCAGGTGCAGCGGTCTCGTCAAGAGCAGCTACCAGAACTGCCAGCTCTGCCCGGGTCAAGAATTGGTTCGGCTTGAATGTACCGTCTTGGTAGCCATTCATCAGCCCCATCTTGGCAACCTTGGTTATAGCTTCTGCAGCCCAATAGTCGGACTTGATATCACTGAATACGACATTTGATCCAGTGGCTTCTTTCTGAGCAATACCTGCAAGAATAGTTGCCATTTCAGCACGGGTGATCTTGTTATCCGGCTTGAACAAGCCGCCTGGATAACCTTTGATGTACGCTGTGTGTTGAATGACTTGAGAATCATCATCCCCTGTACTCGGTGCCGGAGTGGTAGTAGGAGCAAGGGTTGCTGTTGGAGCTGGAGTAGCTGTAGGCTGAACTACAGAGCTAGAATAATCACTTGGATTCGATGGTCCTGTTGGATTAGTTGGTCCAGCAGATTCTGTTGGCACTGGCGTTTCGGTCGGCGCTGGTGATTCAGTTGGCTTCACCGGTCCACCTTGATCTGCAGTAACGACCGTGAATTTCAACTGGTCTGTGAGCATGAGCTCACCGGATTTCTTTACGGCTTTGAGCGTGTGTACCCCGCTGGACAATCCCGAGATGCTATAGATCTCTTGTTGAATCTGACGGCTCGGACTGTAAGCATTTACGGTCTGTACCAGCTGTCCGTCTACATATATATCTACTTCGCCTTGCTCTGGTCCAGTAGGTGTGATCATGCTGATTCCAGTACCTTTGAAAGTATATTCAAAGGAATCACCATCAACCGCTGTGTAATGCACATCATTGAGATAATCGCCGCCGAAGGCAAAGCTGAGGTTCAGCGTACCCACCGGCTGCGCAGCCAGATAAGATTTGTTCAGGGTAACACGGTTCCCGTCAAGCGTATAATCGGTCCCCGGAATTAGATTATATGCTCCATTGGTAATCCCGATGAAGCTCTCTGCCTGTTGCAGCAGCGTCACATTAAGATCCGCCTGAGCAGAAGCTGACTTATCGAAGCTCGCTTGTACCGGATTAATCATATTCGGAATTTCAACCTTCAGCATGTCTAGCAGCATGAATTGGCCTGATTTCTTCACAGCTTTGAGTGTGTGCATTCCATCCGGTAGATCGGAGACACTGTACAAGACCTGTTGAGCCAACCGTCCATTACGATGGGCACTAACGGTTTGTTGGAATTGACCATCCAGATAGATATCCATATCTCCCTGTGACTGATCTACCTCTGTGACCAGTTGAATTCCCGTTCCTCTGAAGGTGTATTCGAAAGAATCGCCGTTAGTCTCCGTGTACTGCACGTCATCCTTATAGTCGCCCATCCCTCTTCCGGTACTGCGCGACCAGGAACCGTTGTACTTAATACCAGGATCATCGTTATTAATGAACGCATAACGAATGCCCGTAGAATCACTGATTCGGATGGTCAGTGTCTGGTGATCACCCGAGCTAAAAATTACGTTCAAGCTCGTAGTGCCAACAGGCTGTAGTGCGAGATACTCCTTTTTAATAGTAAGCTTATCATTGGCTACCGTATAATCGTCCGTACTAAGTGGTACGTCGTTATTCTCAACGCCAACTAGTGTATTGCCGTTCAGAGACAATGAAACAGTAATATCTTTCTGTTGTTCCACAGCCTTGTCAAAGCCAGCCGACACAGGATTAATTGTGCTATTCTGTCCGCCTGCTGGTGTTTCTGTTGTCACTCTGAGAGCATCAAGCAGCATGTACTGGCCCGAACCCTTAACCACTTTGAGCGTATGTGGACCGTTAGCCAGACCCGAAGCACTGTACACAGCCTGCTGTACTTCTCTCGGTCCGCTCGTATAAGCGCTTACAGTTTGCGGTGTTCCATTATCGAGGGTAACAATCATGTCGCCCTGTTCTCTATCCTTCTCCGTCAGCACATCGATGCCTGTGCCTATGAAGGTGTACTCAAAAGAATCACCATTAGTCTCGGTGTAATGCACATCGCTATTGTAATCACCGAAAGCTCTTCCGGTGCTCGATTTCCACGAGCCGTTGTATTTAATATTGCTATCATCATCATTAATGTAGACTACATTCGTAACGGTTGCATTGTTCGCCAAAGCTGAATTTACAGCATTATCAGCTACAGCGTCCAGATTATCAGCTTGTGGAGCTAGCGCTGAATTTGCACCAGTAGTATCTTTGATCGCTATGCTGATGTCCTGTGCTCCGTTCAACTGCTCCTTGCCGCCATTGCGTTTCCAGTCTCCGCTATAACGCATGCCTGTATCATCGTCATTGACGGCAGATGTGCCGCTCAGCGCAGTCACTTTGAGCATCCGTGAAGCATGAGGTTCAAGTACACCGCCGCTGAATTCTTTGTCAAAATTACCTAGCTCGGAATGGCTCCACAGGTCACGTACCGAAGCTGGACCTTCAAGTCCGAGATCACTCCATTTGACCTTAACCTCCGCACTGCGGTTGCCCAGATTGAACAAAGCTACACTGTAAGTGCCATCTCCGTTATTGGCATACCAAACTTGCTGCTGCTTATCCATCGATACCGGATGACCGGGACGTCCAGCCTGATTGACCGCAATCACTTCGTCATTGGTCAGCAGCTCCAATCCATAATCGTCCAGTCTTGTCAGGTCATTGCCTGTGTAGAGCTGGGCAGAAGAGATCGACCAGAACGTCATGGCTGTCTTTCGCTCATCTCTGGTCAGACCATCCATGGAGCCATTTCCGATATTCAGGGAATCAAAATCATTCCAGCCCCCTGGTCCTGCCTCCCTCCACCAAACAGCCGCAAGAGGGAACAAACGGGAAATATTCGGCCATTCCGTTAATCCTTTACTGCTGTCGTAGGATTCAATATCCCAGTCAATCCGCCAGCCGTTGGCGTACTTTTTCCAAAAATCCGCATAATTATGGTCCAGTGCCCATGAAAGCTCGAACCAGATATTGTTTCTCGCGAGTGCCTTGGACCAAGCCTCTACATCGCCGCGTGCATCACGGCTCAGGTTGTTGATCCCCGAACCAGGGGTCACACTGTCAAATTTGACAAAGTTAATCCCCCATTCGCCAAGGAGATCCGCGATGGAATCAATGTACTTTTGGGCGCATGGGTTACTGAAATCAATTTTATACATATAGGAATCCCAATAGTCCATTTTCGTAAGCGGCTGTGCTGCTATATCCCGCATACGACATTGTCCGTTAGTCCCATAAATTTCATAGTTTGCGTTATAGCCAGTTATCGACATTCCTGGAATCAGATAAATCCCGATCTTCTGTCCATTATTATGAACATAGTCGATGACCTCCTGAAATCCGTTCGGATACAGGGCCTCATTCGGAATGGGCCGGCCATATTGATCCTCGCCGCCGTTCCATCCTGCATCAATATTAATATATTCATAGCCATGGGCTTGCAGCTTCTCACGCATGGCATCCGATTGCTTCTTGACGCCCTCTGCCGATGTCCAATCGCCTGCCCCATCATACACCTGCATGCTGTAACTGCTCCAGCCCATGTACGGCTTCTGGGCCATACTTGGATCTGCCGCATGCGCCACATTGCTTTTCGTCCCTGCAAAACCCAACTGTGCTACTGCAATAATGAATACCAGCAAACTCATACCCAACCTTTTTCCGATTACTTTCAAAATCATTCCTACCCCCTCTGAATGTTGGTTAAAATCATTTTGATAGCGCTTTCTTACGGAAAGATCATAGTAGAAGATGGATTCCCAGGATAGGTACATTTCGGTATTTTGCGTACAATTAACCCTTATAAAGGGGACAAAACAGCATAGAACGAACATTTTTCCATTTATAATGAAGAAAAGCAATAAAAACAACAAAACGCCGCCCTCAATAGAACGACGCTCACTTTAGTCCTCTCACCAAATACTGACGGTTCGTTTGTTCCCTCAACCCGATTTCAATCTAGTGCATTATTAGAGATGATGCCCATGCTGAGCGAACCCAAATAACCAGTCCCCGGTAGATTTCCGGAGACTGGCTGCTTAAACTTGTAAGCTTCTTCGATCTCTGCCTCACAAACTGGCGACAACCCCGCAAGCACTGTAAACTAGTTTTAGCGTCACGCTAAACGTTCGAGTTCTATGGACAGCAGTTCTATAGTACCTTGCTGAAGAGCTACTTTTATTACCGATTCCTGAGCACTCTTAAACGGACCTACACGGACATGAGTTTTCTCATCGTTACTCTGCAATTTGACTACCTGAATTTCCTTATCATCTTGCTCCACTGTTAACTGAGCATCTTCTGTGCATTTCAACTCCAACTGCACATAACCATCGTCATTAATTTCGCTGAAAGTGTAGCAGGCAAACTCCTGCTCCCGTAGTTCAAGCCCCAACAAGTCCCAGCCACTGTCAAAACCAAAACGCTTCTTCTCCAGCTTATCGGATAACGAGATCAGCTTCATCCCTGTCGTAGACCGATAGCGGTAAATGTTCCCTTCCTCACGTAGGCCACTGAAGCTTTGACCTTTACCAGGCAGTTCATCGAAATCTGTCGCCCGCACACGGCAGCCCGGACGTCGGAATGCCGAATCCGTTACCAATGGATTTGCCAGGCAATTCTCTAGCTTCATATTCTCAAGGAAAGCATCCAGCGACCTCTGTACATCCTTTTCCTCCGGACGAGGGCCACCTTCAGAATACGCGAGAAATTCTTTCCAGCCCTCAGGTTGAGCGATAGAGAAAGGCGAATTGGTACACTCCATTTTTTTCCACGGCCACAGATTGTAACCGATTCCCACAGAAACCGCTAAAGGATACATAGCTGCGAACCATTCCGGATAATTCTCTCCCGTCTCACCGAGCCACAAAGGCTGATTCAGACGCTTGGAGGTATCCAGAAACTCCTGAAAGGCTTCGATTCCTGGCATACAGGCATAACGATGGAAATGAATGACCATGTTGTCATCGTAACGTTTGTAGAATACGGAAACATCTGAAGCCCAATGATGCCCCTCAATAGATAACATATGCACTGGATCAATGGCGCGAATCTCGCGGATAGCCTCATCATAGAAATCTGCCAGCTTTTGCAGAAGATAATACTGGTGATAACCCTCATTCAGTCCGGGACGAAGCGGCTCATTCAGCAGGTCATAACCGCCTACAATCCAGCGGTCCTTATAACGACGGGCTAATTCCTTCCACAGTTCGATACCCTTATTCCAGCTTTCAGGATCGGTGAAAAGCCGCGGGAACTCATCCACCGAATCGTCGATATTGGCACCTGTCTGTCCACCAGGAGCACCATGTAGATCTAAAAAGGCATACAGCTTAAACTCCTCGCACCAATCCAGACATCGGTCCAGCAAAGCGAAGCCATCTTCGTTCCAGATCGTTCCCGCTTCATCCTCCATCAGCACCCGCCAGCTAAACGGAATCCTTACGGAGTTATAACCCAGTTCAGCCATCATGCGAATATCCTCACGGGTAACATAGTTTTCACGAAAACGGGTCCAGAAGCTCTCAGAATACTGACTACCTGTTAGTTCGCGGATAACCTGTTCCATTCTTCGCGGTCGGTCGAATCTTTCCGAACGTGACAACCACATATACCCTTCGGGCAGTAACCAGTTCCCCAGTCCCCAACCGGTTAGTATAATTTTTTCCCCGTCTCCATTAACAACATCTGTTCCCTGCGCTCGCAGGAATCCTTTGACTAAACTGCGATCTGTATGTTCAAACATATGAGTCTTATCTCCTTCTCAGCTGCCTAAATTTCTATGCGGTAATTAACTCCATTTAAAGGTTACTGCAGAGTTGGCATTTAAAGTGTACGTAATTTTTTGTCCATTCCAGACAATTTTAAAGGTGTTACTTGATGTACCGTAGTTATATACAACGATCGCTTTGCTACCATCACTATTTTTGAAGGCCACCTGATCAAGCGTACCCGTTCCGTACGTAGTTGAGGCAATGCGATAAGCACCGGGAGCTACAAATTTACTAAAATGACCAATGGCATAATATTGATCATTATAAGTGACATTATCCCTCACATCAGATCGAACTGTAATCGTTCCCCAATTTATGCTGTTGGATAAGAGCGACGGGCCATTATTCTGGTCTAGTGCCAGATTCCATAGAATATAGGATTTCGCCCAGTTTCTTGGCACTGCAATCATCTCACGCATCATTCCGTTGAAGCTAGGATTCCAGGAGCCATAGCCGCCCTCTGTGAACCAGATATCCTTATTAGGGAATTGATTATGCAGAATCGTCATAGCTGACGGATCGCCACCGTAGTGATGAAATGCTGTTCCAGCCACATATGAATTTACGGCAGGATCGGCTAAGGCTTGTTGAGGGAACGAAATATTATCCCAGTTAAAATCGTAAGCCATGATCTTCGTATTTAATCCTGCGTTTCTAATAGCCGGGCCCAGATTGTTTTTGATAAAGTTATTATGATCCGAAACAGACATATACGTGGTCGGGTATTCTGCATTTTGCAGACCAGGTTCATTAACAGGACTTATTGCATAAATCGGTATACCCTGATTGTTGTAGGCCTGAATGAATTTCACAAGATAGTTAGCGTAAGCCCCATAGTACTGAGGGTCTAAGTATCCAGTATTCATTGGATTGCTGACATTAGGAAACTGCCCTTTTTTCATCCAACCTGGTGGACTCCAGGCTGCTGCCATGACTTTAATCTGGGGATTAACTGTTCTCGCTTGCTTCACCATGGGAACAATATAAGGCAAATCTCTGGCAATCGAGAAATTGTTCATGTTGGTATCCCCGGGTGTCTCATTGTAGCTGTAGATTTCCCAGTTGAAGTCAGAGGAACCAATACTCTGCCGAAGTAAGCTAAGTCCAATCCCGGAAGTACCGAACAGCTTTTCCATAACTTCTGTCCGTTTGGCTGTTGTCAATTGGTGCTGTAGCAGCCAGGCAGAAGCATCCGTCAACGATGCGCCAAAACCATCCATTTGTTGATAGGCTATATTCTCATCAACTACGATAGCCAGCCCCGCAGCCCCATCGTCTGCTGTAAACGAAGTGCCCGGTCTTTGGACCAGCTTAGCACCTGCGCTGGAGTCGGTTAACCATACCTCGGATGTAGGAGCGGCACTGGCAGGTTTCGGAGGAGGCGTTACCACAAGCAAGGAAGCTACCAGGCAAATGGATAACATTTTTAATGGAGCAGCCTTCATATTCAGTTTCATACACATTTCCCCTCCTAATATTTAGTTTTCTTTCATTGAAATGCTCACATTATCTACTGTAATTTCGTGGGATGCATTCAATTTCGTACCCACATGACCCATTAAAAAATTCAACTGCGCAGCAGCGTCCGTAGTATTCAGCATTTTAAATTCAATGGTATGTTCGGTTGTTGCTGGCGTAAGCTCAATGTTTCTTTTCCCACTATAGTCCTGGCTTCCATCTGAATTATTCGCTCCTTCCACAGCTACCTGAATCGTCCGAGCAGCCGAAGATTTGGCTTGGAATTTCACGACGTATGTCTTGCCTTGGACTAATTGCAGCTTACCTTGCTTCATTTGAATCTCCCAGCCGTCGGTTCCACCCCAATCACCTTCATTCACTACCTTGATCTTCATTTCATCGGCAACCACATCAAACTTAGCCTCACCTTTTGCACCGTCTGTGTTCCCCTTACTTTGCCAAAGCGTCCAATCGGTAGCGTCCTTCGTAAACTCACCATTTCTTATCTGATTGCCTGTGATTGGAACAGTCTTTAAATCCTCTGGATCTTGTAGTAGACCTCCAACGCTGTCTGTTTCATGAACCAGTTGAATGGACTTAAGGTTAAACGACGAACCATTCATATATAGACGAAGAGTTTGCTTACCTTTCTCAAGCACGACAGGTTCACTAACGATATTGCCCCAGACTTGCCAGCCCCCCGAGTTCTTCACAGCAGTTTGGGCTACAGTCTTGCTGTTGATTTGGGCATCAATTGTTCCTTTTCCTCCATTAGTAGCGATACGATATACAAATTTGTAGCTACCAGATTCGGATATCTCAACCGGGTAATCCATCCAATCCCCTTTATCAATATATCCTACATTTAATCCACCTTCTGAACTGTTCTCTGTCTGTCCATCATTAGTATCCATATAATCAGCTGCTTCGAACTTGCCAGGAAGTAGCTTGGATTGTACAAATTCATATCGAGGTGAGACCAATGGGGAGATCCTAACCGTTCCTTTTTTTCCGTCCTCATTCTTATCTGTAACGAAAACGGCTGCCTTCAATACTGTATCCGTTTGTTTCAATGTAAGCGGCGAATGATACGCCGGGGAAGTAGCGGATGGATTCTTACCGTCCAACGTATATCGAATGATGCCTCCTTTGACCTTTGTCGATATGGCTACCTGTACCTCATCTACATATTTCCCGCTTCCCAAAGAGACTACTGGTGAAGTTATGGTATCTTTCAGAGCTCCCTTCGCCCAAGGAGTCCATTTATATGTGGCAACTGTTTTACTAGGCAAAGTGGTATTAAATTCAGCACCGTTCCAGGTAACCCGCAGGTCTTTGGATGTTGCCGAAGTATTAGTAGCTACCATGACGATACTGCCATCAGGATTCTTGAAAGCAACGTTTGAAATGGCCGGGGAGATGGAATCGGAAGTCATTCCGGCTTTTAATTGATCAAAAGCAGCATCAAAATGGTTACTCTCAATCCGCACAGCGCCTTCCTGAATGAACTTTGAGAATTGGGCAAGCATATAAGCTTCAAAATTTAACGTTACGCGATCTTTCTTCTCTGCATCAAGCGTTAATAAAGTGCGACCAGCTGCCGTGCTGGAGACATTTGGTTGTCCATTATTATCAAGCATGGTGACCCAGGCAACATAAGTCCGCGAATAATTTCGGAAATATTGTATAATCCTATCGACACCTTTTGTTCCCCAAACGGATCTCTCCGTCAAATAAATGGGTTTGTCAGGATATGCATGATGAGCTTCGCTCATACCGGTTAATTCACCATAATAGTCATGGAATGAAGTTCCGTCTGCTGCGGCATAAGCTTCCGGATCATCATAAATCGCCTTATTTTTCTCCCAGTCAAAAATATTGAATTCATTCACCCACACCTGGGTATTGAGAATACTTCCATTTTTCTTATTTTGAAATTCTTTTTTCATAAGTTTGACTAACTCCGTCTGCTGAGCGACGGTCATTTGAGTCATTGGATAATCAACCTGGATATTAGGTTCGTTAATAAGACTCATCGCATAAATAGGAATACCATGCTCGGCATAGGATTCGATAGCCTTGCGGTAATAAAGAGCTAATGCTGGCAAATATTCATCCTTCATCTTCCCTGTTTTATCTACTCCGCCCTCGATCTTTCCCGATTCCTTCATCCAGCCTGGAGGACTCCACGCAGAGGCTATGATTTTCGCATTCGGATTATATTTAAGAGCCTCTTTAATCACCGGAATAATATGATAATCAATATCCTTCTGGATGGAGAAATATTTCATCTCCGCATCACTTCCACCTGGAGGATGATCATTATAGCTATACCACTCACGACTGGTAAAATCCGAGGTTCCAAATGTTATCCTAATGACGTTCCACCCAAGCCCTGTTTTAGGGTCCATTAAGAATTTCAGAACCTTTTCACGCTTTTCATCTGACAACTTCATTAAATTATAGATTGTAGATTCTTCCAGCGAGGAGCCTACCCCAAGATAGGGTTGAAAGGTTTGGCGATCATCCACGCTTAGCGTTCTTACATTACGCTCAGAGATTCCCTCCGTAAATTGGCCATTCTGCTGTGGTGTAAGATGATTGCTTCCGTCTTCTGAGGAATACCATACAGATACTTTTCCCGCGTTTCGGGAATCTTGTGGAGCTGACTGGCCGAATGCTGTCTGAACATTAATGGTTTGCGGCCCAATAAGGAGCAGAAGAGCACTTAATACATAGCAAAATAATTTCTTCAATACTTCCCCTCCTCATATAATAGTTTGTATGCGTTTGCAATCATTTGAATTGATAATACCTACTGATTACTTTCGCCTTGCTTTTATTATAAGAAAATCCATTTTAATAACCTATCCGTTCAATTTCAGGTAGGGTATTGTTTTTTTGGGTATACAAAAAGAGCACGCACACCCGTATGCGTACTCTTCCTACTTATACATTAGTTTTTCTCTAAAACGACGGGTTGCTGGTTCTGATTCCGATACTCCAGCGCGGTTATTCCCTCTGATTCTTTAAAAATCCGGATGAAATGTTTCACATTATCGAAGCCTACCTGCTTACTTATTTCGTATACTTTTAGATCAGAATCTGAAAGGAGCTCCTTTGCCTTCTCCAGCCTGAAATTTCTTAAATATGAAGAAAAACTTGTTCCCGTATATTCTTTAAATGCGTGACTGAAGTAAGTATAGTTGAGTGACAATTGATTTGAGACCACAGCCATGTTCAAGTCTTCGGCAAAATGCTTATGCACGTAATTAACGGCTTTTTGCATACTCTTGTTTTCTTGACTGCTTTGCTCTCTGGCCACTTTCATAAAGACATCTAAACGCTCTAACAGTTCTTCAACCTTATTATAATAGTCTTCAAAGCGCTGAAAATTCCCAATGTGACCCACCTGGCTATATAGCCGCAAAATATGAATTGATTCTTGACCATAATACCGGTAAACCTTATCAAAAATTTCTTCATTCATGATTACACTGATACACTCCAAATATCCAATCTCACAGTGGCTAATCACATGGCTGTTGAAGATCTGTTGAAAGAGCTGCTTAACCTCTGGCAGACGGTCTGTACCAAGCAGATTGGAGATTCGGCGGATCGTCTCTAGAGGTATCTCGCAATTTAAATTCCGCTTTATAATATGGTCATAGAATAGAACTTCCGTGTTATTGATAACCAGGAAATATTTCATCGTCTGTTTGGCTTCACTATACGCTTTGCGCAATTGCTGAATCCCTTCTGTACTAGAACTGAGAGCAATTCGGCATTCCCGCTCACCTAATTTCTTCAGCTCTTCTGCTAGTTGAAGAAATTCATCCTTATTTTGAGTTACAACTATTATATTGCCTTCGTTGTCTTTGCTAAAAATAATATTCTGCACTTCAGACAGCAGGCCAGATATGAGATCATTCTGCTTTATACATATAATCCCCAATATGTATTGCTCCTCTAGCCAACCGTATCCTGCATTTAGCAAATTGGTGGATGTTTCACTAGAATCGTTGCTGTTAGAATTGAGAATAGTGGCGATCCAATCCGAAGGAGAAGATCTGGTTAACAATTCATTATGCAATTTTCGATCCAGTATCTCAATCCTGATGTTCTCCAAAAATGAATATAATTCTTCGCGTACGACGGGTTTGAGCAAATAGTCCCTAACCTGATATCGTATCGCTTTTTGTGCATATTGAAAATCATCGTATCCACTAAGTAATAAAACCTCTGGTTTATATGGGAACTTCTGAATATGGGATAATAGTGTGATTCCATCCATTACAGGCATTCGGATGTCCGTAATAATGACGTCTGCAGGATCCTGTTCTAGCTGCTCCAAGGCATCACTTCCGTCCTCTGCGAATCGAAAAGAATAAACCTCAGGAAACTTCCTTTCGATCATGGACTGTAGTCCCATTCGAATATTATACTCATCGTCAACAATCATTAATTTAATCATCAATGTCCTTCCTCCCTTCAAATTTAAGAAGGGGCATACTCATTACAACACGAGTATAACTACCCACCATACTCTCTATGCGTATACCATAGTTAAGTCCATAGCTCATAATCAGGCGTTGATCCACATTGCGAAGACCGATGCCGCTGCCCCCTCCGTTTTGAACCTTTCCCCGTAATTCCTGATAGTCTCTTTCCTCCATGCGCAACAAGTTGGATAGAATACGGATCTTCTCTTCGGGAATGCCGCAACCATTATCCATAATCTCAATGAGACAATTATTCTTCTCAGCCATAGCTGTAATAGAAATGATAAACTTACCGGATTTTGAGTTCATCTGCTTCATCCCATGTTTAATTGCATTTTCCACAATGGGCTGCAAAGACATCTTTAGTGATTCCTGATTTAATAACGCAGGATCTACCACTACACCCAGTTCAATTTTACCATTGTAACGGATATTCATGATGTCAATATAATGATGAACATGATTCAACTCTTCTTTTAGCTTTACATGCTCTCGTGTCCACTGCAGTGTATAACGCATCATCCCTCCAAGCGAGGTAAGTGTGTCCGAAATAACATATTGGCCTTCCATCTCCGCAAGCATCTTCAGATTCTCCAAAGTGTTATACAGAAAATGCGAATCAATTTGGTTCTTGAGCGCTTTCAGCTCTGCTTCTTTACCTGCCGCTTGCCTATTTGCCTGCTCCTCAATGAGTTCATTAATTTTACTAAGCAGTTTCCGATAATGATGTCCGAGCTCTCCGATCTCATCCGTTCCCGTTATCGGAAGATCCACATTAAAGTTGCCGCCTCTCACTTTTTTCATTGAATCTTTCAAGACTCTAAGACGTTTAAGAATCATCGACTGCATGAAATAAGATAATAAACTTAAGAACGCCATCAAAAAGATAATGATGATAATTAATTTGTTTCGTCTTTCTTTGATATCAGCCATCGTATCTGCCAGACTCACAATATTGACAAGATGGACATCAATAGATTGGATATAGCTCTGAATGGCCAAATAAGGTTGTCCAGCTGTATAAAATTTAACCACTTCGTTGCTTGGCTCATTGCTCAGTATAACGCTTTCAATATATTGCTCGGCGGAGACATTATTGAACATGACCGAAGAATCCAAACTAAATACTTTATGATCCCGAGTAACAATAACCAATTGAGAAGATGGATCTTGAACTTTACTAAAGGTTTTCAGAAAAAAATTCTGCATGCTCATACTTATTTCCAATATGCCGTTATGCGTAGTATCATCAAGAAATTTAAACTCCTTGAGTAGCGATGCGTCGAACCTTACGGGTTCTGAAGGTGCATCGACCAATACGCCTTCCTGCTCGCCCATTACCCAATAACTACTGCCTTCTTGCTCCAGTACGTCCTTATACCAATATTTATTTTGAATGCGGAACTCCTGAAGAAGTACTGGCCAAAACTCCTGCACATTGGGGTTACTTGTGAATAATCTGACTTTGGATACTCTAGGATTGTTAAAAAGATAATATTGAAACTCCCTTATTAATTTCGTTTTGATTTCGAGCAAGGCTTCTGTGTTAAAGTCTTTCTGGGATTGCAGAAAATCGTTCATTTCCCGATTGGAAAGTGCAAGTTGAGCTGTCCACTCCATAAGTTCAATATTGTTTTCTATATTTGTTTTCTCAATATCGAGAATCGTTTCATTATTTCTGATCAGTTCATCCATAGATTTAGAATTTTCATGAGAAAAGCTGTAAGACGAGAAAATAAGCACCGGAATAAAAATCAAAATCATAAACGAAAGGATCAACTTCGCTTGAAGCGAAAGGTTGCGTATATATTTTTGGATATACACTAGCATTTTTATATTTTTAATCTTCAAATATCCACCACATTCTACATAATGATAGAAGCAAGCCCGGTTATATTCATTCAAAATTACAGAGTGAATATCCGAGCTTGCTTATTAATGAATACTACTATTGTTCAAAAGAACTCAACTTTTTCATATTAGACTCATACGCATTTTGACGGTATGCATCGATAGCTTCTTGCTCGCCGCGGTTCTTCAAGTAGTCGTTGAACACTTTATCGAATTCTGCATCTGAGCTCGACATTAACATTTTAGGAAGCGCCTTGCCCCATAAACGAGCGTTCTTACTATTGGCAATACCTTCCTTGCTGGTTGCATCCGGATCAAGATTATCATATTGGGCCATGCTGATAGCTTTACCTTTGGTCCAATCCGCCATTTGACTGTTAGGTAGCGCTCCCGGTGGGTTCCACGCCAAGTTCATATTGGTATCCATAAGCATCCAATATCTGAAAGAAGCACCGTACTTTTGGTCGAAAGCCGTACGATCCGTATTCAAGAGATTTAGCACGTCAGGCAAGAATTGATCTTTACCATCAATAGTATCATAAGTTACACCTTTTTCACCTAGGAACAAGTCTTTATTTCCTTCTTCACTAAGCAGATAACTCATAAAGGCAATCGCGCGTTTTTTATCTTTGACGTTTTTGGAAATCAAGGTCACAGTCCATCCAGAGATTCCCGGACCAGAAAGTGTAGGCGCATCTTTAGCACTGTTGGCTGGTCCATCTACAGCAATATAAACGGAATTAGGATCTTTTTGATACAAAGTTGTATTAATCGGTTCAAAGTCTGTGCGTTGATACAACATCGCAAAGTAACGTCCTTGAGCAATTTTTTCTTCCATTTGTGCCCGTTTGTCAATAAAGACATCCTTCGCTAGCAGTCCGTCCTGATTGGCTTGACGGAACACTTTCAGCCAATTCAGATATTCAGCATCTTGGCGTCTGTCGTATAATTTGCCGTCTTTCTCTTGAGGAATCGCCAAGAAATTCTGCAGATAGCCTTCAAGCGAGTAGTTTCCTGTTTCTGTGAATTCATGAAGTCCAAGCGGAATCAACGGCTGGCCGCTCACTTCCGGATATTTTTCTTTGGCTAGCTTAAGCGCATTCAAGAAACCCTCTGGAGTACTCATATCCGGCTTACCCAGCGCTTCATACATATCTTTACGCACTACGAATGTTTGATTGGAGGTAAACTGCTCTCCATATTTTTTATAATCCGCAGGAGAGGAAGACGCATTGGGATATCCATACACATTTCCATTAGGTTGTGTGTACCAGCCAAGTTTGGCCGGGTCAGCTACCTTTAAGAAGTACGGGTCGTATTGCTCTGCCAATTCGTTGAGCGGCAGGACCAGATCACCTTTAATCATCTTTTTAATGGCTTCTTCATACCAGCCCAGAGTAATGAAATCAGGCATGGAGCCGGAAGCCATCATCGTATTAAGCTTTTCATTTTCATTCCCGGCAGGAACAATAAAATTCACATCAACACCGGTTTTTTTGGTGATATAATCTGTAACCACGTTATCTCCCCACTTGACATCAGCCCAACTGAAATTGAGATACCAGTCGAACGTAATCGGTGAAGTATCCTGCTTCCAGGTTGGTTCATCACTTGAAGGAGCTGCGGCTTCCTCTGTGGTTGTATTCGTTGACGGTTTGTTGTTAGTCTTCTCGGCAGAACCATTGGCATTGTTATTTCCGCCAGAACACGCAGTAACCGAAAAAGCCATGATAAGTGCTAGTAGACCTGCAGTAGTCTTTCGTAAAGAATTTCCCATTGCTCTTCCCCTTTTCTAATTTAGATATAAACTTCATTTATCATCAATCCAACGCTTAAGGGTGGATGGATAATTGTGATCAGCTTGCTAGTTCATCCTTTAATGGAACCGATCATAAATCCTTTAACAAAATATTTCTGCAAGAAAGGATATACTACTACAATTGGTGCAGTTGTCACAATCATGGTAGCGAGTTTCAGTGACTGAGAAGTTATATTCTTGGCTACACCGGTAGGCATTGCCGAGATCATCTGATTGGAACTGGACTGGGCAACCACCCGATATAAGAAGGTTTGAATAGGCTGCAAATTGGTATTATTGATATAGATCATTCCTGTAAAGTAATCATTCCATTGATAGACACCATGAAAGAGAGCTATGGTTGCTACTACTGGCATAGATACAGGTATGATAACCCTCAGGAATATTTTGAAGTCATTTGCACCATCAATTTTGGCCGCCTCTTCCAATCCTGCTGGTATTTCACGGAAGAAGCTCATAAAGATGATGAGATCGAAAAAGCTAAAAGCTGCTGGAATAATATAAACCAAGAAATTATCAAGTAGATGAAGATTACGGATTAAAAGATAAGTTGGAATTAATCCTCCGCCAAAAAACATCGTAATTGTCCCGATAATCATATATAATTTACGCCCATATAATTCTTCGCGACTAAACGCATACGCTACCATAGAAGTAAACAGGACGTGAACCAGAACACCCAAGACAGTTTTTGCAACAGTAATTCCCATAGCTGTCATGATACCCTTACTATCAAATACAGCCTTAAAACTTTCTAAGCTGAACTGCCGAGGCCACCAATAGATCCCTCCCCGCATTGCATCGTTAGCATCATTGAAGGCATTTACGACAACATACCAAATGGGGTAAAGGGTGATGAAGCAGATGGCAAGCATCAAAATGCCATTCATAATCTCGAAAGCGAATTCGCCTTTCGTCTGCCTCTTCATTGAAATCATGTGCATTCCTCTTTTCATGTCAAGATACTAGAATAGTGAAGTATTATTAAGCTTTTTGGTTACAGAGTTAGCTCCGACTAAAAGCATAAGAGCAATAACGTTTTTCAGTAGACCAACGGCTGTTGAATACGAGTAACGTCCTTCATTCAATCCCGTTTGATAGACGTAGATATCGACAACATTACTTGCGCTTGCATTAAGCTGATTGCGGAGTACCAGAATTTGATCGAAATTTGAGTTCAATACACCACCAACAGCTAGAATAAATAGGATGGAAATAGTACCCATGATAGACGGAAGCGTAATATTAAGGATTTTTTGAAATCTCCCTGCACCATCTATCGTTGCAGCTTCGTACATTTCAGGGGAAACACCACTAATAGCTGCAAGATAGATAATCGCCGACCATCCGAGTTCTTTCCAAATGTCAGATGCAATGATTATTGTCCAAAAGTATTTAGCTTCCGCCAGATAACTTATCGGGGCATCAATAACATTCATAGCCATTAATATTTTGTTAATCACACCTACATCAGACAGCCAAGTTGCCAAAATCCCACCTAGAACAACCCAACTCAGAAAGTGTGGAAGATAAGTAATAGTCTGAACTGATTTTTTAAAGAAAACAGACCGAACTTCATTTAGTAACAGAGCGAATATGATCGGTAAGGGAAAACCAACAATCAGTTTAATTAAACTGATACCAAGCGTGTTGCGAATGACCTCGACTAGTGCATCATCCTGCAAAAATTCTTTGAAATGCTCCAAACCAACCCATGGAGCTTCTGCAATTGTAGAAATGATGTCATAATCCTTAAACGCGACAATAATTCCATACATAGGTATATAATTGAATACGATCATCCACGCTATACCAAGCAAAGCCATAATTTGAAGGTATCGCTGCCTATAAATTTTTCTGAATATCGCTTTCCATCCTTCCCTTCTCGCATTAGGTGAGCTTGATTCCATAGTAATTTGTGTACTGGCTTTCATATCACTTATGCACCTCCAAAAAAAACCTCTTTACGTGATTAATTGTAAACGGTTCATATTTTTGAAACTAGGCATCTCATTCAAGGTAGAGTTACTAATTTTCAGGTGGGTCATTTCGTACAGAAATAATGGGTATACCAAAAAGCCGCCCAATCCTTCAGAAAGAAGGTTCAGGCGACTCGCTTAAATACAGAGAGCTTAAGGCAACCGTGTTTCCCTACAGTTATAGTGCTGAAGTCAATGCTCCTACTCTTCTGCTTCCCTTCCGAAAATACCATAGAAAAACAGATGGAGCGTCTCTTCCATAAAGGTATCCAGGCTCTCCTCCACCTTAGCTTGCTCCAAGAGCTCCTCCATACTTTTCATATACATCTGCATATACATTAGTACGGCGTTGGCCGACACTTTAGAGGAAATCTCCCCGCGTGCTTGTCCCTCTTCTACCATCCTTAACATAAGCGGAAGCGTTCGTTCGGCATATTGTACCTGCAAGTACTGAAACATTTCCGGATCATCAATCATCAATGTCTGCACCAGACTTGGACGCAGTATGGTATAGGTTCCTTTCTTCATCCCAAGGATATACTGAACGATCTCCTTCATAGAAGGCTCTTGATGAATAAAAGCTTCGAATTCACGCGTAGATTGCTCCACTAGGTGCTTGAGAGTTTCCCTCAGCAGCTCTTCCTTGCTGCCAAAATGCTTATATAGCGTCACTTGTGAGACGTTCGCAGCCTTGGCAATATCGGCAATCCGCATCCGCTTCGGCTCCGAGGTCTTTAGCATCTCAAGCGTTGCGTTTGTAATTTTCTCCTTAATCAGCGCAGATCTTTTCTCAAAACCGTTCATACGTATATAATATATGAAATATATTCCCAATAATAGTTCATTATTTGCATTCTACAGGACAGTGGAGGTGTCGCCATGCTGACTGTGCAAGGCTTAACAAAGCGTTTTGCCAATGGCAAGGGAATTACAGATGTATCTTTCTCCGTTAGGAAAGGAGAGGTCTTCGGGTTTCTCGGGCCGAATGGCGCAGGGAAATCCACAACCATCCGGCATATTATGGGTTTCATGAAGCCTGATCGGGGGATTGCAACAGTAGCCGGTCTGGATGTCTGGAAGGCGCAAGGAAGTGTTCAGAAGCATATCGGCTATCTGCCGGGAGAGATTGCTTTTATAGACGGGATGACAGGCAAGGGCTTTCTTGATTTTATGGCGAAAATGCAGGGCTTGAAGGACTTCACGAAGCGCTCCGCCCTGATCGAACGTCTGCAATTTGATGCAGGGACACCCATCCGCAAAATGTCCAAAGGGATGAAACAAAAGGTCGGTATCGTCGCCGCGTTCATGCACAGTCCGGAAGTTATGATTTTGGATGAACCAACCTCGGGCCTCGACCCGCTGATGCAGAAGGTATTTATAGAACTCGTATTAGAGGAAAAGGCCGCCGGAACCACCTTCCTGATGTCTTCGCACAGCTTTCAGGAGATTGAGCGCACCTGTGACCGGGCTGCCATCATCAAGGATGGCCGGATTATCACTGTCAAGAATATTCACGAGCTGCAATCCATGCAGCGGAAGCTGTTTGATGTAGTGTTTGAACACAGCGACGAGGCAGACAGGTTCTGTTCCGAAGGAAGTCTGCACGTGGAGTCCCGTGACGGGAGCCGGGTAAGAGTGGCGGTACAAGGGAATTATGATCAGTTCATCCGGGAAACGGCGAAATACAGTATTCGCAGCTTAGATGTATTCACCCAGAACCTAGAGGATATTTTTATGAATTATTATGAACGGGAGGGGCAAGCGCGATGAACCTTCCACTCTATAAAGAAATGATAAAGGTCAACCTGAAGGGAATTTTGAATTATGCCTTCGGGTCTGCTTTTTACATTCTGCTGATTATCTGGCTCTATCCGGCCTTAGCGAACAATATGAAAGCCATAAATGATCTAGTGAGTGCTATGCCAGAGAGCGTAGGCAACGCCTTCGGACTAAACAGCGGCTTCTCCAGCGCCGAAGCCTTCATCTCTGGCGAGTATTATGGCCTTATTCTTGTCCTGCTGCTATCCATTCTCTGTGTGCAAATGTCCACTGGGCTCATGGCCAGACTCGTGGACCGCGGTTCCATGGCCTACCTATTGTCCACACCGACGACCCGAAGCAAGGTGGCGCTAACACAGGCGCTTGTCCTGATTACGGCCCTGCTGGTTATCGTGGCCGCAACAACTGGCGCCGGATTCCTTGGGGTGTTCTGGTTCCTTGGGAACGGCTACGACTTTAACGCCGGGCGCTTCCTTGATCTCAACACCGTTGCCTTCCTGCTTTTCTTTGCCATCGGCGGGATCTCTTTTCTTATCTCCAGCGTGTCGAACGACGAGAAGAAAGCGCTCGGTATTTCAGGGGGAATCACCTTCGGCTTCTTCACCCTGGATCTGCTAGGTAAAATCAGCGACCAGCTGAGCTGGGTGAAGTATTTGACCTTGTTCACACTCTATCGCCCTGGCGAGATTGTGAAGGACGGTACACAGGTCGGCCTGGTCTCGGCCGTCCTGCTACTGGTGGGCCTGGCCGCCTTCAGCCTCGGCATCGCCTTGTTCCGCCGGCGCGATTTGCCACTCTAGGGCGATCATTGTGCCTGATGGACGCCCTAACGGAACCCGCGGTGGAACCCTGCAAAGTGTCCGTAGATAGACAGCAAGCCTCAGTGGTCATAACAACCGCTGAGGCTTTTTATCTGAGAAGCATACCATCTCCATCAGTCTGTGGTAAGCTCCTTAATGTAATAATAATGCTGACTGCCCAGCGGTGCATCCTCAATAACGGCCATTAGCCTATAACCATACTTGGGATAGAAATCCGGAGCCTGAAAGCTGAACGTGTTGAGCTTGATGAACGTGCAGTCCTTCTCCTTGGCGATATCCTCAATTCGGTTCAGCAGCTGTTTACCGTAGCCCTGCCCTCGCATCGATTCTTCAACCCATAATATTTCTACCTCGATCCAATTCCAGCAGAGTACTGCCAGCATCCCGCCGACCACCGTACCGTGCGCATCCTTGACGCTTAGATTAATTTCTTCATAACGGGAACTTAACGCTTCCGGAACGTTCTTCGCATTAAATTCAATCAACTTTCGCCTGATGTATTCCGATTCTTCCTGACTTCCATAAGTAATTTCATAATTAGGTGTCATATTAGATCTCCTTGTGAACTTTTAATTTATTTAAGGACAGGGGTACCTTGATGGAAGAACATCTGCCATCTGCCCTCTCTGAATTTCCAGATAGAACTGCGTAAGGAATACTGCTGTCTATGCTCATTAAATATCCTGTACGTTGTTAATGTCGTATTCTCGGATAATGAATGAATTTCAAAATCGCTCAAAGTCATATTTACTACACCAATCCCATTCTCGTTGAGCCCTTCTTGCCTGTACCACACGTTGCCCGAACTGCCAAATTCAATAAAATCATCCGCGAGCAATGCTGAGAGTTCTTCTACCGATGTACGAACCGCTGGTTGCAGCAGTCTTTCTTCCAGTTCAAGTAGATGCGCTTTTACTATAATAGACTTCGTATAGCGTCAATAACGACATCCGGTCGGTAAATCTGAATGGAGTGCCAGCTATCCCTTACAACAATATGTTGGGTGCGGGATGTAAGCTCGGCCAGCTGAAGCTGCCCCCTGTGCCACTCTTTATCCTGCTGCCCTGCACTCAGCACAACAATCGGCAAATCTACTCGTAGCGGCTCAGCTGTAGCCAATTGCAAGGCACTTTCGTGTGCATCCAACAGCTCAGCATAGATCGCCTTGTATGCGCTGTTTCTGTATCCGGCAGCCTTGACCTGCTCCAGCATAGGAGGTGGCAAGCGACGCGAGCCGATATGACGGCCAGCCAATCTGGGTATCGCAGTCGGAGACAGCAGATAGCCTAGTCTCAACTGATTCAGGCTATCCCTGTTGCGTTGTCCTGTCTCCAACATATCAGTTGCAAGATATCGGCCCTCATGGACGGCGTCCACGAGAATCAAGCTCTTCACTTCATCCGGATACTCTGCAGCGAACAGCCTCATCACCATCCCGCCGAAGGAATGCCCTACCAGTACATACGGAGGCTGCAGCTCCAAGGCAGCTAACAGGCTGCGGAGATCGTCAACATACTGCTGGCAGGTGGCAGGCTTGTCAGAGCCTTCGCTCCAGCCTAGTCCGGCACGATCATAGGTAACAACCGTAGCGTCACGTGACAGCTCCGGCTGCACTAACGACCAATCCAGCAGATTTCCGCCCATTCCGGCCTCCATGACAATGGTCGTTTTTCCGTTTCCCGTAACATGGGCATGAAGTTCACGGGAACCGATGCTGATGTGCTGTCCGGCAGGCTTGTATCGGTAGCGGTCATACTGCGTCCACAACGCCTGAGTACATGTCAGCGGAAAAAGAGCAGTAGCAATCGTATAGCGGAGATAGTTTTCTAGCTTGGGGATTGTAGACAATCCTCTCACCTCTTCCGGGTTCTTGTTATACGGTCAGTATAAAGAATCCGTCTCGGAGAAAAAGAGAAACTTTTCGTCAAGGATTGCCTATTTTGCATTGGAACAGAACAAAACACCCGGTACAACCGGAGACCTTTCCCAGAAAGATGTCAACATTCTTGTACTAGGGGTAGCACTTGTTTTCCAGTGTAACCCATCTTTAGCTTGCTATAAATGGAAAAAATGATTTTCATTCAAAGTTTTTTATTTTATAAATCATGATATTGTTCATATTGTAATAGTGTGCGTCACACAGTATAATGCAATCAGGAGTTGATGCACATCATGGATATCCAGGAAACAGTAAGCGGACTGGTGCAAGAACTGCGGCGCGGAACGATTATCATCGGTGTGCTCAGCCAGTTAACCCAGCCCCAGTATGGCTATTCCCTAGTTACTGTACTGAAAGAAAAGGGTGTAACTGTCGATCCGAACACCCTCTACCCGCTCTTACGCAGACTGGAGAAGCAAGGATTGCTGGAAAGCGCTTGGGATACCAATGAGACCCGCCCCCGCAAATACTATTCCCTAAGTCCAGCCGGGCAAGAGGTCTACATCAGGCTATGTGAAGAATGGCGAAGCATGAGAGACAGTATGGACACTTTGATTGATGGAGGGAACAACCGTGGAACTGATTAAACGCTACATTCATGCGGTAGTACGAAGGCTGCCCGAGTCGCAGCGAACTGACATCGAGAAAGAGCTTGAAGGTTTGATAGAAGATATGCTGGAAGAACGCTCTTCTCCCGGCAGTCATACCAAGGAAGAAGTCGAAGCCGTGCTGCTTGAGCTTGGAGATCCCGAGGCATTAGCAGATAAATACCGGGGAACCGGGCGGTATTTGATCGGTCCGGAGCTTTTTTCCACCTATCTGACCGTGCTTCGGGTCGTATTCTCCGCAGTAGCCATTGCCATGGCCGTCGGCTTTGCCGTGGACAGCCTGTCCGATGCATCCCATATGTCGCAGCATTTAAGAGACTATTTTAACGATATTCTGCTGGCTTTCTTTCAGGCCTTTGCCTGGGTTACCGTTATTTTTGCTTTGGTCGAATATAAAGGAATTCACAAGGATCAGCTCAAGCGTCGTTCCGACCATTCCTGGACTCCCTCGCAGCTACCGCAGCTTCCTTCCCGGGAGCTAACGATCAAACGGTCCGACCCAATCTTCAATATCATCTTTACTGCAATCTTTGCATTCTTGTTCCTCTTCAATCTCCAACTATTCGGGATCTGGTTCCTTCAGGATAACGGTTCACATCTCATCGTGCCCCTGTTTAATGTAGAGGTATTTCGCAGCTTCCTGCCGTGGATCTGGATTGCTTTTGCCACGAACGTTCTGAGAGAAACTTTGAAAATAATTACCGGACGCTGGACTCCTTCTCTTATCATCCTCAGCACGCTAGTCAGTGCATTCGAGTTCATTGTAGCTCTGTTCATCCTCTCCAGCCATAACATCTGGAACCCGCAATTCTTGACACAAATCAATCAGTCCGGCTTTATTTCGGAGGGTAGCGATGCTCTTCAAGTCATTACCACCATCTGGGAACAAGGCACACAGAATCTAGTTTATATCATAGGACTAATCTTTGTGATTCAACTCATTACGATGGCAATCAAGTTCAAGAAGACCAGAAGCGCAGGAATATAAAATAGAGCCGCTTGGTCTACAAAAAAGAAACCGTACCTATGACAGGTGAGCTGCAGCTACATGCGCCAGCTTCTCCTGCAAGGAACGGTTTCTTCTGTATGTTATACTAACTTCCTTAGCTTAGGAGCGGACAACCCCTTTTTTCAAAATCACATTGCCATACAGCGCTTCTTCACCAGTGACTACAACGGCGTAGCTCTGCTTCGAGCGGCTGTAGAAGTCGAATCGTTCCTCATGACCAATCACGGCTTCTGCATCATGCTTCGCCAAGATCTCCTTATACGTCTCCCAGATTACCGGAACGGTAGGATCACCCGGTACCACAGACATGAATGCAGCCTGATGCTCAGCATAGTGGTCTAGCGGGAACAATTCTAGAATCGCATCCAGCAGTTCTGGAATGCCGATCCCGTCGTACCGGATAACCCGGGAGTGATGTGAATGCCCCGGAAAGTTGGCATCCGCCAGCACAATTTCATCGCCATGGCCCATTTCCATCAGTACGCGAACCAGTTCGGGCGACAGCAGCTTGGGAATCTTCTTCAACATAGGAATTCAACCTCCAAATTACATGCCGTAGAAAGACCGCAATGCGATCAATTCGTCAATCCGGTGCTGCGGCAATTCCCGCTCCCCATCGATCATACGGGTCAGGAAGGTCAGCTTAGCGGTGAACTCCAAGCGCTCCATGTTCATGTACGCGCTCATAACATCCTTGCCCCAGGTCAGCGCGCCGTGGCTTTCCAGCAACACTGCCGTTTTCTTGCCCAGGAAAGGCTCCAGGGAGTCTGGAATTTCATTGGTAGAAGGCGTACCGTACTTTGCCAGCGGAATGTCACCCATCGCAATAACGGATTCCGGCATCAGCATCTTATCCAGTGCTTCTCCCTTGATGGCAAAAGCAGTGGAATATGGTGGGTGAGCATGCACGACTCCGTTCATCTCCGGCAGCTCATTGTAAATCTTCAGGTGCATCTTTACTTCCGTAGAAGGACGGTAGCCTTCGGCTGCCTCCAGAATCTCGCCCTGCAGATTCACTTTGACCAGCATGTGAGGCTCCAGATAGCCTTTGCTGACGCCGGTTGGAGAAGCCAGTACTTCGGTGGCCGACAGGCGTGCCGAGATATTGCCGTCATTAGCCGCTACAAAATCCTTGTTGAAAAGGTTCTTCCCAATCTCACAAATCTGGCGACGCAACTGCTGTTCATGATTCTCCATACGATAATCTCTCCTCTTATCCATGTGTTGTATATGTTCAAAAAATCAACATTAGTGCTGGATCCTAAAACATCGGTCGACGCTATCACCGCGCAGGATTCTTACTATTACTTGGCTGATAGGTTATCAGTGTGCTGGAGTGCGCGATAAGCTCGCTTACCGCAGATAGTTCCACCACACCTAGTGCCAACAGCTGAGTTACCATATTCCCGATCGCACTGGCTTCTACCGGCCCTGCAATGACTTCCCGGCCGGTTCGGTCAGCCGTGAGCTGACAGAGAAGCCGATTTTGAATTCCCCCGCCAACCATATGAATAACACGTACGGGCCGGCCTGTGATTTCCTCAAGGTCATCTATCGCACAACTGTAAGTATGAGCAAGACTCTCCACAATGACGCGAGCCGTCTCCCCAGGAGTATGCGGCTCCTGTTGCTGTGTTCTCCGACAGTATTCAACGATTCGCTGCGGCATATCGCCTGGGGTGGAGAACAATGGATCGTCAGGATCGATAATCGCGACGGCCGGGCCAGCCTCTGCAGCTAGCTCCGCCAGCTCGGCATGACCGATACGCTGACCCGATGCGGCCCAGTGACGCTGAGACTCCTGCAGAATCCACAATCCGGTGATGTTTTTCAGCACCCGGTTCGTACCACCATAGCAGCCCTCATTTGTGAAGCCGTACGCATAGCTCTGGTCAGTAATTACCGGACCCTCGCTCTCTCTGCCCACCAAGGACCAGGTACCACAGCTGATGAACGCTGCCCCATCCTTATCAGCATAAGGAATAGAAGCTACAGCCGAGGCCGTATCATGAGAAGCGCCTGCTATCACCTTCATAGCGCCCAATCCCAGTTCCTCCTGAATAGCGGGTGTCACCTCACCCAGCACCGTTCCAGCCTCGGCGACAAGTTCAGGAATCAGCGAGATCGGCAGGTCCAGAGTCTTAAAGACCTCATGTGAAGGTTCACCGGTTACTGCATCTGCCAACCCGCTAGTACTCCAGATACACTTTTCCGCAGCCGCTACACCGGAGAACAGATAGTGAAACAAATCGGGCGTCAGCAGCATTGTTCTAGCCGATTCCGCTAGAGATGGATTGTCCTGCAAATCTGCATAAAGTTGATAGACAGTATTGATCAGCGCAGGCTGATTGCCGGTCAAAGCGAACTGTTCCCGGGGCGGAAGACGCTCTTCCAGACCGGAGCGGTGCGGAACCGTCCGCTGATCCCGGTAATGATGTGGCGCATACAGAAGCTGCCCCCGGTGATCGATAAATCCGTAATCCACACCCCACGTGTCTACGCTTAGCGACAGCAGTTTGCCATATACCCGCGCAGCTTCACGCACGCCCTGCTTAATCTCGTGGAATAGTCTCAGCACATCCCAGTGTAGATGGCCCTGTACCTGTACCGGTGTATTGTCAAAACGGTGAATCTCCTCGATCTGAATCGTGGAACCGTCATAACTACCCAGCATGACCCGGCCGGAACTGGCGCCAAGATCCACTGCTAGCAGTCTCTGAATCTCGCTCATCTTCCTACCACCTGCTTATTCCGAAGTTTAATAGAGCGGGCCAAAGTTCTGGCAGGCTCTGTAGTCTGCACTTTCCAGATCCTCTGTGCCGAAGAGCGACCAGACACGCGGTCTGAAGATATGTTCTTCAGCCACATTGTGCATGCTTACCGGAATACGCAGCATGGATGCCAGTGTCAGCAAATCTGCACCGATATGGCCGTAGCTGATGGCCCCGTGGTTCGCGCCCCAGTTGTTCATCACATCGTATACCGTTTTGAATGAACCCTCGCCAGTCAGCTTTGGTGCAAACCAAGTAGTCGGCCAAGTCGGATCGGTCCGCTGATCCAGCGTATGATGCACATCCTCTGGCAGATCTACCGTGTAGCCTTCGACAAGCTGGAGAACCGGCCCAAGACCCTTCACCAGATTCAGACGCGCCATCGTTACCGGCATGCCGCCTTTGGTCAGGTAGTCGGTAGAGAAGCCGCCCCCGCGGAAATACTCCTGCGACGCCGGACGGAATTCCGTCTTCTCGACACAGATCTTCGCTTCCTCGTCTGTAATCTCCCAGAATGGCTTAATCGCCGGCTGACCATCAATGGTCTGTTCACCCGTTCCATCCAGCGCCGCCGAACCGGAGTTAATCAGGTGCAATAGACCGCCTGCTGCCTCACCTGCAAGCTTATGGCCGGTCACACGTTCCACCGCCGCTGGGCTCCAGTATGTACGGACATCAGCGAAGATTTGCGCTGTATTCGTCAGCAAGTAGTTGAACAGCATCGTTACACCATTAAGGCTGTCATTCTCTGTAGCCAACATATAAGGTGCGCGTCTGCCGTTCCAGTCAAAGGACGAGCTCAGAATCGTCTCCATGAAGTCCCCGTTCGGGAAGTGGTCTGTCCATTGGCGCTGCCCCTGGAATCCAGCCACAATCGCGTTGTGACCATTCGCTTCTTCCGCGAAACCAAGTGCCTCAAGCTCCGAATTGCCGACCATGAGGTCACGGGCAATCAGCGTCATTTTTACAACAGTCTCCCATTGCTTATCCTTCTCTTCACGGCTGATCTGCAGATGCGCCGGGTTGTTATCTGCACCTTCGGCACAATTCTCCTTCACCCAAGCCAATGCGCGCTCGTATTCCTTCGGATCATAAATGCCCTCTTCTATGCGGCGTACAAATTCAGACATATCTATATATTCATTACGCATGCCAAGGTAGTCCTGGAAGAACTGCTCGTTCACGATCGAGCCAGCAATCCCCATGGAGACAGAACCCATCGAGAGATAGGACTGGCCTTTCATAATCGCTACCGCCAGTGCCGATCTGGCGAACTGGAGCAGCTTGGCCTGCACATCATCCGGGATGATTTCGCTGCCGGAGTCCTGCACATCCTCTCCATAGATACCGAAGGCCGGGATGCCCTTCTGGGCATAAGCGGACAATACAGCCGCAAGGTACACCGCACCTGGACGCTCGGTTCCATTGAAGCCCCACACCGCATGCGGAATCGTTGCATCCATGTCCATCGTTTCCGTACCATAACACCAGCAAGGCGTCACAGTGATCGACACCCCTACATTTGCTACAGCAAATTTATCGCGGGCATTCGCCGCTTCTTTAACCCCACCGATTGTAGTATCAGCAATAACGCACTCTACGGGCGAGCCGTCGGGATATTTTAAGTTCTGTTGTAAAAACTCAGCCACCCGCTCCGCCATTCCCATGGTCTGTACTTCCAGCGATTCACGTACCCCGCGTCTTCTGCCATCAATGGTCGGACGAATCCCAATCTTCGGATATTTAGCTGCCACTGTACTTCCTCCTCAGCATCACATTATGTTTGGTTAAATAATCGAATTTATATCATTGCAACTTCAGCCAACAATCATTTCTTCTTCATCATAAAAGGTGTAAACGCTTAAGTCAACATAAAAACCACAGTTAACCGAAACATTAATGTGGTATTATGTGATATTATATATATCGAATGTGGTTTTTCATTTCATTACAATTCTTTTGCATTTATAATCCTTGTAGTAAACTAGGAGATAGAGATATTGAAAAAGGTGAGTGAACGGATGAAAGCATTTGAACGGCGGGACCTGATTATTAAAGAGCTGTACCGGAACAGAAAAGTCCATGTTGCGGACCTGGCACAGAAGTTTCAGGTGTCTGAGGAAACGATACGACGCGATTTGGACAAGTTAGACCGGGACGGTCTGGCCAAGAAAAACTATGGCGGCGCAATCCTGAACGCCCATACCAATGAAGACCCCTCCTATGCCAACCGGCATCAGGTCAACATTGAAGCCAAGCGGCTAATCGCAGACAACGTGCTGGATCTCATCAACGATGGCGACAGCGTGATGACGGATACCAGTTCGACGGCCTTTGAGGCGTTGCGCCGGATCATCGAAGTGAAGAGCAATTTGACGATTATCACCAACTCGCTGGTAGTGTTGTCCGAATTTCAGCATTCCGGGCAGAAGCTGATCTCCACAGGCGGTACACTGGGGCCGGAGACCAGTTCCTTTGTCGGCCCGAATGCTTCGCATACCATCCAGAAATACAATGTGGATGTGGTCGTTTTCAGCTGCAAGGCGTTGTCCATGACAGGCGGAGTCAGTGATTCCAATGAAGCGGAAAGCGAGCTGAAGGTGCTTATGCAGCAGCAAGCCAATAAGGTGGTCCTCCTCGTAGACCATACCAAATTTGACCGGATTGCGTTCATCAAGCTGCTGAATTTTGATAAAATCGATTATATTGTTACCGACCAGAAACCGTCCGAAGAATGGATCGAGTTCTTGAACAGTCATCAAGTGTCGCTGATTTATTCGAACGAAGAGTAGCCTGACTATGAGGCTGAGCCAATAAAAAAAGAATCTCTACGTTAAGCAGAGATTCTTTCTTTACTTTATAAGTATACTAATGCTCTTCTATGCCTAAGTATAATTTCTTAGCTACCAGTTCCATGAATCAGAATTTTGATAGATGGTTGGCTAGAATTAACATCTGCAGCATAGGCAGGAACCGCAACGGTCAGAGCCACGCTAAAAACAACCAGCAACATACTCATTTTTCTTTTCATTAAGTCTTTGCACCTCACTTATTAATTTTTTGTACTTCTCTTGATTTTCTCTTGTTGTTAGATGTCGGATTTCTTCAAATAATCCAACACATTGAATCACACAGCTGTCATTATTTATCTTAACAGAAAGTTCCAAACTTTTTAATATATAATAGACACTTTTTTTATATCTATTGGTTCGTAAATAGTAGGTCGCCAGTTCACATAAAAGATTAGTATATTTATCTGACATGACTTGCATACTAAGTTTCCCCAATTTGCTACGGTGTTCTTTATACATTAAGTGAGATTGGAACTGTGTGATAACCTCATCTGCATTGAACCCGATACGGTTCGCTGCTTGCATAATTTTGATAAAAGCTGGCAGAACTTCATTTTCCCTAGTTTTTATATACGCCACGTATTCTGAAAGGATTTCAACTTCCCCATTCATCAGACGGTGTAGATATGTATTGGCTACAGCCCATTCCTTGAACTGTTCCATAATCCACTTGGCTTCTTCACTATCTTCGCGTATCCAGCTAGAATCAGAATACAGTGCTGCATACCGCATGGCCTGCTCATAGTCACCATTCTCATGGCTGACCGCTGCTCTTAATAAATAGGAGTACAAGATATAAAAGCACAGCGGTTTTTCAGGTTTCTTGTGCTCAGTGCGGCTGATATTTTTATCATATTTGTTCTCATATTGAATGAATGCCTTTTCTCCCATTCGCTTAGCCAGAGAATCTACATTGCTCCAGCGGTGCAGTGAGGTGTAGATATTCGCCAAATCCCGCAGCGCATCCAGTTGATCGCTCTCATCCAACCGCTCGACAAAATACTCAAAATATACCGCAGCCCGCAGATTAGCATCCTGGTCATATCCTAGCGATATCTTGAACAGCCGGTACTGACATAATGCTAGCCGTTCGGAATGCTGATACTTCTCACTTTCGGCCACGCTTTCGTACAAAATTGCAGCAGCTTCATATTTGTCATCATTAAAAAAGTCTTCAGCCGTTTCAAATAATACCTGGGCATACATCAAATTATCCATCAGATTAGCGACTATCTTCCGGATACACTCCAGTCTGTTCAAGTCAGCACAACGATGAAGAAAGGGGCCTAATCGCCGCCAGTTAGGAGTAGAATGTACGAAGCATTCATCCACATATAAATCGTACAAGGCGCCTGCGCCAAGTCCCATCCCCGAGGTGATGCGCTCAAGCTGCTGCATGGCAATCGGACGGTTACCGCTGACAAGTCTGCTGAGCGTGCCGGAATGAATCCCGGATATTTTGGAGAATTGGCTCACCGTAAGATCGTTGTCTCTCAGATACTTGTCCAACTCCGCCCGGATTGTGGTCTCTGGATTCAAACAAACACCACCTCCAAACCCATATATTAGAATTAAAGATCATTTATACCTATATATTAGATGTAAATATTACACAGGTCAATAAAATGGTTGAGTTTTCAAAGATATCTTTAAGATGTTGAAAATTTTTTTCTTTTTTCTATATTCTTAGGAAATCAACTTTGATTTCTCCGCCTGTTCTGCGGCCTTGTGAATGAACCGCTCTAACGGCTTTTTAAGTGTCAGGGCCAGCACAAGAGCGATCAGGCCGAAGCCAACCAGATACAGAGCATCACGAATAGCCACCTCTGGCAGTATGCCGCCAACCGCTTCCCGCAGTAAGCTAATCGCATAGGTGAATGGCATGAACGGATTCAGCGCCTGAAAAAAAGGACCGGTGGTGCTGATCGGAAAAGTCCCTCCGGAGCTGGAAAACTGCAGCACCATGAACACAATAGCAATCCCCTTGCCGATATTGCCAAACACGGAGACAAAGGTGAAGACAATCGTCACGAATACGATACTGATCAGCATCGCGAACAGGATGAACCACCACTTGTCGGCGACGTAACAATGCAAGATAAAAATATTACCGAGTGCGGCCACCAGCGCCTGTAAAATACCTACAGTGAGAAAAGTAAGCAGCCGTCCGAAGTAGAGCTGATACGACTTATAAACTATGCCCTCCGTCTCCACAGATGTGCGCAGCAGCGAAATCAACAGCGTTCCGCCCACCCATATGGACAATACTACGTAAAAAGGGGTCATGGCCGATCCATAGTTCGGAATTGGATACAGCTTATTCTCCTTAAGGATTACAGGATTGGCCAAAAAATCACTTTTGGACTTGATATCGCCCCCAAGTAGATCCGCAATCTGCTCCAGATTCACATCTTGCTTGATCTGGCGAATCGTCGCCGCCGCTTTGCGGATGGCGGTCTCCAGTAGCGGCAGATCGTCCCGCACCAGCTCCGCTGCGCGTTCCACCCCCTTGTCCGCCTTCGGCAGCCCGGTGCGGATCAGGTCCGCTGCCTTGCGGACCTTCTGCTCCACCGCTGGCAGATCGTGGCGGGCAAAATCCGCCGCTTCATGGATTCGCTGCCCAGCGGCGGGAAGCCCCTGCTGAATCCGCGGCAGGACGTCGCGGACAAAAGCGCTGAAGCGCTGCATCTTATCCGCAATCCCGGCGGCCGACGTATGGACGGCCGCCCTGATGGCGGGCAGATCCTTCTGCAGCGCCGCCAAGCCCTCCTGCCCGTACTGTATGGCCGCCGCTGCATCCTGCAGGATGGCGGCCAGTGCGGGCAGGCGACCCGGCACCTCCCGGAGCCGGGTCGCCGCGTCCTGTGCAGCCGCAGTCAGCGGCTGCAGTGCGCTCTGAATGCCTGGCAGCGTGTGCGTCTCGAAGCGGGAGATCAGCCGGCCAAGCGCCGTTGATCCCTGTCCCGTTCCGGTGCTGAGCTGCTGCACCCTACCAGCATCCGGCTCGCTACCGGCTTCCAGTGCTGAGGCGAGACTGCCGGCCAGGGCAGACTGCGCAGCGAACTGGTCTCGGACCCCTTCCAGGGCCTGGACATCGGCCGCAAGCGCATTTCCAGACGACAGTTCATCCAGTGAATTCAATAGCGAGATCGTGCGGTCCAGTACATTTTTCCCAGCCGCAAGCCGGGCCAGATTACTATTAAGCGCGCTCAGCGCAGCCGCTGTCTCCAGCGTACCGGCCTTCAAGCCCTCTGCGAGCTGAGCGACAGCATCCTCCGTCTGGTCCAGCAAGTACAGATTCTGCTTGATCACAGGGGGAATTGCCGCAAGGGCGGCGTTGTTCTTCTCGATAAACTGTTGCAGTTGCTGACCAAAGGCACTTCCGGCAGCGGCAATCTTGTCAGCCTGTGGCAGCGCCTTCATCGCTGCATCCACGATTTTCCTCCCATTTTCCAGATCCACGCTCGCCTTGTTAAGCACCCCGGCCACGTCATCAAAATGCTCATCCAGTCCGCTGACAAGCTTCGCTGCCCGCTCCAATTCCGGTAACTTGGACTCCAGCTCCGTCAAATGCCCAGCCGCTTCACTAATCTGCGGCCAATGGGCATCGACCGTTTCTAGCGCCGTTCCAGCTCTCTCGACCTCTGGCAGCTTCTGCTCCAGCGTCGCCAGCCGCTCTGCTGACTGGTGAATTTGCGGCCACTCCTGATGAATTTTCAGCACCGTTCTCCCGGCGGCTTCAATCTGCGGCAGGTTATCCTCCAGCAGGAACAATCCCTTCTCCACTCTGCGGATCACGGGCAGCTCAGACTGAAACTGGCGGTCGATCCTGCCGAGGGCCGTCAGCACCGTTTCACTGAGGGTAGCGGTAAAATGCTCGCTAATCTGGGCCGTGATGGATGACGCACCCTTAGCCGTAATTTTGGGAGCGATCGCATTAATCTTCTCATTCACGGTGTATTCGATTTCCGGCTTGTTTAGCCGGCCTTCCAGAATCCCGGCCATCTTGCTGGAAAAGTCCTTGGGAATAACGACACTGGCATAGTAATCTCCTCGCTGTACCCCATGCCTAGCCTGCTCTGCATCCATAAAGGTCCAGCCCAGACTCGTATTATGATGCAGACTTTCCAGAACCTCCTCGCCGATGTTGAAGCTCTTGTTATCCACGGAAGCCCCCTCATCCTGGCTAGCTACTGCTATCTTAATCCCTGAGGTATTGCTGTAAGGGTCCCACACAGCCGCTACATTCACCCAATCATAGATGGAAGGCAGCACAACAAGCGCAGCAATCAGCAGAACTGCCGTCGGTACCTTGAAGACGTTGCGCCAATCGTTACGGTAGATAGTGATAATTCCAGCCATTTTCCGGTCACTCCCAGCCTCAAGTTTGGATATTCTAATATGCCCGGAGCAGCCTTCGTTTACTATGAATGGGGACTATTCACTTTTTTTGCAGTAGCCCAAAAATATTTGCAACCTTTCCACCATTTCATCGTTATTAGTAGTACAATACTCGTTTGATTAACAGCCCAAGGGGTAATTAATCTTACACTGTGTATCAAGCCAAGGGGGAGATTTCATTGTTCAAGAAAAAGTCAGCTTATGTCCTGCCCGTTGTCATCCTATTATTCCTGTCCCTCATTACATCGGCAAGTACAGTCGGAACCTCGGCCAGCGCGGAAGGCCGCGGTGACACCGTTCAGCATACAACCGTGTATATTCATTCTCTTCATTCAAACAAAGGTGTATTATCGGCAATCACTGATGAGATTGAATGGTATCAAGGTGCCGAAGCTGATAAAATTTTCGCCCAAAGAGAGCCGGAAGCCGCAGCAGAGCTCGGCGGAACGCCTGACGGATATTATATCGTGAACGACAGTCCTACACTCACCACCTACCGGATAGCGCCTGACGCAACCGTGACCATGCAGATTTATGACCGTACCGGCAAGCTGGAGGATATTGATATTCACTGGAACGAGAAGATCAGCCTAGAGGAATTCACGCAACAATTTGCCAAGAATCACAATCTGGATCTGAGCCAGTTCCCTTATCACCTCACGATCAAAGATGGCGTAATCACTTCCATCGTTCAGCAATACATTCCTTAAGTTTTAAAAATTCAAATAGGCTACGCCCGCTTGGAAGATTTATCCCCTTCAAGTAGGCATAGCCTTTTTTGTTCTCTTCTGTCTCTTTTCAGCCCGTTCTCAGCCCGTTCTCTCTCTTCTTCCTCCTTCTTTGGCCCTTCTCTGCCTTGTCTTCTCCATTCATCCCCAGTCAGGACCCTGTATAATTGGCGCTCCCTCTACCCACACTAATTCTGTCTTTCAAACCACCGAGAAGGAGTGTTTCATATGCGTGAAGGTCTGATTCCCACCGTTCTTGGAACCGTAGTTACTGCTTCTAGTGCTGCTTTTCTAGGCAGCAAGTATAAGATGGCTGCAACCGGCGTGCTTGGGTTTGGTCTGGCGCATATTGTGCTCGGCGCCATCGATCTGTTTGAACACCGGTAATTGGTTGAAGGATACCGGACCGCTCGTGTCTAAAAGCACGGTGGTCCGGTTTTTTTGCGCCGAGGGGTTTATGAGGCTTGTGGGGCTTGTGGGCTTGTGGGCTTGTGGGCTTGTGGGCTTGTGGGCTTGTGGGCTTGTGGGCTTGTGGGCTTGTGGGCTTGTGGGGCTGGTGGCTTCTGTGGTTTTTACAGTAACTCTGGTCTCTCTGATATCCCCGGTATCTTTGGTTTCTTTGATTTCTTTGGATTTATGGGGTTTATAGGTTATTATGTATTTTATGGGAATTTATACTGTAACCAGGCGAACCGGGGAGGTAACTTCTAGAAACAGATTGAACTGGAAGGATAACCTCTGGCCAATACTTAAAATAACGACATTTTTGTACCTTATATCCATCATTTTAGAGAAAAAAGGAAATTAAGAGCATTTTTGTACCTTATTTCTCCACTTTATCCTTAAAATACGTTCCATCGAAAGAATTAACATACAAAAATGTCCTTAATCTTCTTCCCGCCTTCTTTCCGGCCAAATTAAGGTACAAAAATGCACTTATTTCAGCATTAGCGAGGCAGGAGAGAAGTAAGACGGGGGGAGTCGCGGAGAGCAATATGGGGGCAGCGCGGAAAACAACGCGGTTGAACAGAGAACCTCTTCCGTGACTCAAGGAGGGGCCATGAAAGGGGCCACAAACGGATTCGGTCAAAAAGAAAAGGCAGCCGCCTGCGAAAATCACATAGACTGCTGCCATCCCTGAGGCTCATTGTTGAGATTAGGGGTGGTGCCCTGTCGCTCGAACAGAGCGAAGGGCCGGAGGAATTCTGGAGAAACGATAGTGTTCGCCTTTAAAGTCCGATTTCACCCTATAATCTCTTATTACAATCAGAAATCGGACTTTAACAGCGATCGTAAGAAACCTCCGGCCCGCAGCGCCCCAGTTCAGCGAACTCCCCGCCCCTAGACTAAATCAGTGAGCCATCCAACCCATTCATTTTACACAAATATAAAATAACCGCTGGGCATCATCATCCGCCTCAACCCATTCAAAATCAGCGAACGTCTCCACGCTGGAGAAACCTGCCTTGCGCAGCTCCGCCTTTAACCATTCCGGTTCGTAAGCACGCTGGATGTGAGTCTCCTCAAATCGGTGGTACAAACCATTACCTCTTTCTTCACGGGCAAAAATGGAGAGGTGATGCTCAATCTCGCGTCTTGGTACATCCAGCTCACAAGTCCAGATATAGGATACTGATTCCTCATCCAGAATAAAAGGCTGTTCTTCCTCATAGCGGATCAGCGTATTCGGGTGATGGACGTCGAACAGGAACGTTCCTCCCGGCTTTAATCCAGCATAGGTACGAGCGAAGACGGCGCGGATATCTTCCTCTTCCACGACATAGTTCAAACAATCGCAGAATGAAATTACAGAATCCACCGGCTCAGGCAGTTCCCAGGCCTTCATATTCTGATTGACCCAACGAACACTTCCCTCTCTAAGAAAACGCCGGCCCTGTGGATGATCTTCCATCTTGCGCTGAGCAACGGCTAGCATGTCCTCCGAGAGATCAATGCCCGTCATCCGGTAGCCGGCTCCTGCCAGCGGAATCGTGATTGCTCCCGTTCCGCAGCCCAGCTCCGCTACCGTCAGCGGCTTGCCGTATTTACTCCAGGCTGTCTCGACAAATGTAATCCAGTCTGGATAAGGCATGTCCGCCATCAGCTCGTCGTATACATAAGCAAATTTCCCGTAGGCAGGCACTGCGTTCACCGCACTTTCTATAATCAAGCTTATTGTCCGGCTTGTCCGGATTCGCCCTCACGGGCACCGTTTCCTTCTGCCGAAGCATCCTCCTGCGAACTCGTTAGGTGGGTCCAGTTCTCCTTCTGGGTGACTAGACCCTCCTTCATGAGCTTACCAAGCGCCCGCTTGAAGGCCGATTTACTGATCCCGAAGCGCTGCTTGATAATGTCTGGAGGCGTTGCATCGGAGTATGGCATCGCACCGTTAGGACGCGATTGGAGGAATTCCAACAGCGTCGTGGAATCCACATCACGACCGACTTCCTTGCGCTGACTCATTGACAGATTGACCCGGCCATCCTCGCGGATATGCGAGATCCGTGCCCCGATTTGTTCACCCAGGCGAAGCAGGCGACTACGTTCGGAGGAATGAACCATACCGATGATACCAAAGCCCAGTACACCGGCATCCACAAGGACGAATGTCCCCATTTGCAGCGGCTTGTAAACTCTGGCGGAAACAGTCTGGCCCTTCCATGACTCAGGCGCTGGTACTGCGAGCGGAGCTAGCTCCTGCTCCCCAGCCAGCTTCGCTCGTAGACGACCCTGTTTATCATGTTCCATAAGAACAAACACCTTATCGCCAATCTGTGGCTTAAGCTCGTTCAGATCAGGCAACTCGCGGATTGGGAGCAGCAGTTGACGGCCAAGTCCCATTTCCAGAAAACAGCCCAGTCGTGGATGGATGTCCGCTACTTCCAGCAGCGCCATTTCGCCAAGTTGCAGATAAGGCTTATTCAAGGTAGCGGCAAGGCGGTCTTCGGTGTCAAAGAAAATGAACACTTCCAGCTTGTCGCCTGCTTTAGGCTTGCTTCTATTAGCCAGCTCCGTATAGTGAAGCATGACTTCTTCGTCGCCGTTAGTCAAAAAATAACCGTACGGAGAGACTTCACGCGCTACCGTTAAGGTAACTGTAGTTCCAGCAATCAGATTCATACGTTCTCCACAACCTTGGCATCGGACCACAGACGCTCAATATTGTAGTATTCGCGCTCATCGCGGTGGAAGATATGGACAACTACATCCCCAATGTCCATCAGCACCCAACGTGCAGAATCCATTCCTTCGATGCCGCGGATAACACCGCCTGCTTCATGCACAGCTTTACGAACCTCGGTAGCAATGGCTTGCACCTGGATATCGGAATTACCGTGACAGATGACAAAGTAATCGCTGATCGGTGAAATATTGCGCAGATCCAGCGCAACGACATTCATAGCTTTTTTATCTTCAGCAGCTTTAAGCGCCAGCTGCAATAGCTTGCTAGGTGTTGGACTCATTCTTTTTCCTCCAATATTCTGACTAAATCATTTCGGGCCAGTACGGTCAGCGGGAACACAATTCGGCGTTTCTCGAGCAGCAGGCTGATGGTAGAATCAAAACCGGCGACTAGTCCGTCTTCAAGACTGGCTTTCGCCTGCTTGCGAATGTGATTGACACCTGGAAAGTCGCGTCCTGGCTCAATGTAATCGGCGAGACAAACCACCTTTTCTAGTATCCCCATGCCCTCACGGCCTGAGGTATGATACTTTATGGCATCCAGTATCTCGGAATCGGTAATGCCATAGTCATGTTCTGCGACAAAAGCTCCTACCTCTGCATGCCAAAGCTGCTTGTCATGTGCCAGCAGTTCTTTGGACAAACCGTTCTGCTCAATAATATCCCGCATACGTTCCACAGGCCAATACTTAGCTACATCATGCAGAATGGCTGCAGTTTCCGCGCGAACAGGGTCAGCTCCGTAGGTCTCCGCCAGCTTGACGGAGGACTCCATGACGCCCAGCGTATGCTTCCATCGCTTGTCGGGCATCTGCGCAGAGACCGCCTCAATTAGCGCCTCACGACTGTATGCCATATAGTCCACCCCTTTGCACATATTCATAAACACCATCTGGTACCATATAACGGATCGACCTGCCTTCAGCCGCCCGCTGCCGCAGCATTGTCGATGATATATCCACCTGCAGCATATCCGCGAGTGTAACCCGGCCGGCAATATGATCAGGCAGCGCCTTCAGATCCAGCGTCGTCCCAGGTCTACCCACACCAATAAAGGTCAGACGCTGCACCAATTCATCGATAGACTGCCACTTTGGCAGGTACTCCACCATGTCGGCACCAATAATAAAGTAAAACTCCGACTGCGGATGCTTGCTCTGCAGCTCCCTAATCGTATCAATGGTGTAGGAAACACCGCCTCGCAGGACTTCGAGATCCAGCGCGCGGAAGGAGGGATGATCCTTCACCGCCTCCTGTACCATGGCCAGTCTGTCTTCACCGGATGCCCCTGCTTTATGCTTATGCGGGGGAATATGTGAGGGCATGAACCAGACCTCATCGAGACGATAGGTATCCCTTGCCGATTCAGCCGCCAACATATGACCGATATGGGGAGGATCGAAGGTGCCTCCCATAATGCCAATCTTCAAGAGGCTCGCCTCCCCGTTTCCTATTCGTTTCACGCCTATATTCTTGCTTTATTAGCGCGGCAGCTCAATCGTCTTGTTGTCACGGGATTCCTTGTACAGAACGATAGTCTTTCCAATAACCTGTACAAGCTCTGAACCTGATTGCTCGGCCAATGCTGCACCAATTTCCTTCGGATCTTCAATATTGTTATTCAGCACACTGACCTTCATCAGTTCCCGCTTCTCGATAGCTTCATCGATATGACGGATCAGATGATCGTTCACTCCGCCTTTGCCGACTTGAAATACAGGATCAAGATGATGCGCCAGCGAGCGCAGATAGCGTTTTTGTTTTCCAGTTAACATAAATGAACAAAACTCCTTAATTAACATATTATTACCCTAAACCAGTAAATACATTGCTTATGCTCTGCCGCCGAGGCTTTCCTCAATGATTTGACGCATAATATCCACAGGAGCAGCCTGTCCTGTCCAGTACTCAAGAGCATATGCACCTTGATAGACGAACATTCCCAGACCTCCGTGAATGATACAGCCTCTTTCCAGGCTCTCCGTAAGAAGCCGCGTGTGCAGCGGGTTATAGATCAAGTCGCTGACCACTATTCCCGGGGGCAGCAATGCCGGATTGACCGGCAGTCCGTCGATATGTGGATACATCCCGACAGAGGTGGTGTTGATCAACACATCGATATCCTTCAGATGTTCCGTCATTTCATCCAGGGAGATTCCGGCCAAACTTCCCGATTGTCTCCATTCTGCCGCCAACTCCTGGGCCTTGTCCGCTGTACGGTTGGCAATGATGATGGAAGCAGGTGACTCCTGTAGCAGGGCAGCCACAATCCCTCTAGCCGCTCCACCAGCACCAATCACCATGATCCGGGTACCGGACAGATCAGGAATTGCTTCCGCCTTCAAGGAACGCACATACCCGATGCCGTCTGTATTATAGCCTGTGAGTACACCATCATCATTGACAATGGTATTGACAGCGCCGATGGCAAGCGCACTTTCATCCAGCCGGTCCAAGTATTCCATAACTGCCACCTTGTGCGGAATCGTGATATTGACCCCACGAAACCCCAGTGTCCGAATAGCATGCACGGCCTCGCCGAGATTCTCAGGCTTCACATGCAGGGGCACGTAAGCCCCAGAAATGCCCATAGCGTTCAAGGCGGCACTGTGCATCAGCGGAGATTTGGAGTGTCCAATCGGATCTCCCATCACACCCAGCAGGATATCCCCGTTCTTGTACTTTGCGGTAGCAGATCCCATACCGACCGTCCCCCTCTTTCTAAATCAGCGAAGGGCGAGTAAGTACCTTCACGCCACGCGGAACGTGAACGGCCACAACCGCACCTTCCGTCCCATTGATTTTAATCCAGCCCAAACCGGAAATATATAGATCGCTAAGGCTATTCCGGCCAATACGGAATTCGTGGCGCTGCCACTGCGGCAGATCGTCCATAATATCCGCTGCTGGCGGAGACAGCATAACGCCGCGGTGATTCGCGTATAGCTCGTCTGCACGCTCAAGCTTTGTACGGTGAATTTTCAGTGTGCCGCTGATGAAGCAGGTAAACGACTGACGTTCCCCTTGCACAAAGTCAAAGCGTCCCAGGCCACCAAAGAAGAGACTCTGCCCTGCATTCAACTGATATACGGCCGGCTTCAGCGGATTCACAGGCATAACCGCATCCAGATCACGGCGGTTCACTAGTTCACTATAACGCCAAGGGTAGACAATCCCTGGAGTATCAATAATATAATGACCGTCGTCCAGCGGAATCTTCACAGTATCCAAGGTTGTACCCGGATAACGGGAGGTCGTCAATTCCTGATCCAGATCGCTATAGTCTGAGATCAGACGGTTAATCAGCGTGGATTTACCCACATTGGTTGCGCCTACGACATAGACATCACGTTGACCGCGCAGTTCAGAGACTGATTCCAACAGTCGGTCAAAGCCTTGGTTACGCTTGGCACTGCAGAGTACAATCTCCGCCGTACGCAATCCATGCTCTTTGCAACGCTGCTGTACCCAGTTGCGAACCTTGTTCCAGTTCGTAACCTTAGGCAACAAATCGCTTTTGTTCACTGCCAGAATGACAGGGTTGTTGCCGACAAAGCGCTGCAGACCCGAAATCAAACTGCCTTCAAAGTCGAACAAGTCGACGATATGAATGACAAGGGCATTCTTCTCGCCTACTCCGCTCAGCAGACGCAAAAACTCATCCTGATCTACCGAAACGGATGAAGCTTCATTATAGTTCTTGATCCGGAAACAACGCTGACAGATCACGGGCTCCCGATTAAAAGCCGACTCAGGAATAAAGCCTGGAAGCTCTCTGTCCTCGGTCTGAAGCTTGATGCCGCAGCCACTGCATTTAACAGGGTGCTGTATTTCACTGTGTTGATTCATTGGGGTTTTTCCTCCTCGTGCCACAATCCTTTTTTGCGGAGCCTGCTTTGGGCGATCCGCTCTACCCGACGGTTGATCCTTGTGCCGAACCCCTCATCCTTAATGGAAATAGGTAGCACAAGCACCGTATACAGACCAAGCCGGTTGCCTCCATATACATCGGTCAGCATCTGATCCCCCACCACAATCGTTTGTTTAGGTGACAGATCCATCATCTGCATGGCCTTATAAAAGGGAGCATTGATTGGCTTGCGGGCTTGATGTACAAATTCAATATTGAGCGGTGTGGCAAAACGCGAGACCCGATCCATATTATTATTGGATACAATAATCAGCTTGAAACCTAGCTCCTTCACCTTCTGGAACCATACCAGCAGTTCAGTAGTCGCTAACGGCGCCTTCGCGCCGACCAGCGTATTATCCAGATCCGTAATGATGCCCCGGTAGCCCTGCTGATACAGCTCTTCCAGAGCGATATCGAACACCGTATTTACCCGGAGCTTCGGGACCAACTTTTCAAACAATACGTTCACCTCGATTTCATACAAAAAACTATATCATACTCTATGGTCTTCGCAAACAAAGCCAAGGCAGAATTTCTTCTGCCCCGGGGCTTCATCTGCCGGCTTTCATGCTTTTCCGCAGCCGCAAAGCTTCAGTATACACTGTGCGCCAGTCTTTGTCTTCTATAACATCCGGACTGTATTTCGCCTGTTCAAACATGCTGAGCAGAACCGCTAAATTTTCAGCTGCTGACGGCCGTTCCTTGCTCCAGCGAGCCACCGATTCACGCAGCGTTTCATGGGTTTCCTTCCTCATTCCTCTGCGCCGCATATATTTGACCCACCGCCCGGTCTCAATCAAGACTTTCTGATCCGGGGTCAATGGACCGCCGCCTTTCAGGCGCTGCAGCAGAAAACGAAGCTTGAGACGGTGATTCCAGAGCTGGAATCCAGCCCACATCACTAGTACCGCCGCAGCTGCGACCACTGCCCAGGTTCCTATGCGGAATCCTTTTTGATCTGCCGCTGCAGCTTTGGCTGCCTTCTCTTGTTCTTCCTGGTCCTGCTGATCATTTAGAGGATCACGGTCTGGGGTCTCATTCTGTACCAATAATGGAACATTGAAGCCTGGTGTTGCCTCGACAGGAACCCAGCCATAATCCCCAAAATACACCTCGGCCCAGGAATGAGCGTCCGCATCTGTAATCGTATAATTGTTATTGAATGCTCCACCCGGTCGCATCCCCAGATTATCCGGCAGCTCAGGTTGCTCTCCCGGCGCATAACCCTTCACCCAGCGAGCAGGGATATTCAGGGAACGAGCCATCGTGACAAATGCGGTAGAGTAGTAATCGCAGTACCCTTCCTTGATCTCAAACAGAAAGCTATCCACAAAATCAGAACTCTTGGCATGCGAAAGATCTGGCTGATTGGTGTATGGAAAGTTCAGCTGTAAATATTGTTGCAATAGCGCCGTTTTTTCATACGGGGTGCTGGCATCGGCCGTAATCTCCCGAGCCAGCTCCTTGACGCGATCCGGGAAAGACGCCGGCAACTTCAGCAGCGCCGGGTCGATTTCCTTCCCGCCGTACAATTGATCAAAGCTCTTCTTGCTGAGTTCCTGAACAGGAACGACCGGGATCGCCGAAGTCAGTTCATAGGTCTGAGGGTAGGGCCGTTTCTTTCCATCCGCGTCCCACAGCATCTCACTGTCCCGATTCCGCCAGAACAGGCCATCGCTCTGTGCTTCTTCGTTAACAGAATCGACGGTTGCAATGGAATAGCCCCCGAAGATTACTGGATACTCATAGCTGTTCAGCATTTTTACCGTTTGCTTTAACTCGCGGGTCTTTCCTTTCGTTGGAACAGCATTCAGGGTTGCACCGATCTCTGTAGCTTGAAGCGGACCTCTTGTCTGCCTGTCGTCATCGGTCCAGCCTTTCCCCGAATATACAATTCGGGTCTCTCCACGCATGTACGTGCGCAGATCGGATATTACGCTCATTACGGGCGCATAATCAAAATTGAATCCACCGCCCAACTTGCTATCATCCAAGCTGTACCCGGACGAGGTCTTGTTAGCGAAATTCTTCCCAGCGCTCGTCTCTGTTGAGCTTGAGAAGCCGCCACCGACACCCGCTCCATCGCCATTCCATTCTTTCCAAGCCGTATAGGGGTCAGTCAATGTAGGTCGAACCTCTGGCATATTAATGCCTGTAAGAATAACCAATGAAAAAATAATGGCGATATTCACAACTGCTTTCAAGGGATAATCCAGCAAATAAGACCAGCCATGCGGATAGCGTACCTGAAAGCTGCGCAGATGCTGGCTGACCAGCCAACCCATCCCTGCGAACACTGTCCACGCAACCTCCTGCCACAACACGGATGATGTGAAGGAATCCAAGGCACCGAAGGCAGCAATGTTCATCCCAATAAACATCAGAATGCGCGCCTTCGTATTGACCCACCATGAGGCCAGCAACAACAACGCCCACGCCCCAAGAACGAAGCCCAGATACGGTGCAGACCGACTCGCGATATCTGTCAGCCATTCTCCTTTTGTCTGATAAATGATCTCCGTATCATAAATTCCAAAATGCAGCAGCGTTCTGTACAAGAGATACAGCACTGTACAGGCTTCGATCAACAGGCGATAAGGTCGCTGAATGGGCAATAATATTTCTATAATTGCTACAGCAACAAGAACGATCAGCACGGAGGCTGTCGTCTCTTGCAGCCAGATCGGATTAGAATAAGAAAGCCATTGCAGGGCAATGATGATCACCCATAATAGGCTGAACGCATAATGCCAAGATGATTTCAGCAGATTAAGCCAGCTTTTCATATCAGGACTCCCCTCCCAATACAGCAGGAAGTTCATGCAGCGAAGCGATGCTGTAGCCTGTAACCCCGCGTGCCTTCAGAATCTCCAGCCAGCTCCCGCTGCGATTCATCCCTGCAGGGTTCTGCACATGAAGATGGGAAGGGGTCATGCCACGGCTTTCCGCCCAGCGCAAAGTCTCCAGCACAGTGTGTCCACTCTTCGGGCTGACCAGTACGAAATAAGCCCCCTTGGGGAACATTCGATGTGCCTTCTCCAGCCGGGCCACAATTGAACCCTGACCCTCGGCGTTGATATCTATCAGGTAATGCACCATCTTCTGTCTCTCTGCCCCGCTCTCAGCGGGTGAGAAGACCTTGGTGGTCTTATCCAGACAGCATAAGCCGATGCCAATTCGCTCACGGATCCCAAAGCCAAGCAGTGAAGCCGTTATCGAGATCGCCAGTTCCAACTGTGCAGCCGTATCATATGCTCCTGAACCGCTGTCCAAGACGATCATGGTCTTAGGAATCGATTCGTGTTCGAATTCCTTGGACTTCCAAGCTCCGGTCTTGGCAGTAGCATTCCAGTGAATACGAGTCAGTCGATCGCCGTACACATAATCGCGAACACCGTTGATTTGCGTAGTCTCGCGTCTGGACTGAGCCAGGGAGACCTGCGGACCAGCCAGCCTTGATTTGCGCTCATACAGTTGCCAGCGCGGAATGAATATCGCCCGCGGGAGAACACGGAACTGACCTCCGGTCGTAAAGGAGCCTTTGTGCTCCACGAGTCCGAAGATATCCTCGCTTAAGACATCTGTCTCCCCGAAGGTATAGCTGCCGCGTTCCATTGGAGGTGTCTGAAAACGTAGCTCTCCTTCACCCCTGAGATTCGTAATCAGGCTATCTTCGAATACCCAGCTCTCGCCGTTATGTCGCTTCATAACTTCACGAACAATAACATAGGGCAGCGGGAGAAACCCGGGGATCGTTACGTTAAGCCGTACTCGCAGATGTCCGCCTGCAGACAGCAGATCGGGCTTCTCCTGCTCTGAATGGAAGCTGCGGGAGCCGGTAGCTCGGCGAACACCGCCGAGCCCTCCGATAATTAAGTAGAGAATGAGAACAGAAACCATGATAAACAGCATAATTGATGTTTTTCCACCCTGAAACAGTACGTACAGCAGTGTGATGCCCCAAATTGCGAGGATGCCGGCAAGCTTCGCCGGCTGGATGACAGCGGCCGCCGCAGACAAATAACGTCTCATGTTATTGCCTCATCGTGACAGGCACATGGATATTTTGCAGGAGCTTCTGTAGCAGGGAATCAACACCAATATTATCCAGACGGGATTCCGGACGCAGCAGAATCCGGTGTGACAATGCATAAGGGGTCAGAATCTTAACATCATCAGGCAGCACATAATCACGCCCTTGCAGGAAGGCAAAGGCTTTGCAAGCCATCATGAAGGATAGAGAGGCACGCGGGCTTGCACCCAATAACACCAGTGGATGCTCACGAGTCATCCGTACCACATCCAGCAAATAGTTCAGCACAGGCTCGCTGATGTAGACGTCACGGATCTCTTCTTGAATGGCAGCAATCTGCTCCATGCTGGTGACCGGCGTAAGCTTGTCTACCGGCTGTCCATCCTGATGGGTAAGCAGCAGCGTTTTCTCTGTCTCCGCATCGGGATAACCCAGGCTGATTCGCAACATGAACCGGTCCAGCTGGGCTTCCGGCAATGTATACGTCCCCTCAAAATCAATGGGGTTCTGAGTCGCACAAAGCATAAACGGATGTGGAAGCGTATACGTCTCACCGTCTACGGTGACATTGCGTTCTTCCATCACTTCAAGAAGTGCGGATTGTGTCTTGGTCGTGGCGCGGTTAATTTCATCTGCGAGCAATATGTTCGTCATGACCGGTCCCGGGCGGAAGTGGAACATTTCGTCCTTCGGGTGATAGACGGACACACCGGTAATATCACTCGGCAGAATGTCAGGATTGCACTGGATGCGGCGATATTCACCGGACATGGATCTGGACAGTGCACGAATCAGTTGAGTCTTACCCGTACCCGGCACATCCTCAATAAGGACGTGGCCGCCGGCGAGCATTGCCGTCAGCAGGAGCTGTATTTCGAATGATTTTCCAAGGATGCAGGATTCAAGGTTGTGGCGTACAGTGTTCATGGTATGCATAGATTCTTGACGTACGGGCATGAATGGTAAACCTCCTATGTCAGAATGAAGCAGTATTAATGTTATTTTACATGATTAGGGGGCCCAAAGTACATTATGGAAGCAATCGAATTACAGATGATGTTGTTTCTATATATGTAAAAAGTCACTTTCCAAGACCCTTTTTCCTGCGCACAAAAAAACAAGCCGGGAATGTCATCCCAGCCTGCTTGTTAAGTACCCCTTATCCTCTCGGTCTGACCAGAAGTGCAGCCAGAAACGAGAACACAATGGCCGATGAAACACCGGCACTTGTAATATCGAAAATCCCGGTTACTACGCCGATCCATCCATCCCGCTGCAGTTCAGTCAGCGCCCCGTGCACCAAGGAATTACCAAAGCTTGTTATAGGTACAGATGCGCCTGCACCCGCGAATTTAACGAGCGGATCATATAAACCGAAGGCATCGGCAATTGCGCCCGCTACGACGAGTGTACTCATGGTATGCGCAGGCGTCAGCTTCAGCACGTCGAACATTAGTTGGCCAATTACACAGATTGCTCCGCCGACCAGAAAGGCCCACAAATAAATCATGCTCCTTCACCTCCACTCTCCAGGGAAACTGCATGAGCAACACATGGTATGCTCTCACCCTGTTGATAGGATATAGGGGACAGTAATGCGCCTGTAGCGACTACTAATACCCTTTTCAGCTCACCTTTTCTCAGACGCTTCAAAATATGGCCATAAGTCACCACTGCGGAGCAGCCACAGCCGCTTCCTCCTGCAATGACGTACTTCTGCTTCTCCAGATCATAAATGAGCAGACCGCAATCATCGAACCGGGTCTGTTCCATCGGTATCCCTTCCTTAGCCAGCAATGTCTTGGCGATCGGCAGGCCTACGGAGGCCAAATCTCCGGTTACAATAAGATCATAATGTCCAGGGGAGAGAGTGGTGTCACGGAAATGAGCCGTAATGGTGTCTGCTGCAGCCGGCGCCATAGCATTCCCCATATTAAAGGGGTCGGTAACTCCTAAATCCATTACTCGTCCAATTGTGGCATGCGTTACTACCGGCCCTTTGTTAGAACCATCATTACGGCCGACGACAGCACAACCTGAGCCTGTGACAGTATACTGCGCGGTAGGCGGCTTCTGCGACCCGTACTCCGTTGGAAAGCGAAACTGCTTCTCCACCGTGCAGTTGTGACTGGCGGTTCCGGCCAGCGCAAGCTTGGCCCCGCCTGTATCCACAATCATGGACGCAAGGGCCAAACTCTCCATAGACGTAGAACAAGCACCGAATACCCCAAGGTAGGGGACTCCAAGCTTACGGGCTGCAAAAGAGCTGCTGATAATCTGATTCATCAGGTCGCCCCCAACAAAGAAATCCAGATCCTCCTGCTTCACACCAGCATTAATCAGTGCCAACTGAGAGGCTTTCTCGAACAGCGCCCGTTCTGCCTTCTCCCAAGTCTTCTCCTCCATCTTCAGCGAGTCATAAATGAAGTCAAAATCCGCGGCCAGCGGCCCCTCTCCTTCCTCTGGACCGACAACAGAGGAAGCACCCAAAATAACAGGTCTTGAAGTGAACTCCCAGGTCTGGCTGCCAAGCTGTTTCATATTTAATGTGCACCTCCCCAGCCCATCAAGGCGTAGATTACACCAATGATGAATGCTGCAACGGTTCCGAATACAATAACAGAACCCGCCAGCTTAAACATATTGCCACCCACACCAAGCACAAGCCCTTCAGCCCGATGCTCCAGCGCTGCGGAACACATGCTGTTGGCAAAGCCCGTAACCGGCACCGCTGTGCCAGCTCCAGCCCATTGCGCCAGCTTGTCATAGACACCAAAGCAGGTCAGGATGACGGAGATGAGAATCAGTGTGGCTACCGTAGGACTTGCCGCTACCTTGGAGCTCATTCCGAAGATCGCCATATAGGCTTCCTGGATACCTTGTCCGATCAGACAAATTAAACCGCCAGCTAGAAAGGCGCGAATACAGTTTTTCCCGACAGGACGGGCAGGGACATAAGGCTTGGACAATTTCTCATAAGACTCCGGGGTCAAGGAATCGAGCTTCAGCTTAACCCCTGATCGCTTTGTTTTAACCGGCAATGAGCATACCTCCTATCGTTTAGCGAAGAGGAGCCTGCAGCAGTCGGTTCCTGCTAGTACAGGCTCCAGAACTGTCTTCGCTTAGAAGTTTTTCCTTATTGTTCGCTATCCGGTCCCTCCTTATGTCCTCCTGTGCTCAGGTAAAATAAAGCAGGATTACAATAAGCAGCAAAAACAATATCAAGATGAATACCGCTTCATTCGGCGGACCATAGCGAGGACTATATCTGCGCCGGACACCATATCCATAGACAGCCCGGGTCTGCAGCTTTCCCTGGGGCTTGCTTCCGACAACCCTCATCGTTATCAATCGCTTCCTTTCTTTCAGCCCCTGCCATCAGGGCTACTTCTGCATAGTATTCGTGGAGACGACGCCCTGTGTCGTTTTATCCGCGAGACGTGGACAAGTCGTTCCAAAATGTTCATACTATACGTTAGTAAAGGAGCGATTGCATATGAATCAAGAAACACTCGATTTGTTCAAAACACTTACCGAATTCCCTTCAGCCCCGGGCTTCGAGCGTGAGCTACGCGCCTATGTCAAAGAGGCTATGTCCCCTTATACCGACGAATTCGTCCAGGACCGCCTCGGCAGCCTGTTCGGTGTGCTACGCGGTGAAGAGAATGGTCCTAAGATCATGGTCGCGGGACATTTCGACGAAGTCGGCTTTATGGTTACTGGCATCACTGACAACGGAATGATCAAGTTCCAGCCACTAGGCGGATGGCTCTCCTCTGCTGTCTCTTCCCAAAGGCTGCACATCATTACACCGAATGGTCCGCTGACAGGGGTAGTAGGAAGCACTCCGATCCACCTGCTGAGCAATGAGGAGCGCACCAAGACAAGCGATATCGGCAAAATGTACATCGACATCGGTGCAGACAGCCGTGAGGAAGCTCAAAGCTTCGGCGTAAAGCCAGGTCAACAGATCGTGCCGATCTGTCCGTTCACTCCACTGGCCAATCCTAAGAAGATCCTTGCTAAAGCCTGGGATAACCGCTACGGTGTCGGACTGGCTCTGGAGCTTGTCAAAGAGCTATCCGGTAAAAAGCTACCGAACACCGTATACGCCGGAGCCACCGTGCAGGAAGAAGTTGGCCTGCGGGGCGCCCGGACAGCTGCCAACCTGCTCAATCCGGATATTTTCTTCGGCCTGGACGCTAGCGCAGCTGCCGACATGACTGGTGATCGTCAGGCCTTTGGCCAACTTGGACAGGGAGCGCTTCTGCGCATCTACGACCCAACCATGATTACCCACCGCGGTCTGATCGAGTATGTACAGGATACTGCCGATACTCACCGTATCAAATATCAGTATTTTGTCTCCCAAGGCGGAACGGATGCAGGACAGGTGCATGTCAGCGGTATCGGCATTCCTTCTGCGGTAATCGGGATCTGCTCCCGCTATATCCACACGGCTTCCTCTGTCATCCACAGCGATGATTACGCAGCCGCCAAGGAACTGCTGATCAAGCTGGTGGAAGGGCTTGACCGGACCACCCTGCAGACGATCCTGGAGAATAGCTGATCAGGACAAGCATATTTAAATAAAACAAAGACGGCCGGGAGATGATCCCAGCCGTCTTTGTTTTATGCTTTATTTCAATGCTATAGCAAAGGTCAGTTCTAATTAGCCTTTAACTTGTCATACTCCGCCAAGACAGACTGATGCACCTTGTGATCAGCAGCAAGACCGGTATATTTAGCTACCGTTTCCGATAGTCCGATGTCTGCAAGGGAAGTCTGAAGCTCAACTGCTTCCGGATCATCCTTAACATCAAACAGCAGCGCTGCTGCCATCGAACGTGTCAGTGCTGTGAAGCCCAATCCTGCAGCATATGCCTGACTGACCGGAGAAACGAGGCGATCGTTCGGAGACAGCTTGCGGATCGGAGAACGTCCGACACGAGAAACTTCATCTGTCAGCGCCGGATTACGGAAACGCTCCAGAATTTTATCAATATACTTGCCGTGCTCCGCCTTATCAAACCCATGCTTGTTCACCAAAACTGCACCGGTCTCTTCCAGCACTTCCCGCACACGTGCAGTCAACTCATCATCAGCCATCGCCTGCTGAATTGTCTCATAGCCCTTCAAGTAGCCCAAGTAAGCCGCAGAACAGTGACCAGTGTTCACTGTGAACAGTTTACGTTCGATGTATGGCTCCAGGTTATCTACATAGTGGACCCCGTTTACAGGTGTGTAGCCCGGAATCATCTGCGAAGCATCCACTACCCATTCATAGAATGGCTCGACAACCACCTTCAGGATATCCTCATGCTGCTGCAGCGGGACAATCCGGTCCACAGCGGCATTCGGAAATGCAACTGAAGCATCCGCTTTGCGTCTGGTCTCTTCGTCCAGCTTAGCATATACCAGCTCCTTGAGCTGTGCACTGCCGCCGATGGCATTCTCGCAGGCAATGACATGCAGTGGGGCCGGGGAACCGGCAAGCCGGCGGGTAATCCCTTCCGCAACGGCACCTGCAATATGTTTCAGAATGGATACACCTACAGCGGTAGTCACCAGATCAGCATCGGCAATAGCTGCCGCTACTTCATCCCCGTGTGTGACACTGCTGAGTGCAGTAACATTACGAACAATAACTGTCTCCTGACCTTCGCTGGCCAAAGTAACAGGATATTCACCACGCTGCTGAAGCTGCGAGACGAATGCCTCATTCACATCGACGAAAGTAACCTCATACCCGGCCTGGGACAGCAGAAGGCCAATAAACCCTCTGCCGATATTGCCTGCGCCAAAGTGTACGGCCTTCATTACTCCAAGCCTCCTTCGAAGATGGCAAGAACATCGGCCGGTGTCGCTGCACTCATGACACGCTCGATGGCATCATCTTCGCTGAAGATCATCGCTACATTGGTCAAGATCTCCATATGTCCGTCACCAGCTGCGGCAATACCAATCACGACAAAAGCAGGTTCATCGCCGCCAAAGTCCACCCCATCCGGGAAGCGCAGAATCGACAGTCCAGTGGATTTGATAAATGGTCTGCCTTCCTTCGTACCGTGCGGAATAGCCAAGCCTTCGCCCATGTAAGTGGAAACTACCTCTTCGCGGTCCAGCATTTTCGGAATATATTCTTCGGTTACATGACCTGCGTCTACCAATAACTGCCCGGCCATTCGAATGGCTTCATATTTATCCTTGGCAGTTGCGTTCATCATTACTTTATTCTCAGACAGTATACTCATATGGTTTCTCTCACTTTCAAAGTTTATTTTCGAAAAAACGTAAAAGTTCGGACGACAGATACCGCCGGATTTCCGACTCCGCCCTTTCCTCCAGCAGCTTCACCAGCTCTGAATTGAGCAGCATAGCGCTGATCTCGCTCAGGACCTCCAGACTTTCCTTGGACAGCTTGCGCGGGGCAAGCATGAGCAGGATGACCCTGACTTCCGTCTCACCATCCAGCTTGACCGGCTGTTCCAACCGGTATAGGGTCAGGGAAGACTTATGAATATGGCTACTACGGGTATGGAATAGTGCCAGCCGAGTATCTGGAATCACCTGACTGGCCATTCGTTCCCGCTCCAAAAGCCGGTCCAGCACCAGCCCTGTGTCGCCGATCACACCAAAGTCCGCAATCATGTCGAGCATGACGGCCAAGGTAGCCGGCAGATTCATCCCGCTATTGTCTAGCGAATAGAGACGGAAGCGTTCAATCAGACTGATCATCTCTTCCAAGATGACGCTATAACTCTTCATTCGGTCGTAAGCAGCTTCTTCCCGAACTACAGTCCCTGATTCACCTGCAGGAGTTTCTTCACGTTCTTTCGGTACAGTATTTTGTATATAGCTCATCAGCTTTTCTATTTCTTCCCCTGTCAGCAGGGGGCTGATCTTAATATATCGATCACCCGGCAAGGGTAAATCGATGGTCGAGATAATAAGGTCATAATCCTCTTCCGGCAGTCGAGCTGCCTCATACCAGGAGACATTGCCCATAACCTCAATTTGCGGCAGCTCCTTATTAAGCCTGGTGGCCAGCAGCCGTGAAGAGCTCAGTCCGCTGGCACAGACCAGAATGGCCCGCACACTGCGCCTGAGCTGATTCAGTCTTTCCATAGATGCGCCAAAATGCATCACCAGAAAGCCAATCTCCTCATCAGGAATGACGAGATCCAGGTTCAGATCTTCCACCGAATCCCGGACGGTCTGGAACAAATACTCAAAATCCTTACGGATCGGACCCAGAAGGGGATTACGGATACGGGTTCCTTCACGAATCCGCTTCAGCGCGGGATTGATATGCTCGATCACGCCCTCCCGAAGCGAACGGTCGCGCAGGAATGGAACCCCAGTCCGCCTCGCGATGCTATCCGTGAGTCTGTAGACAATCTCCACTAGCTCGATGTCCCCGTACGCAAAGCCGGTGGAAGAGAACGACTCCTGCACCCGATCGAACAGTCCCGCGATGTAGAGAATTTCTGTTCGCGGAAATGTCAGACCCAGGATATGATTCAGTTGATGAACGAATTGCTCCGAAGCAGCAATATTCCGATGGTCTGACATCCGCGGGTACCCCACATCTTCCGTGAGATCGATTTCCCTGCCAATGCATATCCGTCTTACGGTTACTGACAGCCCCAGCAGCAGCTCCATATAGACGATTTCGGGCAGCTCCGCGGTCCATTTCCATTCCATATCCCAGAGCGTATTCTCTACATCCATCAGTTTGTTCTTGCCCACACTAGACAGCAGCATAGTGAACACCGGATTACCTTGTGCAGGCATCAAATGGCCAACCAGGTCCGACTGGTCCAGATGCTCAGCAGCCAGACGGCCAATAGCCCGGCGTTTATCCACTTCGGTGCCGGTAATTTCCACGCCATATCCGCGCCTTCGGACGAGCTTCAGACCAAATTTGCGCACCCACGGCTCGAGTTCATCCAGATCATAGCTGATAGTCGCTACGGTCACTTTCAGCGAATGAGCCAGTGCAAAGAGCTTTACCGGCTCTTCCGCTTCCAGCAGGGAGCATAGCTCATAGATCTTGCGATCCTCCCCGGAATATTCCGCCGGCTTCTCTTCCCGCAAGTATATCCGTAATTCCTCAAGGCCATCTTCCGGACCACTGAGCTGAATTCCCTTCCCGGATTTCCTACTCAAGTCCAGACCAAAATCCTTCAGGATGCCCTCAATATCCTCCATTTCCCGGTGAACGGTGCGGACACTGACTCCAGTGTCCGCAGCGATCTCGGCAGCGGTGATCTCTTCGTTCACCCCAAGGAGAAGTCCTATCATTTGTCGCTGTCTGGCGGTCATTTTCCTCATTCCCGGAACCCTCGCCTACATGGAGACAAACGCTGGCATAAATGCCGCCAGCGTCTCCCTTATTTAATCCTAAACTACTCTTGATTGATTATCCTACACATTTATCACTTATTTCAAACGCTCGACAAGCTCATCGTACTTCGGACTCTTCAGGAAGTTGTCGATAGAGATGTGCTCCGCCTTTGGATTGCTGGCAATCGCGCGGTCAGTCAGCGTTTTTTGGGTGACAACAATATCGGCATCCGCTGGAATTTCACTGACTGCGGAGTTCACAACTGTAATGTTAACCCCTGCGGCCTGCAATTTCTTTCTCAGCACGGAGGCCCCCATCGCACTGGAACCCATACCTGCATCACAAGCGAAGACAATCTTATTCACATCTTCTTTGCGGCGAACGTTTCCTGTGCTCGCTGCACTTGCGTTTGCACTAGCTTGTGGAGCTGCTGCTACTGGAGCTGCGGTGTTTCCGGCAGCTTTCATGTCTTGCATTTTGGCTGTTGCTTCTTCAATATCATTCTCTTCGTTATTCTTCTTGCTTGTCTTGAGAAGAACAGAAGCGATAAGGAAGGATACAACAGTTGCTACAATGACTCCGGCGAACATCGGCAGGTAACCACCTTTAGGCGTCATGGCGATGTAAGAAATGATACTGCCTGGAGAAGTTGCACCTGTCAGACCTGCACCAAGCATCTGGAAGGTGAACGTACCGGACACACCACCACCGATAACCGCCAGGATCAGGCGCGGATTCATCAGAATGTACGGGAAGTAAATCTCATGAATACCACCCAGGAAGTGAATGATAACTGCACCTGGTGCGGAAGCCTTAGCGGAACCGCGTCCAACCAGCCAGTAGGCCAGCAAAACACCGAGACCCGGACCTGGGTTGGATTCCAGCATGTACAGAATGGATTTTCCCAGTCTCAAGGATTCTTCAGCAGCAATTGGTGTAAGAATACCATGGTTGATCGCGTTGTTCAGGAACAAAATTTTTGCTGGCTCGATAATAATGTTAACGAGTGGCAGCAGGTGATGGTTCACCAAGAATTCTACACCTGAGGACAATGCGTTCGTCAAAGCTTGAATCAGCGGCCCGATCCCCTTGAAGGACACGATAGCCAGAATACCTCCGATAATACCAATCGAGAAGTTGTTGACCAGCATCTCAAAGCCTGCTCTGATCTTACCTTCCACAGCCTTGTCGAACTGCTTCAGTATCCAGCCTGACAAAGGTCCAACAATCATTGCTCCAAGGAACATTGGGATTGATGCACCCACGATGACACCCATAGTAACAATTGCCCCGATTACGCCACCGCGCTTGCCGTGAATCATCGTTCCGCCCGTGTAACCAATTAACAGCGGCAGTAGATAAGTAATCATTGGGCCAACCAGGGTTGCCAGCTTCTCATTCGGCCACCAGCCAGTTGGAATGAATAAAGCCGTAATCAAGCCCCAAGCGATAAATGCCCCGATATTCGGCATAACCATACCGCTAAGGGTACGGCCAAATTGTTGGACTTTCACCCGTGCACCACCGGATGAAGATTGTTTTGTTTCCGTGGCCATTGCAATAAGCCCCCTTAAAATTTATTCAAGCGGGACATCTTTACGTCTTCGGTGTAAAGGAAATCCCCTATGACCACATCGTAAATCAAAGCGCTTTCTTTGTCACCAAATTGAAAACACGGTTTCGTCATGAACGTTGTTGACAACATTTAAGAATTCCTGCCAATTGGAATCAAACGCCCGAAAAGCCGCAGAACGGCGCGGAAAAATCGCCTTTCAGCCTTCCAGATATTCACGACTTTCGACTTATCTCTCTGCTATTGACAGCACAAGATTAACGTTAATTTCTCCAAGTAATGGTGAAATCATACACCTCAATAATAGAATACCGACCTGAAGCATAGCTTACATAAATCAAAACCGGCCTGCAATTTCTGCTGCCCTGTATAGGCGGCAAATGCAGGCCGGTTACAAATACAAACCAAGCGTATATTCTTTTTTCCCATTGATTATCAAACCATATCCAACGGTACTTTCCAGGAAGGTTGCGGAAACGCATAATCCAGCTTTAACAATTCGTCATTATTGAGCTTAATCTTTGCAGCTGCTGCATTCTCCAGTACATGTTTTCGGGAGGACGCCTTAGGGATGGCCATGACCAGATCCTCACGAATTGTCCAAGCCAGCAGTACTTGTAGAGGTGTCACCTGATGATGATCTGCAATCTCACGGACAACCTCATTCTCCACCAGCCCCTTGCGGAGAGCCCCCGCCTGCGCAAGGGGCGAATAGGCCATGAGCGGAATCTTGTGTCCGTTCATCCAGGGCAGAAGCTCATTCTCGATGCCCCGCGAACCGAGATGATATAGCACCTGATTTACCATACAATGGCTTCCCTTCGCAATGCGCTGAAGTTCCTGCATCTCCTCAATATCCAGGTTGGATACGCCCCATCTGGCAATCTTGCCGGCGGCCACCAATGCCTCCATGCCCTCCACTGTCTCCTCCAGCGGGATTTCGCCACGCCAGTGCAGTAAGTAAAGGTCGAGGTGATCCGTGTTCAGTCGTTTCAGGCTTTCTTCGCAGCTCCGGGCCAGCCGCTCCTTACCGGCATTATGCGGATATACCTTCGAGACAAGAAAGACTTTATCTCGTATACCTTTAATCGCCTCGCTGATCATCTCCTCCGATCTGCCGTCACCATACATCTCGGCTGTGTCGATGAGATCCAGGCCAAGTTCTATGCCGAGCCTCAACGTGGCAATCTCTTCTTCTCTTGCGGAAGATGTGTCGCCCATATTCCAGGTTCCTTGGCCGATTCTGGGCACTGAAGCACCATCCGGAAGCTGAATGCGACTCTTCCGATTGGCCTGTCTGATGTCTTCCAATTCTTCTTCACTGACCTGCCAGTTCATGTTTGAAGTCCCCTTAATGAATGAGTTGTATACTTACTTACTATACTTACCCCCTTGAAACGATCGAAACCTGGAGGACGTGTCTAAATATATAATATTTATGAGAACACTAAGCTATCGCCTTTAGCCCAACCGCCGCACCGAGAATCATCACGATAAAAACAATCCGCCTCCAGTTTCTCGGCTCACCGTAGAGCAGCATGCCTAGAATGGCCCCGCCAGAGGCACCAATTCCTGTCCAAACTGCATAGGCTGTCCCCATCGGGAGGCTCTCCATTGCCAGCGCCAGAAAGAGAAAACTCCCACCAAAACCAAGCAGCAGCAGACACAGGGCCTGCCAGTTGCGGTCCTTGTTCAATTTGTTAATCATCGTTACGCCGAACATTTCTAACAGTCCGGCTACCACGAGAAATAACCATGCCACTTAAGCCACCTCCTTGCTAGGTTCTTCCTTGGTAACGAGCTTCAGGCCCACGACACCAGCCAGCAGAATCAGTACCAGTACCAATTTCAACAGCTTGAACGGTTCCCCGAACCAGATCATTTCCGCCATAATTGTACCCGCTGTACCAAGGCCAACGAATACAGCGTAGACCGTACCTACAGGTAGCTTTTGACTGGCCGAAATCATGCCGTAGAAGCTGATAACAATCGCAATGATCGTGACAAGCCACTCCCATGGAGCGGAGGCATGCTTCAGGCCGATGACCCAGATCACCTCAAAGCAGGCCGCGACCACAACCTTGGCCCAATCCAGATTATTCTTCACCTGTCTCTCCCCCTTATTAGTCCTTAACTTTCTCACTGCAGCACAATAAAAGAAGCCCGGGAGGCGCTCGTCATGAATAGACGATTCCTCCCGGGCTTTTATCCCTCCGTGTGAACACGAATCTCACGATCCGTGCGTTTTCCCTCGGACCAGACCAGCTTAGACAAGCTGCGGAACCCTAGAAAACCAAACATTGATTAAGTTACATTACATGTTAGCAAATTGGAGACTGGAACGCAAGCCCTCCCTTTCTGTACATTTCGGCTCTCACGCTTCGGGGAATGTGGTACAATTCTGAAGAAGGCCTTAAAGTCCTTTTTAAAAGGAGCGATGGAATGGGCGTTGGAATTTTAGCGATTGGTGTGCTGGTGCTTATCATTATGCAAACCATTTTACGAGATAACGGCAAAAAAAACAGCGGAAAATCAGCAAAATACAGCAATGATGACTCCGCAGGCTTCATAGCGACCTCCGGGCCAGATTTGTTTCAGAACTATACACACCCGCATGAGGAGGATAGTCCTAATCCTGATGGACCCTCCAATCCGAGCGGACATAACCTGAATGCTGGGTGCAGCCATAGCTGCGTCAATTCCAGTGGAGGGCAATGATTCAGTCAGTGGCTGTGGTAGGAGCGATTCAGGTAGCGATATTTCACATGTTCGAACATAACCTGCTCGCTATTTGAAATGTTTTAGAAAAAACAGCCCTGCGAGCTTCTGAACGGAATCAGAGAACGCAGGGCTGTTTCTCTATGACTATCAAACTCAGCAACCATTTAGCATTTCACCTCGGAAGATACCAATCGATGCGCATCCACCAATTCTCCGTTCGCATTCTTGCCCCATACCGAGATTTCAGTCTGACGTGCAACATCATCACCGACGGTGAACAGAAACTCATAACCATCCAAATTAGCATAGTTATTGTGAGTGATGACCTCATTAGGACCTACTGAAAAATCCTCAAGTACATATAAAGTTCTCGTACCATTCAGATAATACCCTTCTAGTAACACTGTGGAAGTGTTCACCGGATCGTTGTTCACAATCTTAATCGTTACCGTTTGCGTCGGTCTCTCCCCATTAACAGGAGCATTCACAATCGGACCAGTAGTTAGAATCCCCATCTTGTCTGTTCCTCCTCTCCTACACCTCAAAAGTTCTCCCTATCAATGTCAGGAAGAATTTTGATATAGTGTATGCAAGATTCGGAAGCTCGGTTTGGATGCATCGACCTTTATTGTTCTACAGCGCAGGTCTCATCGGTACTCAATCAGCCAACAATCCTGATACTCTCCTTCGTGCAGTTCATTTTTCGGTAAAAGCTTTACTTTTCTAAACCCGCATTTTTCATAACACCGGATAGCCCTGACGTTTCTTGTCTGTGGGTCCATAACCACCGCATCTGCTCGGCGATCTCCGGTCAGAAATTTAACCATAGACGTAATGAGCAATGTCCCGATACCTTTATTCCAATAATCGACTTCGCCTATGAATTGATCCATTCCATAGATTTTCTCATCCTCATAGCCATATTCCCTCTTGGTTTCGTCATCTAGCGGATAGAATTGAATGTATCCTATCTCTTTAGCATCATACTCGATAATACATCTAACCTCATCGTCTTCTTGAGCGTAAAATACCGCATTCACCTTGTCCAGATCATGAGGGTCGTCCCTTCCTGCATAAAATTCCAGCACTGTGGGATCCGACAGCCATTTCACTAACAAGACATTATCCCTTGGCTCTAGTGCACGCACCGCTAAGCTACCATTTTGAACTATCATATGATCACTCCGTTCTATATTAGCCATGACCTCAGTGAACTTTTATTATATAGCTCCAGTTGCCAACTTCCAGACCGTATCTGCTAATCACAGATTCACCGAACTCCGAAAACCCGCGTTTAGTATAAAATATTCGATTGCTATCGGTGTTGGTAATCAAGGTTAAGTCGCCCCCGCCGTTTTTCGCGATGTAGGGGAGGATACAGTCCTCTATCATTTTGCTACCCAAATGCTGGCTTTGATAATGTGGCGCTACCGCAAAGGACTCCAAGTACCAATAGGGTTCTTTTAAATCCACAAATGCATGCTTGGCCTCATCCATCACTTCCATGAGATTTCGAATCCGCGAGACCCCCGCACTCCACAATAACTTGAGACCTCCGGCAAGCACAAAGTCCCAAAATCCAATATCAGGCTTATCACGATGCTTCAGTAAAGCTGCAGCTACGATTTGCTCTCCATCAACTGCTACCAGACAGCAATGCTGGCGATAATACGCCTTTGTATTTACGAGATGCATCTGATAAAAGAAATCCTCGTTACTCTTGTTACTGCTTACCATTACGCTGAAGAGTGGATATCCTTTAAAAGCTTCATCAAATAGCACCGCTATTTGTGTTAATTCATGTTCTTCAGCTAATCTGTAATGCACCATCGTAATGCCTCCAATTCGTGCCGCTGTATATTGAAGCTCCTATCGACTACTGAACATGTGTATACTATAATTTCCGATAATCACAATTTCAATCAGCAATCCCATTTCATCATAATGGGTAGACGTTCGTCCGAACAAAGAGGGTTACCCGGAGCTTACCCCGCCTCGCTCTCCCGCCGGTTATGAGTAAACAAACTTCGATATGTCTCGCTTCGAGCCCACAGTTCTTCATGGCTGCCCTCGTCCAGCAGCATCCCGTCATCCAAAAGCACGATTCGTTCCGCTTGCTTAACCGATGAGAAACGGTGAGCCACAATAACAACGGTCCGTTCGCCAGCCAATTGATCCAGAGTTCGGTTGATCCCATTTTCCGATTCCTGATCGAGCTGTGAAGTGGCTTCATCCAGGACAACGATCCTGGCTTGCGATAACATCATCCGGGCCAAGGCGAGCCGCTGCTTCTGTCCTCCCGAGAGCTGAACACCACGCTCACCGATCATCGTCTCATACTGCTGTGGCAGCTTAAGGATAAATTCGTCCATCTGCGCTGCCGCACAGGCTTCGGTAACTTCAAGGTCGGTAGCCGAGGGCCTGGCCAGACGTACATTTTCCAGCACTGACATGTTGAAAATATTAGAATCCTGCATCACAACGCCGATCTCCCGGTGCAGCTCAAGATGCCGAATGGTTGAAATATCGCGTTCCTCTAGAACGATGCGCCCTGAATCAGGTTGATACATCCCTAGCAGCAGCTTCATCAGCGTGCTTTTACCTGAGCCGCTTCGACCGACAATAGCTACCTTCGTCCCTGCTTCAATACGGAAAGTAATGCCTTGCAGCGCCGATTTTGCAGCATTCCCATATCGAAAGCTCACATTTTCAAAGGAAATCGATCCCGCTCCTGGCAGAAGAAATGGTTTCATATTCAGTTGCGAACTCTTCTTCTCTGACTTAGCTTCCTCCAGCGTATCCTTCACCTTTTGGAGAGAGGGGATATCGTCCATGAGCTTCATATCTAGATCCATAATTTTGGCAAGCTGTGTGAAGCACTGTTCGTAATACTTCATGAACACCAGGAGACTGCCTATCGTCATATCCCCATGAATGATCAGCAGACCACCCACAAAGTACAGGTTCATGCGTGTAATAAAGAAATCCTTAAGGGCTTGAAATGAGCGATTGCCGTACCAATACATATGACGTTTGAAAAATAACCCGCTGAGCTCATGCCAATACTCGGTGAAGGCTAGCGAGCTCCTTTTCTCCATCCCATTTACCTTAACTTCTTTCCAGGCGCGAATCGAATGCTGCAGCCATCCCTCGTATCGTCCAAACGTCTCCCTGTAGTTCTCTGCGGCTTCCTTCGCTCCTTTTCCCAGCCACTTAGTCATCCAGAAGGATAGTGGCACCATCAGCAAGCCAAACAATGTCAGCTTCCAACTAAACCATGCCATCAGTAATGCGCTGGACACCAGAAAAGCAACGCTATAACCATAATCAAGCAGATGGGATTTAAACAGGCGATCTACAGCTTCAACGTCTTGGTCGATTCTATTCTTCAGGTCACCTGAATTCTGTTGTTCATAGTTCTCGAACGGCATATGTATAAACCGAGCCCACACTTTCCTGCGGACTGCGAAGGTCAATCGATTGGAAAGTTTATTCTGTGCCACCAGTTGTCCACCCGTCACTGCGCTCTCTATGACATACAGGAGGATATATCCTATGCCAATGTACCAAAGCAACCCAAGCTCACGGCCGATCATTACCCGGTCCACTAAAAGCTTGAATAGCAGTGGAGAGGCTAGCCCCAGCAGGAGTAGCATCGCATTCGCTCCAATCAATCCGCCGAACAATAACCGATGCTGTCTCCACTCCGGCTTGAACGATCGGAACCATTGCATACGTATCGTTAGCGACTGCTTCATCTACCTATGACCTCCCCGTATTCTGTATACTGTTCTGCAAAAAGCTTACGGTAGGCACTGCTCCTCTGAAGTAGCTCCTCATGATGTCCATAAGCAACGATTCGTCCCTCATCCAGCACAGCCACCTGATCAGCTTCCCTAATCGTCGAAAGGCGGTGAGCGATGATGATGATCGTCGTCTGACGACCCAGCTTGCGCCAGCTATCTCTGACCACCTGCTCCGTTTCCCCATCCAATGCGGATGTTGCTTCGTCAAAGATGACCATTCTCGGCTGCTTCATAAATGTTCGCGCAAGGGCTATCCGTTGCTTTTGACCTCCCGACATGGATATGCCCTCGGTCCCTCCTACCTTTGTGTCCAGTCCATGCGGCAGTTTGAGAATATAGTCATGGATCGCAGCTTGCTCACAGGCATGCCATAACATCTGATCACTTTGTTGTGCATTGCCCCACAGCAAATTGTCGCGAATCGTGCCTTCGAACAGATATGGCTCCTGTAGCGCCACCACAATTGAACGGCGGATCGAAGCCAACCGGCAATGCTGAATCGGCATCCCGTCAATCCGAATCTCTCCTTCCTCCGGATCGTACAGACGAAGAAGCAGCGAGATCAGCGTGCTTTTGCCGCTTCCGCTTTTTCCTACAATCGCTACCGTTTGCCCGCCTGGAATGCTTAGGCTTAAATCGCGAAGGACTGGCGTCTCTTTCCGATAACCAAACGAAACCTTCGAGAATTCTACATTGCCTTTTGTGATCAACAGATCAGGGGAATTCAGCGAGCGATCCTCTTCTTGCTCAAGCAGAAGGCCCCTCACGCGTTCAAGGGCTACTTTATTTTGCTGCAGTCTCGCGCCAGCTCCTGACATATTCTTCAGTAGGCCACTCGCTCTGGCAAAGTATTCAATCATCGCCACGAACCCGCCTACCGTCAGCTGACCATTCACAATGAGGATACTTGCAGTTATGTACAGAATCAGGTCGGATACGAGCGCAACCAAGCTAACTGCACGTTCGGAGAAGAACCCGATGCTGCTAGTTTGATTCTTAAGCCGCATATAATCGGCAAGTTGATGGACAAATTGGCGGGTAGTATAACGGTCAGCACCCATCAAGCGAATATCACGTAATCCGCCAAGCATCTCTACACACCAGCTCATCAGCTTCCCATATTGTTTGCGCTGCCGCTCCATTCGTGACTTCGTGGCCCGGTTAAATGCAAGTGTAGTAAAGGTAACCACAGGAATGACAACCACCATAAGCAGTCCTAGATACACGTTCGCGTATAAGACAAACGCTACAGCTGTTAGCAGTCTAAGGGCGTTCGCCGATAAATAAAAAATGTTCCAATGAATAAACTCCATGACCTCTTCTGTATCCCGGTTAAGGATCGTCATCAGGTCCCCTGTACGACTATTATGAAAAAAGGTGGACTTCAGGGTGAGCAGCTTATCATACAGCTTTTTACGGATATCAAATGTGAAGCGTGTGACCAGATAGGTCCACACACTGTTAAGTACCAGGTGAAGCCCTTGCTCACAGATATAGATCAAACCATAGCCTGCTACAATAAATAAGAAGAAGGACATGTTCCGATGATAGAAAACCTCATCAACCAACAGACCAAATATGTAAGGATAAACCATGCCAACAACGGATGTGACGAGCACACATAGAAACAGATTGATTAATGGCAGTCGATACCTGCGGATAATGGGCCATAACATGCGGAGCTGTGACCACACCGATTGCTGAGTGTTATTCCCCATGACTATCCCCTTTCTGGAAAAGCCGCTGCATAACCGTCTGTTTGCCGACTGGAATCTCCACGACATATGGCTTCTGCTTCCCTGATCCTTCCGCGCTGGCCCGATCCCACACTGCAGGTTCTACCTGAATGACCACAATCGTCCCCCGGTCCTCCTCATGGATACTGTTCACCTTGGCGGGATAACGATTCCCGCTTTCTTCGGTGTACCACACGACTTCATCGTTACTCTGCAGTTCAGGGGTTCCGGTGCCTAACAAGACACTCAAATGGATAACCTCTGAGTTACTGTCCGCATCAATCGTCCCCAGCGCCGAGCTGTACTGGCGAACCTCAATCCCCGTCATCAGCGCATACATGCCTCCCACCAGCAAGGCAATAATCACCAGCGCTGCTATTGGCGTCTGTATAAATGTGAAGCGATACCATTTCCAAAGCCGATCCCCCATGTGATGCACCCCGCTATTTCTTGTAATCCCCAATAAATATAGCAGTTTTTTCTAGGTTATGACAATAGATGAGAGACTTAGACGTCTCAACTTCAACTAATCGGGGTAACCCGCGTTTCTTCATGACAATAAAAAACGGGGATAGGCACCCTATCGATACATGTGCCAATCACCCGTTAAGAGCTCGCCTAAAGATATACATACCATTTTGAAAAATCCCTCTGTGCTCTTCGCGATTTTATAGGGAGGCGGTTCTGACTTCTCTAATCTTGTTCACGCTATAACTCTCCTCTGTCCACAAATGACAACTGACCGCATGCCCTTCCCTCACGTCCGCAAGGGTGGGCGCTTCCGAGAAGCATCTGTCGTGGGCGTGCATACAGCGCGTGCGGAACGCACAGCCCGATGGAATCGCAGAAGGGTCTGGCAGATCGCCCTCAAGTACGATTCGTTCCCGCTTCTGTGCCGTACGCTCTGCCGGAATGGAGGAGACCAGTGCCTGCGTATAAGGATGCAGAGGATGAGCGTACACCTCCTCCATATCACCAATCTCGACGATTTTGCCCAGATACATGACAGCCACTCTGTCACTCATATAATGGACGACATTCAGATCATGCGAGATGAATAGATACGTTAGCGATAGCTCCTGCTGAAGGTCTTTTAGCAAATTGAGCACTTGGGCTTGGACAGAGACATCCAGCGCAGACACCGGTTCGTCGAGCACGAGAAACTCCGGGTTGAGCATAAGTGCTCGCGCAATGCCGATCCGCTGGCGCTGCCCACCACTTAATTCATGGGCATACCGGCTCCGATACGACTCGTCCAGACCGATACTCTCCAGCATGTCATTGACCTTGCTCCACCGGGCCGCAGCCTTGCCCAAGCGGTTCAACTTCAGCGGCTCCTCCAGCAGCCGTCCAATCTTGAAGCGTGGATTCAGGGAGGTGAACGGGTCCTGGAAGACGTACTGAATCCGGCGCCGCAGCTCCTGCTGCTTCCGACCTTTTGAACCAGATATCTCCTCCCCATTGTAGAAAAGACCACCACCGCTTGGCTCAAGCAGCCTGGCCGTTATCTGGCCTAATGTCGACTTGCCGCAGCCACTCTCGCCGACCAATCCCAGCGTCTCTCCCTTCCGTATCGAAACAGAGACACCGTCAACGGCTCGTAGCACCTGTCTCTTCTGCGGCCACACTCGTTTCGTATAATACTTCTCCAGTTCCCTCAGCTCGATCAGCGGTATTTCGGTTGTCACCCTTTTTCACCCCCTCTTCCGCTACCAGAAAGCAGCTGGATGTATGCCCGAATCCAACCGGCGACAGCTTAGGTTGCTCTGTTCGGCAACGTTCCATGGCATATTGGCAGCGGGGAGCGAAAGTACAGCCAACCGACCGCTCATGTAGACCCGGAACGACACCCGGGATCGAGTGTAGCCTGTGACCTTTATGGGATGGCGACGGAATAGAGTTCAGCAGCCCAATCGTATACGGATGACGAGGCCGGTCAAAAATATCTCCCACCGTCCCTTCCTCCACGATCCGTCCCGCGTACATCACTGCAATCCGGTCACACATCTCCGCGATAAGACCAAGATCATGTGAGATCAGTACAATCGAAGTTCCGTCCTGATCGCGGATCTGCCGCATGACCTCCAGAATTTGCGCCTGGATGGTCACGTCCAGCGCCGTGGTCGGTTCATCTGCGATCAACAGCCCGGGATTGCAAGCGATAGCAATGGCGATCATCACCCGTTGCCGCATGCCGCCAGAGAGCTGATGCGGATATTCCTTCAGCAGCTTTTCTGGACGCGCCAGACCAACCTTACGGAATAGCTCAATAGCCTGTGCCGCAGCCTCCTGACGGGAATAGCCCAGGTGGAGACGCAGTCCTTCCGTCACCTGATAGCCTATCGTCAAGCTGTTATTCAGGGAACTCATCGGGTCCTGAAAAACCATGGCTACTTCCCGGCCGCGGATATTCCGCAGCTCCTTCTGCTTCAGAAGATGTAAAGGTTGCGCCGTACCCTCCCGCTCCCCGTACCAGATTTCCCCGCTGCTGATTTCCATCGCCTTGGGCAGCAGTCCGAGCATTGAAAGTGACAACACGCTTTTGCCACAGCCCGATTCGCCGACAATCCCCAGTGTCTCTCCCCGAGATACCGACAGCGAGATTCCGTCCACTACAGTCAGCCGTTCCCGCCGCCGTCCTTTCAGTTCTATTCGTAGATTGCGGATGTCCAGTATCTTCTGACGTTCCGTTTCCCTCTCAGCCACTTAGTCATCCCCCTCTGTTCACGTTGTCGCGCAAATCGCGGATACCATCCCCGAGCAGGTTGAAGCCAAGCACCGATAATGTGATCAACAGCCCCGGCGCCAGCGCATACCAAGGTGCCTTGTTCAAATATCCTTGCGCTTCGTTCAGCATCCTGCCCCAGCTGGGATCAGGTGGCTGAACGCCAAGTCCCAGATAGCTGAGCGCCGCTTCTACCAAAATCGCCGTCGAGAAGCTAAGTGCCGCCGTTGTTATAATAGAAGAAATAATATTGGGTAGGATCTGAATAAAAATGACGTTGAAATGTCCTGCGCCAATTCCTCTTGCCGCTCGCACATAGTCCGCTTCCCGGTGCTGCAGTACGCCGCTGCGAATCACCCGTGCGAAGGATGGGACGGATAACACACCTATAGCGATAATAGTCTGGAACAGATTTGGCTTGAAGATAGACACTAGCAACAGCGCCAGCAGAATGCCGGGAAAGGCCAGCAATGCATCCGTAGCCCGCATCATCAACTCATCGACCCAGCCTCCCACATACCCGGCTAAGGTACCCACAATGAAACCACAAGTAAGGCCAATCGCTACGGATATAGAGCCGACCAGAAAGGCTGTCTGTGCCCCGACCATAATGCGGCTAAGCACATCTCGCCCGAAGTTATCCGTTCCCAGCCAATGCGCTGAGCCCGGTGCCTGCAAGCGTTCGGTTATACTCATGACATTCTCCCCATAAGGGGTGTAGAAGAGGCTGATTATCATAATGACAAGCAGCAGCCCTACGAACAGACTACCGAGCACCAGACTGAAGCTTTTATTTATCCTCATCCTTAAGAGCCCTCTACTTTAGACGAATTTTCGGGTCCAACCAGCGGTAAGACAGATCGACAATAAAATTAATGATAATGACAGTGACAGCGATTAGCAGCACCAGCCCCTGCACCAGCGGATAATCACGGTTGCCGATGGCGGTAATCAGCAGACTGCCGAAGCCTGGCAGTGTGAAGACCTGTTCAATGACAAGACTACCGGCCAGCAGTTCGCCAAAATTAATCCCGACAATAGTTATGACCGGCAATAGCGCATTTTTGAGCACATGTATATATTGAATCGACCGTTCAGACAGCCCTTTGCTTCTGGCAGTACGCACATAATCCAGATTCAGCTGTTCCAGCATCGTGGTGCGCAAATACCGGACAATCACTGCGATCTGCGGAATCGCTAGCGCAACAGCGGGCAATACAATCGACTTTAATGCCAGAAGTGGACTCTCTGACCACGGTACATAGCTACTGACCGAGAACCACCTCAGCGTCAGCCCGAACACAAGAATCAGGATGATGCCCATCCAGAAGGAGGGAATGGCTAATCCGAACTGTGTGCCGATCGAGATGAGAGCATCCCATTTCTTGCCGTGCGATTTGGCGGCCAGAATACCAAGCGGCACCGCTGTAAACACGGAAATCACTAGCGCAAGCAGCGCCAGTGATAACGTGACAGGAACACGGCTGATGATCAGCTTCAACACCGGCTCCGAGAAACGCAGTGATTCGCCGAAATCCAGCAGAGCCGCGTTACCAAGCCAATCACCGAATTGGACCAGAAGGGGACGGTCGGTGCCGAGCTTCGCTTCAAGCAGAGCAATCTGCTCATTCGACGCCTCCGTTCCCAGAATGGCCAACGCCGGATTACCAGGGATGATGCGAAAGGCAGTGAACGTCAATACTACGACGAACAATACCGTCAAAAAGAGCGTGACTAACCGGCGTGCGTAATAGTTCATGCCTTGAATCCTCCCGCAGGTTACTCCGTAAAGTGCACGGTCGACAGATCCTGTACATAGATCGGATACTGCTTGTATCCGGTCAGCTTTTTGCTGATAGCTACGTTCAGGTTAGGGTCCATAATATACACAGCTGCAGCATCGTCAGCCAGAATGGTCTGGGCTTTTTTATACAACTCCACCCGCTTGGCATCGTCCACTTCCTTAACGGCAGCTTTCAGCGTCTCATCAAACTCCGGATTTTTATAGTTGAAAAAGTTGTTCGGCGAATCTGACAGATACTTGTTCAAAATAGAGTACGGGTCGAGCTTGCCATCCAGCCCGATAATCGTCAGATCGTAATCACGACCTTTATAAATCCGTTCCAGCCAGACTGCCCATTCCACAGGCTCGATCTTGACTTTAATGCCAATTTGCGCAAGCTGCTGAGCGAAGACCTGTGCCGTATCGACATGGAATTGGTAGTTGGACGGCACCGACAAGGTAGTTTCAAAACCATTCGGATAACCGGCCTCGGCGAGCAAACTCTTGGCTTTCTCAATATCCGTGGCGTATTTATCCTCCAGACCTTCCTGATAGTACTTGGCAAGTACAGGGCTTAGATTGGAACCTAGCTTGGTTCCCTTGCCCAGTGCAACCCCGGCAATAATCTCATCTTTGTTAACCGCATAGTTGATCGCCTGACGCACCTTGACATCATTGAACGGTTTTCTGGCAATGTTGAAGGTCACGAGCTGCACCAGATTTTGCGGGGCACTGACGGCGTTGAACTTATCAGCCACTTCCTCAAGCCGTTCTGTCCCGATCCGTGGATAAATATCCGCCTCTCCTGACTTCAAAGCCAGTAGCGCAGCTTCACTGTCCGTAATAATCCGGAATTCCACCTGATCCAGCGAAGGGATATCCTTCACGTAATAATCGGAATTCTTCTCAACAACAAGACGCTGTCCGGGCAGATACTCCTTGAACTTGAACGGGCCTGTGCCGATAGGCGTTTTGTTACTGTCCTCATAACCTTCCGGAATAATCGCTCCGCTCGCCGCGGTCAAGGAGGTCAGGAACGAGGAATTATTCTCCTTCAGCTTGAAAACAACCGTTGAAGCGTCTGGCGCCTCAATCGAGGCTACACTTTCATAAGCTGTGGACAGTGGCTTGCCTGTGGCGGTACCCGCCAGGCGGTCATAAGAATACTTCACATCTGCAGAGGTCACGGTTTTGCCGTTATGGAACTTTACACCGCTGCGGATTTTGAAGGTATAGGTCAAGCCGTCCGGGGATACCTCATAGGATTCAGCAACTGCCGGATACAGCTCGCCTTTATCATTCGGTTTCAGAAGACCTTCAAACACGTTGAACAGCACTTCGGCCGTTCCAGCCGCTACCGCCAGATGAGGGTCCAAATAATCCAGATCCTGCGGGATAATGACGACGACCTTGCCTCCGCTTTTCGGTTCAGCACTCGGTGCTTCTGTACTTTCAGGAGCTTGCGTTGCTTCTGTACTACTGGTGGGCTGTGACTTTGACTGTGACTGTGAAGCGTTCGTTTTCGCTGTATCTTTGCCGCAGGCAGATAACACCAGCACCATGAGTACAGCCGTAATCAACGAGAGGACATATAAGGATTTCTTTGTGTTCGTTAGCTTTTTGTTCGTCATCTTCTTTCCCACCTTTATCTTAGTAATGTGCAATCGTTAATGCCTCGCGATAATGTACACTTACTAGCCCCTTGATATTTTCTTCGGTGATGCGCCCAGCAGCTGCGGAAGTTCCTTAATGGATGAAAGAGTCGGCACTTGCCCAATCTCCTCAATCCCAAGCTTGCCAAACCGGTTGATGAGACAGCTCTCCATCCCCACGCGCTGACTGCCAATGACATCGTCATAATAGTTGTCACCCACATACAGACTCTGCCCGGCACTCACTCCCGCCAACTTCAGCGCCTTCCGAAAAATGACCTCATCCGGCTTCACCGCGCCCACCTCTGAGGAAATGACAATCTGATCAAAGAAGGGCAGCAGCCCGTTCTCCTCCAGCACCGATCTCGCCGTAAGATCCCAGTTACTGATCAGACCAATCCCGTAAGAACGCTCTTTAAGGGCACCCAGCACTTCCAGTGTCTCAGGGAACGCCCGCCAGCCGCTCTGCTGCTGGGCCTCAATTTCCCGCAGCCGTCTGCATTGGCGGACCAGATCGAAATGTACGTTCAGAGAGTAATTCAATATACCGATGTACCACGGATAGAACGTATCCGTATCCTTGCCTAGCGCCCCTTTATATTGACGCATGAACAGTTTGTCGGTCTGATGATAGGCTTTTTCAATGGCCTGCAGAGACCTCTCTATGCCTTGTTCGAGCAGAAATTCACGGTACGCCGCCTCCCTTTCCAAATAAACCAGCGTGTATCCAAGATCAAACCAGATATAAGCTACTGTCATCCCCTGCACCTCTTTTGTTTTTCATTCCTCGATGATCGGCAGCTCAAGCCTCGATGGATAATTGTTATCGTGAAAAAGACTCTGCGTCGCTGTAACGAAATCCCTCTCCGTCACCTCTCCGGGATTCAGCAACCGGTTCGGATTCCGGTCAAAGGTGGGGAACAATGAACTTGTCACATCCAGCCTGATCGCATGCCCTGGTAAAAATTCTATCGCCGTTGGCCCAAGCGAGAGATGGAGCTCCATCACCTCACCCGGAATAATCGGCTCGCGCCGCTCCAGTCCGTTCCGGTAACTGACCCGTAAAATGCCTTCTGCAACATTGAACGCCCGACCATCCGGATGGACATCGACCAGCTTAGCAACAAAATCTGTATCCTCGGCACTCGAAGAAACGAAGAGGACAGCGACAACCTCTCCAATGACGGTCAATCCCTTGGTCAGCGGCTCCGAGGTATAGACGAGCACATCGTTCCTCAGTTCCACAGGGATTTGATTCTTCGGCCCCATCGGCGTTAAATCTGGTACAGCGCCCGACCTCCCCCCAAGCGCAGGCACCGGAATGGAAGGATGATAGACATAGACATCCGGATATTCATCCGTTGGATGCAGCGTATCTAGTCGCCCATCTCCATTGATGGAGTTGGCTTTACGCGTGCTATGTAAGTAGTAATCCGTAATTCGTGTCCCAGGCAACGGCCACTCTTCCGCCTGCCGCCAGCTATTGCTTCCCATCAGGAAGAACTGGATGGGGATGTTCGCTGTTTCACGACCCTGCGGCACCTTACCCTTCAGCCATCTGTCGAACCACTGCAGTTGCAACTCATCGATCCGGTTAACCGCTTCCGGCCCAAAATCCATTTCGCCTACATATCTGGACCATGGCATATGGAACCATGGCTCGATGTATAGCTGCTGGTTCTCTCTGGCGGTCTCAGTGGCCCCATGCTGGCGGACACCGTTGTAGTTCTCAATCGTTCCGTCAATGAACAGGTCATACCAGCCGCCGATATGCAGAGCAGGCACCTCAATCTTCTGATACTGCTCCTTTAGTGACGAGGGAAGCCAGTATTCCTCTCTTTCTGGATGCTCCAACCATTCTTTATAAAAGGGAACTAGCTCCTCAAGCGGCTCCGGCAGCTCCTTTAGCGGGAGCTTGCCATATAACGAATGGATTCCCGCATACAGCCCAGGGATGTCCGCCGCCCAATCACTCCGCCCCCGGTGCAGCGCTGTGTCCTGGGCCACGAATAGCACCCAGGATAACAGACTCGCGAGTGCAAAAGCGCCATTGCGATACGTCTTTCCCTGATAGGCGTCTGAACCGATCATTCCCGGAGCAATGCATATCAGCGCTGGTGGCCGTGCTAATGCCGCTTGCCATTGCACTGCCCCGCAGTAGGAGAACCCGTACATGCCAACCTTGGGTAGGGCGCCAGGAAGCGCCGATACCCATTGAACCGTGTCGTATCCATCCTCCTCCTCATAGCTATTAGGATGAAACTCACCCTCTGAAGCCCACCGCCCTCTGACATCCTGTACCACGACAATATATCCCTGCCGCGCATACCAGGACGGATGGGCATAGTTCATACTCTGGGCATCTTCCTTGTTATATGCCGTTCTGAGCAATAGCACCGGATAAAGACCTTCGGATTCAGGGCGGTATACATCCGCATACAAGAGGGTTCCATCTCTCATCGGTACTGGCACATTTCGTTCTACGACTGCCGCGCCTATCCTTGCCACTTCCCCACCTCATCTCATAAAAAAAGATGCAGCTCTAAATAGTTGATTTAGAAGCGGCATCTCCAGTTGACTGGTCGCGCATTTATTTCCGAGTAATTCAATCGGTTATATTGAGGTCATAGTATCGCAAATTTTAACAATCGTCAACAACCTATTTTTTTGCTAATAATTTGAAAATTTAATATTGACAAACCTAGTTCATCTATTTAAAATCTTTTGCATAAATACCCATTAATCAAACCTACATACTTATTGATTATATGAGTTTCGACCAGTCAACTGGAGACCCTCATTTAGGAGGAATGCCCCAAATGACACGCAAAAGAGAAATTAAATTATCCGCTTATCTCGTCGGAACAGGTATGCATGCTTCATCGTGGAGACTAGAGTCAGCACATCCTGGAGCCAGCATAGATATTGATTATTACCGTGAGCTTGTCCGAACCGCTGAACGCGGAAAGTTCGATGTGGCTTTTCTCGCAGACAGCCTCGCGATTAATGAACAATCCCACCCCAATATCCTCAACCGCTTCGAGCCTATTACGCTAATCGCCGCACTGGCAGGCTCCTCTTCCAAGATCGGTTTGGTAGCCACCGCTTCAACCTCTTACATTGAACCCTTCAATTTGGCTCGTCTATTCCTGTCCGTGGATCAGATCAGTAAAGGAAGAGCAGGCTGGAATATCGTCACCACCCGGGACTTGTCCGGGAACACAGCCCGGAACTTCGGAGCAGAGTCCCACTTCGAGATCAATCATCGCTACAAAAGAGCCGAGGAATTCGTAGATGTCGTGCGCGGCCTGTGGGATTCCTGGGAGGATGATGCTTTTCTGTATGACAAAGAGTCCGGACAGTTCTTCGATCCAGATAAGCTGCACCGGCTCCATCATAAAGAGGAGTTTTTTGCTGTGGAAGGGCCACTTAATATTGCCCGTTCCCCGCAAGGTCATCCCGTGCTGGTTCAAGCAGGGAATTCGGAGGCCGGGCGGAGGTTCTCGGCACGAGTCGGAGAAGTGGTTTTCGCCATAAAATATAATTTTGAGGATGCCAAAGCCTATTATCAGGAGTTTAAGCAAGAAGTGGCCTCATATGGCCGGAACCCGGACGACGTCTTTATTCTGCAAGGAATATCTCCAGTCATTGCCCCCACGGAGGAAGAAGCCTATGCCAAGTTAAAACGCTTGGAAGATTTGCTACCGGATAGCGATATTCTCGACTTCCTGGCCGATTATTTTAAAGAGCTTGATTTCAGTGGATTTACGACACAAACCACCGCCGCTCAGGCAGGACTGGTTCACTTGGAAGCCCGGAATCCTGACTATGCCAAACATCAGCCTGTCATTGCCCGGGAGAACCCTACACTCAGGGAAGTTTATTCTCTCATTATCGGATCCTTCAGCCAGGATCATCTGGTAGGTACACCGGAGAAGATTGCGGATACTCTGGAAAAATGGTTTTTGGAAGGCGCAGCCGATGGTTTTATGCTAATGGCCCCCTCTTTGCCAGACGGACTTGAAGAATTCGTGGATCAGGTCGTGCCGCTTCTGCAGCAACGTGGGTTGTTTCGCACCGAATACGAGGGCAGTACATTAAGAGAACATCTCGGGCTGGAAGTCCCGTCGAATCGTTATGCAGCTAAGGAGTCCGCTTCGTTGTAGTGGGTTACCTAGGAATAAAATCGCCAGCACTCAAAAAAAATTAAAGCAGCGACTCTCTAAAACACTGGAGAATAGCTGCTTTTTGTATGCATAAGTTTTAAGTGCAAGAGCTTGATATCACTTTTTAAATAAATCGCGGATAACCTCTAGATCAAAGTCGTTCGTTATTTTGTAGGATTGGATTTTATTTTTAGGAATCTTTGCATTATATTCATAAGTTTCTAAATAATTTTGATCATAGAGTGTGATTCCAAACTTCAAATTCTCACTCTTTGTCTCGATGGTTATCCAATATGAATCATTATATTTAATGTTAGATAGCCTCGACTTACGTAAGTTTATCTGAGCGAGTGTGCCTAGTATTTTATCGATCTCGCCCGGATCTGTAATGGTTACTTCGTTTTCATCTACAGCAGCTCCTGATTTATCAATTTTAATGGAGCTTACTTCTGCTACATCCAATTGGTCCAATACAGCTTTTTTAAAAGTCGTGTTACTCGGAGACATATAGAAGATGCCTAAACCAACGATGATTAGCATCACTATTCCGAATAAAATGTATTTATTACGCTTGTTCATAAGAACGTCTCCTTTTAATCAGAGGATTCCTAATTCATGAGTGTCGACGACTGCTCATACTACCTGAATTATAGCAAAATAAGGAATATTCTCAACCTCTGTAAGCACCGCCATTGCTGGTTTTAGGTAACATTAAGCAGGCATGTAAACTGGCTTATATGTTCACAAAACAATAAAACGGCCTTGTCGCAAGTAAATGCGAAACAGGGCCGTTTTGTGTATTAATCCATTCTGGCTAAACGTTGCTAACCTGTTATTTGCTCCGCCTCTGGAGCTGCTGTCTCCTCAGTTGCATCCGCCACAGCTAGTTGTGCCTTCCGAATCGCTTGTTCTAAATCCTCCTTCAGATCCTCGGGATCTTCAATGCCGATCGACAACCGAATCAGGTCGGGAGTTATTCCTCCGGCGAGCTGCTGCTCCGGTGAGAGCTGGGCATGTGTCGTACTGGCCGGATGGATCACCAGCGATTTGGCGTCCGCCACATTGGCCAGATGCGAGAACAACTCTAGATTATTGATGAAGACATTCGCGGCCTCATAGCCTCCTTTTAAACCAAACGTAAAGATCGACCCTGGCCCCTTCGGAAAATACCGCTCAGCCAACGAGTAATATGGACTGCTAGGCAAGCCCGGATAATTGACCCAGGCCACATCCGGGTGGTTTTCCAAATACTCAACGACAACTCGCGTGTTCGCAAGATGCTTTTCCAGCCGCAGAGACAAGGTCTCCAATCCTTGCAGCAGTAAAAAAGAATTAAACGGACTGATCGCCGCCCCCATGTCTCGTAAAAACTGCACCCTGACTTTGGTGATATACGCTAGTTCTCCGAACTTCTCGACATAACGAAGATTATTGTAGCTGCGGTCTGGCTCCGTAAAACCCGGAAATCTGCCACTGGTCCAATCAAAGGTGCCGCCATCCACAATCAAACCGCCGATGGAGGTGCCATGCCCGCCAATATATTTGGTCGCAGAATGCACCACAATATCCGCACCGTGCTCAAACGGACGTACAAGATAAGGGCTACCGAACGTATTATCCACGATCAATGGGAGATGATGTTCATGAGCAATATCAGCTATGGCTTGGATATCAGCAACATTCAAACCTGGATTGCCAATCGATTCAACGAACAGCGCTTTGGTCCGGTCCGTGATGGCACGACGAAAATTGTCAGGATCATCTGGGGATACAAACACGGTATTAATGCCCAGCTTCGGCAGACTGACATCCAGCAGATTGAACGTACCGCCGTACAAAGTGTTAGCTGCAACAATCTCATCTCCGGCTCCTGCCAGATTAAAGATTGCATACGTTACTGCTGTGGAGCCTGAAGCTACGGCCAACGCCCCCACTCCGCCTTCCAGAGCGGCGATCCGCTGCTCCAGCACAGCATTCGTCGGATTGCTGATCCGCGTGTAAATGTTGCCCTCTTCTTCAAAATTAATCACCGCACTAGCATGATCCGTGCTTTTAAATACAAAAGAGCTGCTCTGATAAATCGGCACCGCCCGTGCACCAGTAGCCTGATCCGGCTCTTGCCCAGCATGCACCTGCAACGTATCGAATCTCCACTTCTTGCTTCCGTTCAGCCTTTCACTCATCCGCTCTCTCTCCTTTGGCGATAAACGCAAATAGGAGACTGGGCGGATCACATGTCGTGAAATCCGCCTCAGTCTCCAGTCGAACTGGTCAACCACACCAATATATTATTATGTCGATGAGATAAGTATGATTTAAATTTTACATATAATAGTGTGTTCTGTCAATTCGGAGAAAGTATTAATGAAGTGTCTTTAGGGCCTCTGCTGTAAAAGGAATCAGCTCATCTGTCCGGCCGTCACGGATTTTATCTGCCCAAGCAGGATCTGCTAACAGAGCACGACCTATGGCTACCAAGTCAAACTCTTCATGTTCGAGCTTTTGAATCAACCGGTCAATCCCAACATGATTTGCACCTTTTCCTTCGGCGAACAAACTAGTGAAATCTCCATCCAGGCCAACAGAACCAACTGTAATGGTCGGTTTGCCTGTCAGCTTCTTGGTCCAGCCGGCAAAGTTCAGCTCAGAGCCCTCGAATTCAGGTTCCCAGAAACGGCGAGTGGAACAGTGGAAAATATCCACGCCTGCATTAACCAGTTGCGCCAGGAACTGTTCCAGTAGTTCCGGTGTTTCAGCCAATTTTGCTGTGTATTCAGTAGATTTCCATTGCGATAAACGCAGTACAATCGGGAAATCCGGCCCAACTGCCTTACGGCAAGCCTCAATGACCTCCACGGCAAAACGTGTGCGTGCAAGCATATCACCGCCATAACGATCGGTACGCTGATTGGTTTTTTCCCAGAAGAATTGATCGATCAAATATCCATGCGCACCATGTAACTCAATACCATCAAATCCAAGTCGCTTAGCTTCGGCTGCTGCCTGTGCAAAAGCTTGAACGATATCAGCAATTTCCACTTCCGAATAATCATTCACTTGGCCTCGTGCTCCCATATGCCAGATCTGTGGGATAATCTTACCGCCCGCTTCATGCACCTCAGCTACCACATTGGCCCAGCCGTTTAGTGCAGCTTCACCATAAAAGAACGGAACGTTGGCTTGATTGGACGCATCCGGATGATTGATCACCGTTCCTTCAGTCACAATAAGTCCCACACCATTTTCAGCTCTGCGGCGGTAATAGGCAGCTACGTTTGCACCAGGCACGCCGTCCGGAGAAAATTGCCGGGTCATTGGTGCCATCACAATGCGACTAGATAATTTCAAGTTGCCTAATTCAAAAGACGTAAACAAGGGTTCTACAGATTGAGTATGGTTCATAATATCCTCCAAATTTAATATATTTTTCGAAAAAATCTAATTATTATCACAGACTTGTCGCCTGCGCTTAAGATCAGCTTGACTTCGATTCGAATTTAGCCTGAAGGCGCATCTCGAAAAGCATCACCTCCTTTAATTTAATAATAGCGTTCTACTGATAGCGACGACATTTACTTGACTACGTAGTCAAAAACTTGGCAAAAAAAAGATCAAGGCGATATTAAAGAAAAAGACACGCGTAATACTGCCTCGACCTGTTCCCGGGATGCACCTGATTTTTCCATCATCCTCGCGCCGATAATAGCGTTGTGCAGATAGGCTGCCAACTCTTTGCTGGAATAACGGGACGTAATCATTTGCTGCTCTTGGCCACTGATGATAATCTTCTCTAGCACATGTTCTGCTTCAGCAAACATCAACTCTATTTCACGGGTGACCTGATCGTCTTCTGTTCCGAACTCCATTGCGGAATTTACCATCAGGCATCCGCGGCATGCGATTTCCTCGCTCAGAAGAAAGTCAAGTAAAGACTCCAGCTTGTTCAGTGGCGACATTTCCTGAGCATCCAGCTTTTCTAATATCTCTGTATTTTGCTCACGATAATGTACCAACGCCTTTAAGAACAACGAACGCTTGTCGTTAAATACACCATACAAACTTTGCTTTTTAACCCCAGTCGTACGAGTTAGATCCTCATAGGAGGTTGACTTATATCCTTTGTTCCAAAACACTTCCATAGACTGGTGCAACGCACGATCGACATCAAATTCTCTTGGTCTGCTCATGGGAGTTACTTTATCACTTTTTGACTACAGAGTCAACAACTTATCATTAGGGACATTCTACAGACTAAGATGGTGAAGATTTTACTTCGTAGCTCACCTGCCCCATTTGCACAACACAACACAATACAAAGAAGAGCCGTGTCAACACGGCTTTAACTTTGTCGATAGTTACATCTCATATTAATCTTTTTTGAAAAATTCATCTCCCTCAAACAGATCCTTCTGAGAAGCTATTTTCATCTCTGATTTTGTTTCTAGTTCCATCATCACCTTGCCCGAAGCATGTTTGCCAGCCCATTTAATTGCACTACTCCCTTTGGGTATAGATATTGTAAGCTCAGTTGCTCCTTCCCCATTCCAAAGAGTTATCAATTCTTTATATTCATTAACCTGAATAATTTTAAATTTATCGTCTTTAGCATTTCCGTTAATGTTAATCTTTGTGGTCACGTCAGCATCTGAAGTTATGCTCCATACAGTATAGACCCCTGAAAAGCCCGAGAATTTTATCTCTGCATGGTCCTCTGTAATCTTTCCTGTCTTACTGCTAAATGTGTAGCTATCCCCTGAATCCATTAAACGCTTGTTATCATTGAAGATCTTCTCTTGATTATTTGATCCAGTCCCACATCCCCCGACATTAAAAATAAGCAATATAATGGAAAATGTTTTTAACAGTTTATTCAAAAGATTGTCTCCTTTAAATAGAGTTTATTTCCTTCATTTACAAGAAGCATTTTACTACAATCGAATTGAAATTAATGCTAAAAATATCATTATTTACAACAAAAATTCCATCAACGTCCGCTTCTCTATCCACTCATCCTTCCGGCTGATGCCAAGCGCCTTGATAATTGCCCACTATGCACTCCTTCTCCGCTTTATGTTCTCACACTTGACTGTAAGTGTAGTTTAGAAGATAATTACAACCTCACCAAAAAACTATAGCAGGAAGAACATTGATTATGAAAAGGGGCGGTCGTTATTAGCTGGTTAAGTGATCTCTATAAATTACAGAAGCGGGAGCTAAAAAAGGACATCGAGCCCTCTTTAGTCAATGCCATCTTCCGGATGTACGATAGATTTCCCCGGATTGGACTTAAAGAGCGGCTCGGGCAGCAAGATATGTCTCTGGATATCGCGGATGCTTATATTAATGGACGCAATGCAATGATTGAAGCCGGAGTTGGCATCGGTAAGTCCTTTGCATACCTCATTCCCAGCCTGCTCATTAACCAGATCTCACAGCAACCGGTCATTATTGCCACATCCTCCATACAGCTTTCAGAACAGATACATAAGGATCTGAGGTTCATCGGAAGCCGGCTCGGATTTACAAGGGTTCGCTCTGTAGTCGGAAAAGGGATGGGACAGTACGCTTGCCGTTACAGAGCAGCAGACCTGTTACAGACGGATGATTCAAGTTCCCCGCTATCCACACTTGCCCGGCAGATTGTGAATTATGAAATTGATGAGAGAGCAGATATTAAGGGCGGTATTAGTGATGCTGTATGGTCCAACGTGTGTGTCAATGATTGCAAATTTGAACGTTGCCAATATAAAAGTACATGTTCGTTTTACGAGATGAGGGCTAAAATTAATGCAAACGCCAGCGATATGGATTTTATCATCGTCAACCAGGACCTGCTCATCCGTGATTTGATCAAGAAAAAAGAAGGAACAAAGGGATTAATCACTGAACGGCCCGCTCTGATCGTAATAGATGAAGCTCATAATTTGGAGGCAAAGGTTAGAGATGCCGGGACGCTCGAGTTTACATTCCGCAGAACCGGCCGTATTCTGGATGACGCTCTACAGATTCTCTTCAAGCAATCCGCAGATAGGGAGCTTATGGCGCAATTCAAATTTTTAAAAAGATGTGTTAGCCATATTTTCAAACAGGTCGAGGCAGATTTGCTACAGACAGCCAAGCAGGACAATGACCGTATAAAAGTATCGGAGATCACAGGAGTTCCCTTAAAACGAGGGTCACAGATTTTAAAAGCGTGTAGTCTCAGCCTTTCCGTCTTAACTTCCAAGCATGAGCGGGAGATCGATAATCTTTTTGAGGATATCAACGGACTTATAGAACTTTTTGATGTACTCGCCGGAGTGAAGGATAATTATCTGATATGGGCAAGCAACACCCAGCGGGAGAGTACCATCAGCATCTGTCCTAAAGGCATAAGCCAATTTTTAAAATATACGTTATTTAACGGGAAGACCTCCGTTGTTTTAACATCAGCTACCATGTGCCAAAGCGGCGACACGCTGGAGGAACAATACGCATATCTTACGCAATCCCTCGGTTACAGGGGAGATTATATGGAGCGCCAGGCCTCACCGTTTGATTATGACAATCACACCATGATGTATATTGCGAAGGACATCCCCTATTATAACCATCAGAACCGGGAAGCTTATCTTGAAGCGGCATACAAGGAAATGATGAGGCTCTGCAACTTAACGGATGGGCGGACTTTGGTCCTTTTTTCAGCTAAGGAGGATATGAAGTACATTCATAAGAAGTTACACTCCGAGAAGCTTGAATGGGCGCTACATGTGCAAAGAGAAGGCTCGTCCCAGGACGGGGTGATCGCTGAATTCAGGGGCAGTAAAGGTGTTCTTCTTAGTACCGGTGTATTCTGGGAAGGCGTGAATATCGAAGGCTCCGATCTGTCGCAGTTAATCATTTTCCGCCTGCCCTTCCCTGTTCCTTCCGATCCTGTCTATGAATATAAAGCATCAATGGCAGACAATCCGTTGAAGGATGTTTTTGTACCGGACATGCTGCTCCGCTTAAGACAAGGAACCGGGCGGCTAATCCGCAGCGAAACTGACCTTGGTGTACTCAGCATACTGGATTCCCGTCTGTCCACCGCAGCCAAGAAGGATTACCGGGATAAGGTACTGGGGGCTTTACCTTTTAAAAAGGTTACTGAGGATTTTAGGGTTCTGGAGAGGTTTGTGGAGGAGAAGGGGATACAGCTTGGTGATAAGTAGAAACGGTAGCGCAAACCATTAAATTCTTATATTTTTGAAAAGGAACAAGCCTGATGAGCTTCTGCGCCAGGTTTGTTTTTTTCTTGCTGCGCTTGCTTTTCATGATAAATGGAAAAAAGAAACCTCTACTCAGATAAGTCAACGCTTCGCCTTACAAAACTCATGATACAGCTTCATCGGTGCCCTTTTCTATTCGTGATACTGATGATGCCGACCAGCATTATGAACACACATCTATACTTAAATCACTGCTAAAGATTAATTTGACAGTTTCATGTTCAAAAATTCACAATATTATTTTTTGTTTGTTGTGTTTTCATATCACTCATGATTTTTCATGGTATAATTCTCCTTGTTTATTTGTTAAATATTATCAAAGGTGGGGTTTAATGACCGTTATAATTGAGCAATTAGAGAAGCGTTACGGAAAGGATACACAAGCTCTATATCCCCTTAACATTACATTAGAAAAAGGAATTTATGGTCTGCTTGGAGCCAACGGCGCAGGGAAATCCACCTTGATGAACATGCTCGCCATGATCGAGCAACCGTCAGGTGGCCGTATCCTCTATGAGGGCAATGATATTCACAAAACAGCCCAAAAATATAAAAGCAGGCTCGGATACCTCCCCCAGAGTATCGGTCTGATCCCTGTCCTGACAGGACGAGAGTTTCTGATGTATATTGCCGCCATGAAGGGCTTACCTGGGAGGGAAGCTGCCGTTGTGGTGCAGGAGTTGCTGGACTCACTCAATCTCTCGGAAATTTGCGACCAGCCGATACAGTCCTACTCCGGAGGCATGAAGCAGAGGATCGGCATTGCCCAAGCTTTGCTAAATCAACCCTCTTTCCTGCTTCTGGATGAACCTACAGTAGGGCTCGACCCCGATGAACGGGTATTCTTTAAACAGCTCATTGCCAGACACGCCGAACGTTCCACAGTAGTATTATTCACACATATCGTCTCCGATGTCGAGGCACTTGCAACACATATCATTATTATGAAAAAAGGTCGGATTCTTGCCTCAGGCGACCCGGGTACCTTGAAGCAGTCTATTAACAATATAGTCTGGAGAATTCCGGAGATGAGCCCCGACGCAGACTTAAAAGTACCTTACATCTACGGAGGTAGCCAGATGAACCGCAACGGCCTGGAGACACGAGTGTTGTCTTACACACGCCCTGCCCCGCACGCGGAAGAGATTGGGCCTACCCTTGAAGATGTCTACTTATATTATATGCATCAAGATCAACTGAATCAGGACACCCCGGACATGAAGGACAGATTTGGCGGTCATGACAGATTGGCGGGAGAGCTAAAATGATTAAGCCCCTGATTCTCAACCAGTTGCAGCTTGTCACTCCTCAAGTAAAAGAGAAGATTCGTAAACGTTCCTTTTTATGGACTCTGCTTCTCTTTGCCATACTCACTTTTTTTTATTTTCCTTCCAGCAATCAGACGTATACGACACTAACAACAGTCATCCATAGTAATTCACTTGAAGGCGGTTTTCGCGGAGTTTACAATTCAGCCTGGATGGGACTTCTGGTAGTGCTGTTCCTTCATACCGTCCTTATTTTTAGTGGAATATATTTTATTCGCAGTTCAATTAGACTGGACATAGATTCAAAGCTGGATTTGTATATTAAAAGCTCTTCATTATCTCTTCATAGATATTTTGAGTCCAAAAGGTTAACTAATTTTATGTATCTATGTTTTATTGCCGCAGCAGTGGAAGTAATGGCTATCATTATGCAATTTAGTCGTGGTGAAAGCGCAGAGTTTGTTTTTCTGTCATATGCTCTGCCTTTCCTTCTGCTCGTCATCCCCTTTTTGTATGTTCTGGCCAGTCTGGCTGTGTGTCTGGATATGTTCAATATGTTACGCAATACTGTCGGCAACATCCTTATTTTTGTCTTCTCCATCGGATATTTGTCTTATGTATTGGTCCAAGTTGACCGTGATACAATTAATCCCTATTATGATTTCTCAGGACTTCTGTTTATTGTCCACAATATTATCGATCAATTTGTTCCTGCTATGGCTCTTAGCCAATGGGATGGAGGACTTGGTTTCCTTCAGAATATTGACCATTACGACAATACATTCTTAATGCACAAAGTGAACTGGGAACCTGATTTTATTGCAAGTAGGCTGGTAATCATCGGACTTGCATTTCTGCTTGTGCATGTGGTTGGGGCAACCCGAAGCTATGACAGTATTTTTTATAGGAAAGGTGCTACCTCCAAAATCAAAATCAGTTCACCTAAACCTGTCCGGCAGAAAATTAAAATGTCTGATAGATCGGCGGCAGCCCTGGTGCATAACCAATCGAAATCGTCGGCCTGGCCCCAGACCTCGACTTATTTCCATGTACATTTGGGTGCACTAATCCGTCTTGAGGCGTTAATTTACAGACGCAGCCTTGAAAAGACGCATTTGCTGCTAATTCCTCTATTTCTGATTCAATTTTCGCCTTCATCCAAAGGGCTAGACGGAGTACTTTTTATTTTCACCTCGATCTCGCCTTTATTTTTGTTTGCTAATATTACATTCAAGGTGAAGGACTTGTTCATCCATACCACCCTCGCTTATAAACAGAAATATTTCATTTCTAAAATAGTGTTTTTTACCGGCTGTATCACTCTTTTTTTTAGCGGCACCATTCTGAATCTGCTGCTGGCACAGGAATACGTAAAATTGATCATGCTTCTGACAGGTCTGTTATTTACGGTTACGCTCGCCATAGGCTGCTCGTTTCTTTCGATGCATTTATTTAGCTTCTGCTATCTTTTCCTCTGGTATCTCGGTGTAATGCAAAAGTTACCGGTTACTGATTTTTTCGGCATTAATGGATATCCCTTTGTTTCACTGAGCTATGCTGCTGTTTCCGTGATTATTCTGCTATTTGCCTATAAAAGGCTTTGACGGTTCGGGAGGCTGCGCAGAGCACCCCTTTCTGCGAGCAGTTAATATGTATCCTAAATAGTAATATCTATTTAGGAGGTTATAGCGTTCTGATTGCGAATAGAAACTATTCCTTCAACTTAGATCCCTTTTATAGATTCCGATTCCTGTCCTTATCCCTTTTCAAAATTCTTTCTTGTGCAGAGTGAGCTCCGAGACTTTGCCGCCCATGGGTTCTTATAACAAAAGATCGACCCAGACATTGGGTCGATCTTTTGTGCAATGGAGTCAAGAAATATTGAACCTCTGACTTAACGTTACCAGCGATGGAACTGGCATCCGAAAAGTGAGGTGTGTTTCGTTAAATTTCACCGCTTCGCCTTATAAAACTCATGATACAGCTTCATCAGCGCCCGCTTCTCTATCCGCGACACATAACTCCGCGAGATGCCAAGCTCCTTGGCAATCTCCCGCTGCGTCCGCTCTTCCCCGCCCGTGTCCAGGCCAAAACGGCCGACAACGACCTCTTTTTCCCGGTCATCCAGGATGTCGAGGTTGCGGTATATTTTGCTCTTTTCAATCTTCAGATCGACTTCCTTGATTACATCATCGGCTTCCGAACCGAGGATATCTATAAGTGTAATTTCATTTCCTTCCTTGTCAGTACCGATGGGATCATGCAGGGAGACGTCTTTACGGGTCTTTTTCAGCGATCTCAAGTGCATGAGAATTTCATTCTCGATACAACGGGCTGCGAAGGTAGCCAGCTTAGTACCTTTATTCGGACGATAGCTCTCGATCGCCTTGATCAGGCCGATGGTCCCGATGGAGATCAGGTCCTCCATGTCTTCGCCGGTATTATCGAATTTTTTCACAATATGGGCAACCAGTCTCAAGTTATGCTCAATCAACAAGTTACGGGCCTTGGCATCCCCCTCCGCCATCCGCCCCAGGTACCGGCTTTCCTCTTCTTCGGTAAGGGGCTGTGGAAACGCGTTGTTCCTTACATACGACACCAACAGCGTCAATTCTTTGATCAACAGGGCAATTGTACTTATGATTCCGGGCAATTTGCGACACCTCCCGCACGTGTACAATGAAACCGATCAGCAATGAGAACTACGGGTTCATGGTCCTTTTATTCTATGTGGGCAGAGGCCTAGAAGTGCATGTACGGGATAAATAGGTACAAGTTATTCGAAATCAATAGCAATTCCCTCCAACATTTTCTTTCTCTCAAAAAATCCCTTGATTCCTTCTGTATCAAATTCATGATCCAGAGCCATCTGATCATCCGAAATTAGAAAATAATCATATTTGACTTGACCCGGAATATCCGGTGCAGAGTCATCCCAGGTGGCATCCAAATGATAATAGACACCATTTAGAACAACGATGTTCCAGGCGTGACCTTGTCCATTGGCCAATCCTGAGATAAGATAACTTTCCATACCCGCGAGTTTTAATAGCACATTCATCGTTAGTGCATATCCTTCGCAGACCGCCTTATGCTCTATTAACGTACCGTATACCGTGTACGAATTTTCGGGTATAGTGTCCTTTATATAATTTTCATAGTCATAGGCCGTATTCTTTACAACATAATCATGCAATGCTTTTATTTTTTCACGGGGAGTCATGTCAGGGCTAACTGTTTGCTGTACTACTTTTTTAGCGTATTGTTCAACCTCATTAATTTTCTCTTTATCGTTATGTGGGTAAAGATGACTGTTATCTTTCCGCTCGGCAGGGAGTGATTTTCCAAACAAGCTCCAGCCCTTCTTGGCGGCTAAATTAACTCCATATACCGCTGAAGCGTGTTGGCCATTGTCACCAAAGATTGATTTTTCATAAAACAGAAAGTCATTAAATATTACAAACTTGAGCGGCATAGGCCAGGACTCCAGATTAGCAACGGGTTTAGCGTTAGTACCATCCAATTCACTTCGATATATCACTGTCCCTTTTCCATAAAACAATAAATTATTTGAAATATTATAACCCTCAGCATCAACTAAATAATGTAACTCACCGCCTACAGCAGGCATTCTTCCAATCTTATTCGTATCCGTATTCTCATCAAAATAATTAAAATAAAGATATCCCCCATGTACTGTAAGATCATTACACTCGAATCTGCCGTAGACGATATTGTCCCTTCCGTTAATCCGAATTCTTCCTAATTCCCCGGTCTGTCCATCATTATCTCTAAACCCCTTGTAATAGACCCAGCCCTGCGAGACTGTAAATTGATCAACATTCGGATTTTCAAGAACACGAATAGGTATTGCTCCCAACCGGTCTGTCTGTAATCGATATATTCCATCCTCCGTATCATAGAATAACCAATTGTTCAGAAGATACAGGTGTCTTGAGGAAGAGGAGTCGATAAGGCGTGTTCCTTCCTTGCCATCTGTGAGTATTTTGTAAATTCCATCCGGACCGATATAAAAAATCCTATCGTCCTGCACATTCAGCATTCGCGCTTGGGCAGGGACCAATTTGGTGCTTTTTCCGTCATCCTCGTTCACTTTATACAGATAACCGCCATTTCCATGAGTTGGATAACCTGACTGTTCATTTTCGAGTCCATATATCCACTTTCCCTGCTTAACGGCAAAACCGTTGTTCATCAGATTGGAAGCAGTATTTCCCGTAGGCTCAGGAGAAATGGAAGCAAGCAGCATATCGTCAGAAATGATGGTGATTGATCTTGCCGCTGCGTTCCAAGTGACCTTTGCTCCAAATGCTTCTCCGACAAATCTAAGCGGAACCATTACCGAACCATCAATGATTTTACCAGGTGAAGACATAACCGTTTCCATAGTATTTATACGTGCATAAGAGTTGCCCAGCGTATATTCCACGATCTGTGCACCTTTTCTTGCTATTATCGTTCCTGAGCTCTGATTCCATTGGATATTAACACCCATTTGCTCTAGCACACCACGCAGTGGCACATAATTCACATCATTTATGGTCACTGTTTTTTTGGACAACTCCAATACCTTTCCATCCAGAATAACAGATATCTCCTTACTCCCCGCGTTTACTACGTTATGATCGTTCACAGTCAGGCCCATAATAAAAATAAAAATAAAAATATACAATATCTTCCTTAATACTCGCTGGGTCTGCAAATTTAAATCCTCCATTGTAAAAAGTTACCTTCCTATTATAACAATATAAAGGAAACCTAGATTCATAGATACATAAATCATCACAACATTGAGAAATAAACCTCTGCACTTGATGGGGAGCATGTCAAAATCGGTAGCCTGTTCCGTAATTATAATAGCAAGTTACCGAGCTTCACCTCCGGAAAGCGGCTATTCGGTCCTTTCATTAAGATTCCGCCTTGACTTTTCAGATACTTATCGTAGAGGAATTGTCCCCTGAGTCGAGCGATTCGCGCATCCGCTCAAGCTCTACCTTTTTTGTCTTTCGTGGACTTGATCCATCCACTCTTAGCAATTCCCCTGCTCTGGCATTGCACCAAAACCTAAAAAATCACATTCTGAGCATAACCTGCTACAGAATGTGATTTTTTATTTTGACTATTCCGGTTTAATAACGTTGATCAACATAACAACCATTTCTGCTCTCGTTGCATTGGCACTAGGTTTAAAGGTTCCATCCGGATAACCGCTAACCGCCTTGTTTGATGACAATGCGGCTATACTTTCAGAGGCCCATGACGGGATATCGTCAGAGAATGTTTTGACATTATTCATGTCAGATTTAAGCTTAAACGCGTTTTGTATAAGCACCGCAAGCTCTGCTCTTGTTATATTGGAATTTGAGTTCACATAAAACTTCCCATTAACTTTTGAGCCGCTTATTAGCCCATTTACATATGCTGCCGCGATACTAGGCTTGCTCCATTCTGGCACACTGTCCCAGTCTGCAAAATGCAATGCAGCTTTATTGAGATCTGCTGGAAGGCCTAAAGTTAGCTTCTTGGCTCTAGCTAATATTGTAATGGCTTCCCTTCTTTTGGTGTTGCTGTTCGGATCAAAGATATCGACTGATCTGCCGTTTACAAGGCCCAGTGCATAAGCTTTTTCAATAGCTTGTTCAGCCCAAGGCGCTTCTAAATGCACATCTTTAAATATTGATTTTACAACACCACTGCTCGGAGTCTTATCATCAGTTTTTGTGTCATCTTTTGGCGAAGCAGGTTTAGTTGCGCCACTATCTTGCGAAGCAGGATTAGATGTGCTGTTGTTTGAACCTGCAGGCGGAGAACTGCTACCTCCGGAATCTTTTGTAGCTCCAGAAATAATTACATCATCTTGTGCAGAATTACCGAACGAATCCGTTACTGTTATGGTGCTGTAAGCCTGCAATCCAGTGTTCAACGTTCCTTTGATTGTAAAATTGCCGCGTTCGTCGGCTTTTACCTGATTCCCAAAATTATCTCTCACGGTTATAAATGGCTGTGTGCTGCCTTGAATTTGATAATTGCCGTTTTGGTCCGTGACTATAGTGCCTTTCGAATCAGCATTTACAAATAACGCAGGAGCATCGTTGTTGTAATGAACAACCAGACTGTAGCTCGACTTATCGCCATCTTGGTTTTCAGCCACAATTTTAATGATGCTTGAACGGTTTGTATCACTGACCGCAACGGGAACGGAAATCGTACTCTCATAATCAGCACTGCTGTAAATCTTATTAAAGTTAGGTTTGCTGGTCTCCGAGTTAATCGTTCCGTCGCTTTGCAATACGGTAATTTTACTGTCTAGATTCACATTTGTCCCATCCTTTTGATTAAGGAAAGTGGATAAAATATCCAGATTGAAGTTTCCATTCACGTAAAGTAAATTGCCCGCTTCTTCGTCTATTGCCACATTTCCATTACTGGACGTAACGTTTAACACCGGATTTCGCGGAACAGGTACAAAGGCAACATTTGAAACGGTCGGGTTGCCGTAAAATTGAACTGAGCTTGTATCTGTTTTATCGGCATATGAAAAAGGAGATACCATGATTTTATAACTGCTGCCTGGAGTCATTCCTGAAAAATCAACTGAAAATGCTCCATCGACAGCATAGTCTGGTGAGATACTGTAACTGATCGGTACGCCGGCGTGAGGAATTTGATTGTCCGTAGCCTTTCCATCACTCCCAATTTCATCTGTATAAGATAAAGGTGACATCACAGCTCTACCTTGATCATCAAACAAGTTGACCAGATAACCATCCGCACCGGGAACCTCATTCCACTTAGCCTTTAATGTTCCCCCACCGCCTGCTGATACGGAAACAGAGCTTACATCACCAGGTGCAAGCGGATTGGTTGTGACCAAAGCTTGCTTAGCATTCATGCTGGAATAAGGTATATTTTTATCTTTATTGTCCTTAGGTATGCCAATAAGCGCAATTCTAGGATAATAACTGCCGCTTTGCAAATGACTCAAATCAGATTGCGAGAATACATAACTGCCACTTATTCCACCGTTCACAACCTGTGCCGGGTCAACGTTAATCGTATGAATTAGAACGCCAGGGCTTAGGTTTGCTTTGTCATCGCCATTGTCGGTGGACAAATGTACTTGCACTTGGTAGGTCTCATTGACTGTATCCAAACCTTTAAGTGTCCAATTAACGGTTTTTGTTTTGGAATCAAGCACTGCACTGTCGGTTTGCGGAATCGGAATGATGTTAAGAACAGCACTTGCAAAAGGCTGGCCTGACGCGGACGAAATCGTCCAGTCTCCTGCTTGATGGCCTAGCTTAAACATAATCGTATCGTCAGACAAAAATGCTGCGTTAGCATTTGGATCATCATAATAGATGCTTCCGTCACTCAACGTTTTGGGAAACGTTATGGCATACGGATGACCTTCAGGATCTGTGATGCTGAAATCGTAAGTGCTGCCAGTTACCGTAACCGCGTAATCCTGCGTCAAGCCTGTAGGGAATGTTATCGTATGAATCGTAGATGCGTCATTCGTCTTGATCGTCGGCTGATCGGACACACCCGAAGAAGCGGCCATTAACATTCGCCCTGCTGCCTGGGAAGGGCTGGTAGCTACTACTTTAATATTGGAGAAGCTTTGCATCTCGCCCGCGAAATTGCCGTCTTCATCATAGTATGTCTGCTTATTGTCCATTTGACTGGAAGCCAACAAGGATCTTGATACAGATACTGATCTACTTCCAAAACTATAATCCGCTTTAAGACCAAAACCCAAAATAGAGAACGTAGCAAAAGCGTTGCTGTTGCTCAAGCCAACTCCCATTTGACGCAAAGTTAGCGGTCCAGCGGTAATATTACCAAACCATGTGCGAGCCAAGGTTATTTTAGGAATTTGTACAGTTCCCTGAAGCAGGCCATAAAAATCCGTCTTTCGCTTCGGATCACTATAGGAAGTAACATTGGCTTTCCCCTGTGCCAGTATGACTTCAAAATTTTTCAGTATATTGGCATCAAGATCCACTTGGAAACTAACTTTATCCATATCCCTATATAAACCCGCTCTAAATGACTTGAACAAATCGATTCCCAAGAGATTAGGCATACCCGTCAGTTGAACCATTGAAGGTCCTAACACCAGTTCTAGATTATTAAAGTGCAATGGTTTTTTATCAGCGGGTACACCAGGAGGACCTACATCCAACTGACCGTTCAACATAAACACGATTGGTGGTATACCTTTATAATTTTTGGTTATATAATCAGCAAGACCGTCAACACCGCCACCAACTTTACTTAAAATAACAGTAGGCAAGATCGGAAGCCCCGCCTCTGAACCGACGATTAACTTCACTTTATTAGGTAAAAATGTGCCGTCAATTCGTTTTAAAACCCCGCTGGCAGCTATTTTCGCTAGCTTGGTGTCTAAGTCAAACCCCAGTCCGTATACTTTTTCAAAAGTATCAATTGATCCTTCGATAGACACTCTGTTATTAAGTTTAAAACCGGGAAGCAGCTTTTCATAAAAATCACTTGGAGGCGTTATAGCCCCCCCGGCTTGAAGGCCTTTATAAACCAGTCGTCCTTGTTCATTCAGACCATATTGAAGTCTGTCTATATTCAGCGAAAGCCCAAATTCTTGTCCGCCCGGTGCCATGATTCCCACAAAAACCTTACCTTCAAACATGAAGTTCTTACCAATCAACAAAGCGCCAGTAATCTTTGCTGTAGACCCGCTGTCAATGACAGCTAATCCCCCGAGATTGACATCCACATTATCAATTTTAATATTTTGATTATTTGGGAACTTCCAATCGCCGGTATCCCCTTTTTGGTACTCCTCGATATCGTACTCGATTCCTTTTTTCAGTTCGATTTTCGAATTCCCCCTCATAAAGGTCATACCGCCTGCGGCCATGCTGACATTCTTGGCATCAACCGTTACATTCCCGTTTCCGGAATCCGTAACCTTCAGCTTACCCTCCCTTTCCATATAACTACTGACTACAGAATTAATCATCGTTGTGTCGCTGAATTGATATTCTCTTCCAGTGACAACGAATTTCCCTTTCATTGTAAGTATGGACTTTCTGCTACCCAACTGTTGGTTAATGTCTGTATCGTCCGCCCCAATAATGACAGAATGACTCTGATTCGATGACACAACAGCTAATACACCAAAGGTCTTATGACTCAATTCCTGTTCAGTTTGGATGGTCAATGATTTCTGAACGCCGTTTGCAGAAATATAATAGGTTACATTTTTGTCCTTTGGCAGCATATTACTAGGCACCTTTATTTCAAAAGAGGTTGAGGTTTTATTGGATAAAGTGGCCTGTTGCGTTGGATTCGATGATGTACCGATGTACACCGCCTGATCTCCGTTTGTACTATTCATGTTCGTTCCGTTTACCACGATGGTCGTAAATAAACCAGGCAATTTTGAATTTGCGCTTAACGCTTGAATAAGTCTTCCCTTATTAGCAGATTTGATTTTATCCACTAAAGTAATACTTTGCGGATTTGTTTTCAAACTGCTAAGGTCAGCTTTATAGGTGCTTATATTCTGATTTTGAGAATCTGTACTTTCATAGATAGAATCGATATAAGAGGCTGTACCATCGCTATTTGTAACTTTTATTTGAGGAGTATGCGTATTATTGGAATCATCCGGTACAGTAAATTTAAAAGTAAATGGCTGGTTTTTCAGCACATTTGCCGGATAAGCCGAAAATTGCGCCTCAGTTTTGGTATTTTGCGTACCCTTGTATACAGGAATTCCTGCATAATCATTAAACTCGGCAACAATGGTTACTCCTTCATTGGAAGATACTTGACGACCGCTAGGATAAATGACATAACTATCGCTTATGCTTGAATCGAATGCATGGCTACTCTTGTCTAAGGTAGAGATTACAGTATTGTCCGATGTTCTTATAAAACGGACAGCTGACAACGTTTTGTGCGGATCGGTATTCGTAATTTGAAAACTTACTCGATCTCCCGGATAATAATTTTTGGTGTCAGATGTAATTTGAGCGCTGCTATTATTTTTAGCTGTGGTCGTTATCGAGATGAACGGATTGGCTACGATATTCACTGTTACGTTTGCATCGGTGTAAGGCATAACAAAAGAGTAGGAACCATTGTCATTCTTAGTAACCGGCACCACTTCATTAAAGAGCGCCGATCTTACATCAACACCGGTAATTGAATAAAATTTGGTACTATAACTGCCAGGAAAAATCGTAACCTTCTCTCCCGCCTTTGCACTCGCTGGCGTGCTTGCTGTTGCCTGAACAAAAGTCGAGCCGCCCGAAAGCGTTGGATGGATCACGTTATCTATTGTTTGCCTTACATTTATGTTGTGTGGAGCATTTGCATTAGTACTTGATTTTACAACAACAGATACAGGCTCATTCGGCATTGTAAATGTATATTGGTATTTATAATTATTCGTGTCAAAAAGTGTGTTCGTCAGCTCAACCACTTTGGAGGTTTTTGTACCGATTAATTGGACGCCATTAGGAATAACTGCGTTTGAGGAAAGACTCAAGGTCAATTTATCTCCGGCAGTAAAATACTGTGTGGCGTTGTACTGATTCGGATAGACATTTCTTGAGCTGTCCGTATAAGCAGCTATGCCTGTAAAACTAGTCAAAAAGCTTTTATCAATCGAATAAGCCGCTTCCGTTTTTACAGTTATAGTTACTGTTCTGTTCGTTTGTGCGGAATTTCCTTTAATGTTCAAATTCAAACCCCAAGCACTATGCGTGGTATCTGGTGTTAAATTGACCAGTACATTGTTTCCCTTATCATCAACAGCCGTAACGCTTTTAACCACTACAGGCTTTAATTGAGACGGGGAAACCGAATTATTCGCCAATTCTATGCCGAAATCACTTCCGCCTGCAATATTCACTCCCTGTCCAGGAATGATGGCGCCATTATAATAGGCTTGAAAGTAAGTCGTGTTATCCAGGTTCACTTTGACCAAATTCTGAAAAGTTGCCGGCCAGCTTGCGATAATGGTAAGCGTATCGTTGGTCGTAGACGTACTTGATACAGTAGCTGTAAATGTGCCTGCACCTAGATTGGTAATTCGGCCGGATAAATCTTGCGCTCCGTTTTTCCCGTATGCATTAGCAGCTGCGTCAAACGTATATCCTTCAGCCGCTGTAAGTACATACTTCGTTTTATAAGCTATACCGGCCAAGTAGGTTCCGCTTGCTGGCGCATAAGCCCCTCCGCTCGACCATGTTACAGCCGCTGTTGCATGCTTAAATGTATTCGTTCCGTCTGCTTGGGTCGCGCCTGTCACAGGTGCATCTGTTCCGATGGTCAGATCGGTTGCCGCCACCGTTCTTAGCGCTGTTCCCGGCCAGGTTACGATTATAGTAAGCGTATCGTTTGTTTTAACCGTACTTGATACGGTAGCTGTAAATGTGCCTGCACCTAAATGGGTAATTCGCCCGGATAAATCTTGCGCTCCGTTTTTCCCGTATGCATTAGCCGTTGCGTCAAACACATAGCCTGTATCGGCTGTGAGTACATATTTGGTTTTATAAGCGATGCCCGACAAGTAGGTTCCGCTTGCTGGCGCATAAGCCCCTCCGCTCGACCATGTTACAACAGCTGTTGCATGTTTAAATGTATTCGTTCCGTCTGCTTGGGTCGCGCCTGTCGCAGGTGCATCTGTTCCGATGGTCAGATCGGTTGCCGCCACCGTTGTATTTCCTTTTTGTGGTATTGCACTTACTTCTTTAGAGTAACCGATGGAGCCTGTAGCGTTGCTTGCTTGTACTGCAAAATAGTAAGTTGTTCCGTTCGTCAGCTCCAATGCCGTGTAGCTGTTGGTTGCTCCGCCGACGGTCGCAATCGGAGTGGGTCCGTAGAGCCCCGTTGCCGTTCCCTGGTAAATATGATATTCAACTGCTTCCGATACACTGCCCCAGTTCAACGTCACCTGTCCGTTGCCAGCTATCGCTGTCAGTTCAATCGTTGCAGCAGGCTTTCTCTCAACCGTCACGGTATACGTTTGTGCCGACGTACCATCCTGCGTCCTCACATTGACCGTAATCGTGTTATTGCTCCCCACGTTCAGGTCGATCGCTCCCGATGCTGAACCACTCGTCACAGGCGTACCATTTACGGTTACCGCCGAGCTGCTGTCGCTCACCGTTGGTGTTACCGTAATACTGCTCACGCTGTTTGGCACGCTCGCCGTGTAGCTTTTCTCGCCCGGCACAAATGCCGGACTCAGCGTTCCGCTCGACAACGTCAAGTTACTCAAGCTAGCATCCCTTGATAGGCCTACCTTTCGAATCCGGTTATTACTCGAATCCGCGATATATACATTGTCATTCCTGTCCACAGCTACCCCATTCGGGTAGAACAATTGGGCCGACGTCGCGGCTCCTCCGTCTCCCGAATAGCCAGCCTCCCCCGTACCCGCCACCGTGCCCATGATACCGGTCAACCTATCTACTTTCCGAGTCCGGTGGTTAGTAGTATCGGCTATGTATACATTACCGCTGCTGTCCACAGCTACGTCAGTCACGTTGCTCATGGTGGTTAGTATCGCTGGTTGTCCATCTTCCGTAAAGCCAGTACCCCCTGTGCCCGCCACCGTACTGATGATGCCCGTTGAATTATCTACTTTTCGAATCGTGTTGCTTCCATTCTCTGCTATATATAGATTATCGTCGCTGTCAAAAGCTACTCCAGACGGGAAGCTCAAGTGGGCCGAGGTCGCTGCTCCTCCGTCTCCTGAGTAGTCAGCAGTCCCTGTGCCCGCCACCGTACTGATGATACCCGTCAACTTATCTACTTTCCGAATCCGCTGGTTATAATGATCCGCTATATACATATTTTCGTTGCTGTCAAAAGCTACTTTTTCCGGGAAGTTCAACTGGGCTAATGTCGCCGCTCCTCCGTCTCCCGAATAGTCAGCAGTTCCCGTGCCCACCACCGTGCTGATGATTCCCGTCGATTTTTCTACTTTTCGAATCGTGTTGTTTCCACTATCTGCTATATACAGATCTCCACTGCTATCAATAGCTACTCCCAACGGTTCTTGCAACTGTGCCGAGGTCGCCATCCCTCCGTCTCCCGAGTAGCCAATAGTCCCCGTACCCGCGACCGTACTGATGTACCCCGTCGACTTGTCCACTTTCCGAACTACTGCGTTATTTCTATCCGCTATATACACATCCCCGTTGCTGTCTACAGTCAATCTACGTGGATCGTTCAATTGAGCTGACGTCGCCGCCTCTCCATCTCCCGAATAGCCGGCAGTCCCTGTTCCAGCTAATGTGCTGATCTTTGTCCCCTCGCTTGCCGTGTAGGCAACAGGGGGCACAGCTAGTACCAAGGCTAACGACAAACTTATCATACGCCTTATCATGCGCCTTTTCATGGGTGTTCTTCCTCCTAAAGTATGATTAATCATAGCGATTTTCCTGATTGTATTTTATCATGATAGTTTAGCCCATTAATGAAACTCAAAGAAAACTTTAAGTTCGCGCTAGACCTGTTCTTAACACTATAAGAATTAAGGAATGTCCTATCGTAATAGTGCATAAAAAAAGCGGTGTAAGGAAGATATCCCTACGCCGCTTTTTATTAATGAATTCGATCTCTAAGTTTAGCGTCAGCCATGGTCACACTACTACACTTAACGCTATGTTCGCGTTTGCGACTCATTTGTGGCAACTAGCATATATCCGGCCCCTCGAACCGTAATGATTATCTCAGGATGGACAGGATCAGCCTCAATTTTTTTACGTAAATTACTGATGTGTACAGCAACCGTTCTCGTATCCTCGAGACTCTCCATTCCCCAGATAATCTGAAACAACGTATCGACACTAATGACACGATTAACGTTTTGTGCCATATAAGATAGTAGACTGAATTCTTTTTTCGATAAAAAAATGGTTTTACTCCCCATGTTGACGGACTGTGCGTAGAAATCCAGCGTCAAGCCCGGTAACTCCAGCAGTTGTTCCCTTCTGCCCATCGATACTCTGCGAAGGTGAGCCTTAATCTTGGCCATGAGTACTCCCGGGCTGAACGGCTTGGTCACATAATCATCGCCGCCATAGGATAATGCGTCGATTTTCACCTCATCTTCCTCACGACTGCTTAGAAACACGATCGGTGCATTCGTGTAGTTACGTGCGTTCCTGCACCAATCAATGCCGTTTTCATTAGCCAGCAATACATCCAGTACAATCAAATCAGGCTCGAACGACGCAAGCAGCTCCATGGCTTCTGTCCCGTTATGACTGTAGGAAGTTATGTAACCCTCCCTCTCGCAATACAGCTGAACAATCTCGCATATATGGGGATCATCATCGACGATCATAATTTTGGTAGTGTCCACCACACCATCACCTTCTTTCGTTTACAATACAAGGAAGGGATACGTAGAATACCGACCCCGTCTTGCCGTCACTCTCCGCTCGAACCGTCCCTCCATGTGCTTGTACGATTTCCCGGCAAATCGCCAGCCCGAGCCCGCTCCCCTCTACATCCTGCTCCATGCCCGGTCGATCATATTTGTAATTGCGATCGAAGATTTGCTCGAGCTGATCTGGAGGAATACCCGTGCCAGAGTCTTGCACGCTAATTATCGCATAGCGGGTATCTTTCACCTTGTCCACGGCTAGCGTAATACGCACCATCCCACCTCTAGAAGTGAACTTCATTGCGTTCGACACCAGATTGAATAACGCCTGATCTAGTCTTTGCGCATCCATCTCTACAACCGGCAAGCTTTGTCCTTGATCTTCCACATCTCCGATATCCAACATGAAATCCAACCCTGCGTCACGCACAACCAGCTCATACTGTTCATAGAATTGGTGCAAGAAGTGAATCATATGAACTGGCTTCATTTGGTACGAGACTTGTCCTGTCTCCAAATGTGACAAGAAGGACAACTCCTCGATCATACGGTTAACCCTTATCGTGTTATCCCGGATATACTTCAGGTACTGTTCATTTCGTTCCGGCTTGATCTTGTCCTGCACAGCTTCTACATAACCAAGCATGCTGGACAGCGGCATACGCAGATCGTGCGTAATATAGGCAAGAAGCTTTTTTCTCCCTTGTTCGGAGCGAAGCAACCGTTCATACGAAGTACGGAGACCATCATGAGCTTCGGATAGGGCAGTTGTCCGTTCCTGCACGGTCCGTTCCAAATTCATATTCATTTCGGTCAGCTTGTTGTTAGCGTCCTGCAGCTCACGTGCAATCCTCTCCTCGTTTGATATCGCCCTCGTAAATCTTGATGATAGCAGCATCATCTGTGCAATCGTAAATACCAATAGACCAAGCGGAGATGTATTTCCGATTAGTGACCATCCGTTGTAATATAAAAAATCATTGATGACCGTAACCAAAGCAACCACCGACACCAAGAGGAAGATCCGCGCTCCCTCCATACTCCGCACAGCCGCTTGGACCAAGCCAACCATCAGATAAACCATATGTAGAACAATCATCACACCGATCAGCACTAACAATTTTGTATATACAATTGCAGGGGTCACCACAACAATTATACAGATTACGCTGGTTGCGATCCGCGTGCCAAGACGGAACCAACGCGACACATAGTTCGGAAAAATACAATCAGAGTACATCGTGATGATATAAGTACTGCTGCAAAGAATCAGGTACTCGATCTTGAACTGCAATTCCCAGGGAATACCTGGCCACAATTGTGTGATCAAGAACTCGCCGACCATCAGGGATCGGATACCGAGCAACATGGTGAACAAGCCAAAATACAATGTAGCCCTGTCATTGAGTCGCAGGAGGAACAACAGCAGGTGATACACACCAATCACTAGCAGGCTTGCCGTTACGAACATCTCGGCAGCGATTCTCAGATTGGTTTTGACCGTTAACACATCACTGCCGCCAAGTTCTATGTACTTGGTAATGCCGCCTCGCGCATGGTGAAAGTTGGAGACTTGCATAACAAGCTCTATCCTATCGTTCTCTGGCTGAAAGAACACCAGCTTCGTTGCCAGATGCGGTGTCACGCTGCTCTTGTCCTGTCCAACCACACCAACTTCCGCCAGCATCTCGCCATTAACCCATAATTTATATGCATGAAAGATGGTAGGTAACCGCAGAGCAAGCCGCGCATTCCTATCCTGGTCGCTAAGCTTTATGACCAACCGAAAGGTTGCAAAGCCTGTACCGTTCAGCTGCTGGCCATCTAACCGATAGCCTAGCCAGGAGCCCGGGATGTTGATCCAGCGGTTATGATTTCCGTCCATTGCCGAACGAATTTGTATTTCCTTAGGTAACAGCAGCTCTTGCCAGTAAAACTCCCATTCCCCTGCTAACTTTAACGGATTCTCACTGACATGAACCTGCGTTAGATCCAGAATGCCTTTTTTACTTTGGAGCTTAGGGGAATCCGAAGCAGAGATGACGGCATAGCTAGCAACCAAACCAACAACAACGGCAGCAGCTATATAGAGCAAGATAGTACGAGAACCGAATCGGAGAATCCCCCTCATTATGAAACCGACCCCAATCTACAAGATGCGCGATACGTTAGTTAATTATCTAAACAATAACATCATTAAAGGAAAATGTGCCCTACAAATATCTACCAGGCGTTGGACACAAACAGCACGCCGAAGACCTTTCTTATAAACGTAAGAAAAACCGTCCACCCCCGGACAGATTCATTAACGAGCAAATCCAAGTTTCAAGGAACGGGGAACGAAGCAAACTCACCGATGCAGATCACAGCGGCAAATTCAGACGCCGTTATCTTCCCCACAATGTGTCCTTGCTTCGAATAACATATAGTTTAATTTCTACGAAATTCGACAAATATCCTTCATTGTAGTCAATAATGCAATGATTTTTTTGTATTTTTAGTGTAATTAACCAATAGTCACTAAGAAGATGTCGATTCTCGCTTCTATCGTATAGCATAGAAGTGCCTTCTGTATTAAAAAACACGTTCTTGTCTCTAAATACAAGACTAGAACGTGCACATATTCAAGCGAACGACTTAACATTGTCCCCGATCAGTTCCTTTTTCATAAGACTACATGTCGGGATAACATAGTCTTCATATGTGAAATAGGAAATATCTATTTCATATAAATCGGGATGCGGTCAGGCAATATTGTCAAAAGTCCGTTGTGATCCGAATGATGAGCAAATAACAATTCACAGAATTCTCACCACCGATGTCACTCAATGGCAGTTCGATTCGATAGATTGCATCATTTATTTTATGAATCAACTTTTATCACTTCATTTCTGTCCTTCTTTTCTGCTTCTTTATACAAGAAAGAGATCAAACTACATAATATAATTACAAAAAAAGCGATACCGTATAAACTTGAGAACGACTTAGAGATCTTATTCTGCGAGTATTGCTGAATGTCTGCGGCATAGGCGTTAACTTCGTTTTGAACTTTAGTGATCTTTTGATCAACAGCCACAGTTACTTGCTCTTGTATCCCTTTCTTGGTAGCGTCATTCAGCGGTTTCATTGTACCTAATTGTTGAATAGCCTTCTGTACTTCTGCTTCAATTAATGCTGACCTTTCCTCAGGACTCATTATTTTTTTCTCATCATTAGAAGAAGCGTTTGTGTTAATTTTCTCGGACTCTAAATTCCTGTTAGTGTTTTCCAGTACGATCTTTTGCTGCTCTTTTGTAATATCCAGTTTTAGAATTTCCTTTTGGGCATGATCTAATATTTGAACTTTTGCATTGGCGATATTGCTTGTCAGGGCGGATACAAAGATGGCTACCGCTAGAACAATCCCAACCTGGCGCAGTACCCCAACTACACTCTGGGACGCCGTAAGCAATTCACCGGTAAAAGAAGATGCGGCCAGAACTGTAATCGGCCCTACAATGATCCCATAACCAAACCCAAGAACCAAACAAGCAATGATCAATTGTGTGTATCCATTAGATACGTCCAAATGATAAAGCATGTAGTAGGCAACAGCCATCGCCATAAAACCTGTGAATATAACTGCCTTTCTCCCGACTTTATCAACCAGTAAACCAGCAATCGGCGAAAATACAAAGATCATTGCGGATATTGGAGTGACTAATAGCGCCGCTCGCAGCTCAGATTCTCCATGAATTCGGTTCAGAAACGTCGGCAGGAGCACGGTAACCCCGATTAGAAAAAGGTTGCTGAACACTACGGTTACCGCTGAAGCATTAAACTGACGATCCTTGAACAGTTTTAAATTGATCATTGCATACTGACTTCTTTTTTCTGTGAAAATGAAAATGATGAACGATAGGATGGAGACTGAAAAAGTAGCAATAATCCGTATGCTCCCCCACCCCCATGAGTTCCCTTGCGTTAGCCCGAGCGTTAAGCTAAACAAGAAGCATACACACCAGAAAGCACCCTTGTAATCATTCTTGCTCTTTATTTTTTCTTCATTTTTAATGTTTAGACAGAAGAAGGAGATCACAATCGCAATGATGCTTAAAGGAACATTGATTAGAAAAACCCATCTCCAGCCGAGGAATTGTGTGATTAGTCCGCCAATTGAAGGTCCCAACGCTGCCGAAAGCCCTTGGGTTACACCTAGAATCGCTATAACTTTGCTTCTTTTTTCTATAGACACTGTGGATATACCAATAACCATACTAATCGGAAAAATAATAGCTGCCCCTATACTCTGTACGCCTCTTCCGAAAATCAGCACAGACACATCATTGGAAAAAGAACAAATCAATGATCCGACACAAAAAATGATAAAACCTAAAATGTAGATTTTATTTTTACCATAAATCTCTGCCAATCTGCCTAGAGGAATCGTCATTACTGCAAAAGTTATTGTGTATATATTCAGTGCCCAGGATAATTGATTCAGGGTCACACCCAGACTATCCTGTATAGCCGGCAATGTTATATTCATAATAGTCGTATCTAACATACATAAGAATATCCCCATACACATCACAGATATGGTTAAAAAAAGATTGATCTCCTTTTTCATAAAACCTCCTGTAAGGTTAACCCATCTCCACCAGTTTGGCCTCTAGCACCTGTATTTCCGCCTCGTATTGTGCGATGCCTATGTCATAGGATATTTTTTGTGTGTAGGTTAGTTTATCTTTCCACTTAATGTAATCTGTTTTCAACTGATCGATTTGCTCTGTTTTCTGTTTGATTTCATCATTAATCCATTGAATAATAACCTCGTTCTCAACAAATTCTCCAAAATACATTCTCATCAAAAAGTCAGATTGACGGATTTCCGGCTGAACAGGCGAGATTAGATATTCATAGAACTCTTTAGTCCCCACTTCAGAGATTGAAAACACATTTCTGTTCGGCTTTCCTTCTTGAAAAACAACCTCCTTGTCAATTACCTTTTCCTTCTCCAGCTTCTTGAGTGTGGGATAGATCATTCCATATGAACCATTGAAAAAGTGCGAAAAAATAGTCTTGAACACCTCGTTAATCTCGTATCCGGTCCTCCTTTTTTTCTGCAGCAAGCCTAAAATAATGTCTCTTCCTTTCACATCTCTACCTCTTTTCATTCGTTATAGGGATAACGTTAGCGTGCCTTGAGCGATTTTTTTACCCGATACGTAGCGAAGCAAATATCCATAGTAGACCTGATGACATTCCTTTATTTGGAAATTATACAACTTCATATTCACATTGTAAATATGCTTAATGTAAATATTTTTTTTATTTATATAACCATAAATAATATTTACATACAGTGTCTTTTCACTCCATCACCTCGCGAGTTGTCGTTAGATGGACTCGTTCAAACTAAAGAATCTCAAGAACTGTGCGCTTGCATAAACAAAAAAAGCCAACCTCAAGGATTGGCTCATTGCATCCAGCGATAGCATGATTATCCGAATTTCACTTTTCACTAACGAAATGCTCCGGTATTAACTGATACACTTTGATATAGTCAACGACCAGCTGCTGTGGGAACACGGTGGAATTGTCCGGGTATCCCGGCCATCTACCTCCAACAGCCAAGTTAACTTGCAAATAAAACGGTGCATTGAAGGGGGCAGGGTAAGGCAAACTCCCCCCACCTGGAGAGCTATGCCACTCATTCAGCCTGGAATACTCCTGATTATCCACATACCACACCATTTCATGCTCCGACCATTCCACACTGAATAGGTGGAAGTCTTCTGAGAACGAAGCTCCATTCTTCAAGGTGTACTCTCCACTGGTATATGTATGCGGATGCCCGAAATGAATCGTTCCATACACCGTTCCCGGCTGATGGCCGATCATCTCCATAATGTCAATTTCCCCGCATGACGGCCACCCACCATAGCGATGCTCGTCCTCCGGCATCATCCAGAACGCAGGCCAAATCCCCTGACCTTCGGGAAGTCTGGCCATAATCTCAACCTTGCCATATTGAAAAGAAAATCTAGATTTGGTGATGATTTTTCCCGAAGTATAAGGGTCGCCTCCATATTGTTCTTCATGAGCTTCAATGATGAGCTTCCCCTCACTGATCCTTACGTTCTTGGTCCTGTCTGTGTAGTGTTGGAGCTCTTCATTCCCATAGCCCCCTCCTCCTTGGACATAGGACCATAACTCGGAATTCAAAACAGGCTGAGCAAAATGTTCTTCCAGGATGAGACTCCACTTCGCTTCACTGGACATGGTTGTCCCTCCTATATGAATAACTCTTGCTTCTGCGGAAGACTCTCCGTATGATACAGTTCAATTTGCTCAAGACAGAGCTGTAGAATATCTGTGCTATCAGAGCGTCTGTACCAATCGACAGTCAATGTAATCATTTGCTTGAAGGACAGCTTGGGCCGCCAATTCAGCATAATATTAGCCTTGGTCGAATCAAGGGACAGCAGCTTCATTTCCTTAAATTGTCCCTCTTCTACACACAGCTTGTACGGAATTTCACACACAGCATACGCTTCCTCGACTACCTCTTTTACGGTATAGCTATGCGCGGCTGACGGTCCAAAGTTCCAGGCTCCGCCAAATTTCTGCGGTTGCTGGTACAGCTCTTGAGCCAGCATCAAATAACCATGAAGCGAATCGAGAACATGCTGCCATGGACGGGTGGATAACGGATTTCGTATAGAAAGCGTCCCGTTGGTTTCAATTGCCTTAATAATATCCGGGATAAGTCTGAGCTCGCCCCAGTCTCCTCCCCCCACGACATTGCCGGACCGGACCGTAGCTATTCCCATCGCTTGGTTCTGATTGAACGATTGAGCATAAGCATTCGTCACCAATTCACAGCATGCTTTGGAAGAGCTATATGGATCGGACCCACCCAACGGATCAGACTCGCGATATCCCCAGAACTCTCCTGTATTGTCATAGCATTTATCTGAAGTTACCATTATGGCGGCTCGAACACCACTGTCCCGCAGGCATTCCAAAATATTGACGGTACCCATGACATTCACTTCAATCGTCTCACGGGGCTCAACATAAGATCTTTGCACAATAGGTTGGGCCGCAAGATGAAAGACGATTTCCGGTTCTACCTTCTTGAAAATGTCAGCCATAGCCGAATAATCAGTAATGTCTGCTGCGTAATGCGTGATCTTCTCTTTCAACCCGCATAATTGAAACAATCCGCGCGGGTGTCCTTCATCATTAGCAAGACCGTATACCTCAGCTCCCATATGCGACAGCCATAACGCCAGCCAGCTGCCTTTGAAACCTGTATCTCCGGTAACCAACACTTTTTTCCCCTTATAAAACGTTGAGATGCTCAAAGCTTACCGCCCCTTTGCTATTGTGCTGTCTCAGCATCAGCTCCAAATCCTGCTGATCTTTCTGAGTATCTACCGATTTCCAGAATCCATTGTGCTCGTACATCATAAGCTCCCCGTCACTTGCCAGGTTCTCCAGCGGCTCCCGTTCAAGAACACAATCTGCATCATCCGAAAGATACTTAAAAATATCCTGCTTAAAGAGAAAGAAACCACCATTGATCCGATGATCCAATTTAGGCTTCTCAGTGAACTGTCGGACAATGGACCCCTGGTGCTCGATATGCCCATATTGAGAAAACGGTTGCACCCCACTTACGGTCCCTATTCTGCCATGAGCGGTATGAAAGCTGTACAATCTGTGCAAGTCTATATCAGCAATGCCATCACCATAGGTGGCAAAAAAGTGGTCAGATGAAATATATTTACGAACAGCATTAAGCCTCGCTCCAGTCATGACATCAAGTCCAGTATCAACCATCGTAATCGTTCGGCTGCCACGGTCTTTATGATGTATTTGAACGATGTCGTCACCATCTAGCGTAATATCATTTTTGTAATACACTTCATGAAGGAAATAGTCCTTGATCTTGTTCGCTTTATAGCCCAGACAGAGAATAAACTCATTGAATCCATGCCTCATAAAAGTATCCATGACATGAGAAATCAGCGGGACACCATTGATCTCAACAAGCGGCTTCGGAATCTCTGTGGTGACTTGATTCATTCGTGTTCCACGCCCGCCGCAGAAGATAACCACCGGACAGACCATACACACATCTCCTCTACCAAAAATGTTTATCCAACTTGCCTGTAAGAAAGCCGATATAATCCGCCGACACGCTAGAATCCTGTGATAGCAGCCGATAGAATCGATCACCATCCAGATGGGTAAACTCCGATTCATCCATAAACGTCCTGGCCCATAAGTAAAACTCCAACCGGTTATATTTATGACAAAGATACTTCAGGTTTACCCTTAGTTCATCTCGTTCACTGTCACGCCTAGGGTGCTCTTGATGATAGTTCCGGGCTTCATTGTTAAAAGAAAAATAATAGCCTTGCGAGTGCAGCCTATAGAAAAAGTCATTATCATCACAGCCCCAGCCCTTGATCGCCTCGTCAAATATAACTCCTGCTCCCCGAGTCTTGTTGTACGCACAATTGCCGCCCGTAGCCATAATAAAGCCGAAGTTCTCCAAAAAAAGCGTGAACTCTTCAGAGCGGCGAACAGCAGGGAAATTATCTGGTGTTTCATCTTTGTTCCATGGATCAAAATAGGCTTGTCCCCGCGCTTGAATATCATCCGGGGTTGAAAGTAACAAGTGGTCTCCTTGCTTCAGCTCTTCTTGAAGACCGGAATAATCCTCCGTAAACTGCCAGAGCGGTGTTCTTTTCTTGAGGATGGTCAATATAGGGTGTTTCCCCCCGATGCTGATGCACCTTGTATCCTGAAGCCGCTCTAAGTGCGCTTCAACAAACCGCGGACAGGGAATGCGATCGTCATCCGTCTGAATAATTTGGTCATAACGAGCTGCCTTTAATCCAGCATTGCGTGCCGTAGGAGATTCAACCTTGCTTTCCAACCTGACCTCATTAATTTCGAGTGTATCGGAGAATTCCCGCAACAGATCTCCGGTGCCATCGCTACAGCCATTGTTGACGATAACCAGTTCAAACTGCCTGAATGTCTGTTCCTGGTATCCACGCAGCGTGTACTCCAGAAACTCGCGTTTATTGTGCGTAGGAATAATAATTGAGCATTTTCTCATTACCCTCCTCCAATCTGCTAATATATTGAAATAAATACCATAATTAATTATTATTGTTTCTTTTTAGTTTCGTCAATAATAATTGATGTTAATTGTATTATTTTAGTAATAGATTCTTTATTTTGTCACTTTTTATCATGAATGGTTATTATAATGCAAAAAAGCCAACTCAAAGGTTGGCCCGTTCACTTATCCAATTTTACTTGATCATCGTTAGTGCCATTTGAATGGCGTTGTCGGCAAAAGAGCGCTCCGGGCGCGCCTTCATCATTACTGTTAGCCCGATCAACGTGATGACCAGCCCCTGTGCCAGGGCTTTTATATTGGTATCACCCGCAAGTTCGCCTGCATGTACACCCTGTTCTATTCTTTCCTGAAAAATTGCAGCCAGGTACATCTGATGTTCCCGCGTCAGGATCTCAAATTTCTCGTCATGGGGAGCAAGCTCCACCATCGTATTGATACAAAAGCACCCCTTGCTGGGCCCTTCCGCGTATTCCTCTTCCACGATCCCTTCGAGCAAGAAACAGAAGGATTCCTTGACCGTTGTCCCCTTTTGCAGCTTGGCCCGAATACCGGATGCATGAAGTTGGGTATATTTCCGCAGTGCGGTTTCGAATAACTGCTTCTTGTCCCCAAACGCTGCATATAAACTGGGGCGCTGAATGCCCATTTCAGATGTCAAATCATTTAAAGAAGAAGCCTCGAACCCCTTCTCCCAAAACACCCGCATCGCCGCATCCAGTGCCTTCCCTTCATCAAATTCCCGCTGTCGAACCATATTTATCAACTCTTTTCATATCGTTCAGTATGTTATGATTTTAAGGGTTTGTATAAAGGTTGTCAAATTGAAGTGATTCACATAGTAGATTTATAAATCGAACTTAAGATTCTCACTTAAGGCTTGGTCTTCACTACGATCAATATTTGGACTTCTGTCGTGGTTGCAATCTGGCTACGGCTTAGGCTTCCGAAGCGAGCTTTCGATGCGAGCTTTCCTGCGAGCTTTCCTGCGAGCTTTCCTGCGGGCTTTCCTGCAGAAAGCTTTCAGGTATGCACTTTCACTCTTATAGTTCCAAACCTCCCCCTCGTTCCTTCCCGCTCTTTGTTACTTTCTTTTAATCGTCTTATATAATAAATCAATTTTCAATAAAATCAGTGGAATTATCCTGACACTCACTCTAAACAAATTAAAAATAACTGGATTCTTTTCATACTATTCAGTATATTATACTAATCAGTATAAAATTAAAAAGGAGAGATCCTCTGTGAACAATCACATTCCTGAATCACAAATCCCCATGTCTGCCGATCATTCTGACCCCTTAGCTTCTCGGCTTCCGGCATCGGGGATGACCCGCTCCGTGGCCTTATTATTCGCCATTGCCTGTGGGCTGGCCGTCTCTAACATCTATTATGCCCAGCCGCTGCTGGACACCCTTGCGAGTGAATTCTCCATCTCCCATTCTTCAATCGGAGTGGTTATCACCATTACCCAAATCTGTTATGCTTTTGGACTGCTGCTGTTGGTCCCGCTGGGGGATCTGCTGAACAGACGCAAGCTCATTGTTAGCCAAATGATATTATCTGTGCTGGCTCTTATAACCGTTGGATTCGCGCCTGGAATTACAGTACTCTTCATCGGTCTGGCCATCGTTGGACTGCTTGCCGTTGTGACACAGGTGCTTGTCGCTTTCGCCGCGACATTGGCCGCTCCCGCTGAACGTGGCCGTATCGTCGGCCTTGTCACCAGCGGGATAGTCATCGGTATTCTACTTGCACGTACGGTCGCAGGTGTGCTGACCGATCTTGCAGGCTGGCGTTCCGTCTACCTGTTCTCCGCCGGAATGATGACCATTATTGCGCTGATCCTGCTGCGGATTTTGCCAGCGGAACCAAGACGCGCGACATTATCGTATCCGCAGCTGCTGCGCTCGGTCCTCGCGCTATTCGTGCAAGAGCGGATCCTGCGGGTCCGCGCGGTGCTTGCGCTGCTGATCTTTATGGCGTTCAGCATCTTGTGGACCTCTCTGGTGCTGCCGCTTAGCGCGCCGCCCTTCTCCCTCTCACACACGGCCATCGGTGCCTTTGGCCTGGCCGGAGTCGCCGGTGCCCTCGCAGCGGCTCGGGCCGGAGTGCTAGCCGACCGGGGATTCGGCCAGCGTACCACTGGGCTGGCCCTTATTCTGCTACTGACTTCATGGGCGCTGATTTCACTGCTACACTACTCACTGCTCGCACTGCTGGGTGGTATTATTCTTCTGGATTTGGCGGTTCAGGCCGTACATGTTACCAATCAGAGTCTGATTTTTAACGTACGACCCGAAGCTCGGAGCCGTCTCACCGCCGCATATATGATCTTCTATTCCATAGGAAGTGCTTCCGGCTCCCTCGCTTCGACATATGCGTATGCTCACGGAGGCTGGAATGCAGTGTGCCTGCTGGGCGCCGCTGTCAGCGCTGCAGCTCTTCTGTTCTGGGCAGTGACACGACGAGGTTGAAAATTCCTGAAGGAGATAGCATGCTCACCTCACTACAAATTAAGCAGCTCCCATATACCGGGAGCTGCTTTTTCATACTATATAGTCTGAACTTAAAAAATCCAACATCTAGATGGGCGAAATCCTTAGTATACAAGGGTGTAGCTTGTATAACTGATTCGTAAGTTATCATTTTTATGTTCAGCGAATAGCGCCGGTTTAACATAGAAGGAACGGGGGAACATCAGCGACCGCAAGTCCACACTTCACCGGAAATAACCGCCTGAGCCCACGTGCGAAGCTAAGAGTAGCTATGCTAACTGGAAAATATACCTTTAATATTCCCTTTCACCTTCTTTGCAATAAAATAAAGGGAATTTCTCAGACTGTTGAGAAAGTAGTTGTTTTGAGAAAATCCATAATTAAACCCTTGATGAATGAACCGATCTCGAAATCCGGACTTGCTTCTTGTTCCCTCTGGTAACGGACCTCAGGTCCGTTATTTCCTAACAACTGACCGTTCCAGATAATAACGGACTCCAGAGACGCTATGAGCAGAAAACGGGTGTAAAATCCACGGTTTGGGAGGAAATAGCGGCACCTGAGTCCGTTACATGTTTCAGAAGCTACTTGATGTGTTAAATAACGGCGCTGGGGGCCGTTAGCCCCCATGCATACGTCTCCAACCTTCTGAAGCAGTGGTTTTGACAAGGATTGATGATGAAGCTGAGCCTGATTTATAAGGCTATTTCGCATCAACAATCGTAGAGAATGGTGTTTCTGGGCAGTCTGATATTTTCCAGTTATTTTTAGAGGAGAAGCGATTTCAATTAAAATAACTAGAGGTTTTCCCGTTATTCAAATGCCCTCCCACAGGCATCCCCGTCTTTCTGCGGGAGCCTTCCCCGCCTTAGGTCGAGTGCATAAAACCGTCCTCAGGCCGTTTTGCGAACCCTCAAAAAATCCTACAATAAGGTCATAAGCAAGCCGGTTAAACAAATTCAGATACAATTCACTCATGAGAGGAAGAGATAGCATGACAAAATTATACCGTTCCAGAACTGATAGGAAACTTAGTGGTCTGTGTGGAGGATTATCCCAATACTTTGGCATCGATTCAACAATCCTGCGAGTGATTACGGTGGTGGGTGCATTCTTCAGCTTTGGCACAGTCGCTCTGCTGTACATCATCTTGAGCGTTCTGATTCCCCAAGAACCGTATGGTGGTTTTTCCGACAAACACGATTTCTATTAATCCACTGTTGCCCTGTTCCTGTGAAACCAACTTAAATATAAGGAGAGATTACTTATGAGTATCTTGAATAGAATTGCAACCCTGACTAAAGCCGCCCTGAACGAAGGCCTGAACAAACTGGAGAATCCCATCCTATTGACTGGACAGTACCTGCGCGATCTTGAGGAAGAGATTGAAACAGCAGAACGCAATGAACGTGATCTGCAAGTCGCCGCGAACGTGCTGGAGCGTCGCAAGCAAGAGTATGCGCAATTGGTGGAACAAAGCGAATCCGAGGCCGTTAATGCTATGGCCCAAGGCAATGAAGAAGCAGCGCGCCTGGCAGTGATGGCCAAACTGCGGTACACCGAAAGTATTCAGGAATGCGCAGCCGGTCTGGAGGAGACCCGGCAAACGCTGGCTACACTGGAAGCCAATATTACTAGAGCCAAAGAAGAGCGTACCCGCCTGAAGGCTAAAAGAGCCGAACTCGCAGAACGTGCCCGTAAAGCATCGGAGACCATCCAATCGGCTCCTCGCAGTAATGGCGGCAGTCCCAATGTCTATGGCAAATATGGCTTGAACGCTACTAACACAGCTTCCCGAGGCTTCGAACGTATGGAGGAGAAAATTACCGAATGGGAAGTGCTGGCGGAACAATCCGGCCACAGTGCCCGCCCGGCAGCTTATCCGGCAGTAGATCCTAAACTCAGTCAAGCCGTAGATGTTGAACTGGAGCGTCTGCGTAGTCAAACCAACAACGGCAAATAAGGCGACAACCAACTTGATCCAGGCCGGTTTCATCCGGCGCAATAAATGAAGCCTCACCGATCCAACTCAGGACCGGTGAGGCTTCATTTCGTTTCATTTCATTTTTTATATACTACCTATACTGTTGTTCGAGCCAAATTTCACTTTCGGCTTATGCTTAACTTGTCTTGCCATCCCACCTAGATCCCAGACGATATGCAACAGCGCTTCATCTACGTTTCATACTGCGAATTCTCTGCTTGTCCTCTGAGCTGACACGGTAAGATTCCGTAATTTTTTGCAAAGTTTTATTGAATGTAAAATCATCAAGGAAGTTATGCTTCAGATAAGCCATGACCCGCTCAGGATGTTTGACATAACAAACGGATAACGCCCAGGCCACAGCCATTTTGACATAATAGCCCTCATGTACGATCATGTCCAGCTGCTCCAGCACCCGATCCATATCATCATCTTCAACGAAAAAATTTAAGATCATCACCACGGCAAATCGGATCTCATATTCCTGGTCGGATGCCAGATAAGGCTGCAGAAACCCCCATACCCGCTCACGATGACTGTTAGTGAACTTCAGCCCGATGCAGAAACTGTCGCACACCGACCAATTATCGATTTTGGGTACAAAAGCGGTGATATATTTCAGTATTTCTTCGATATCAGCTCCCTTGCGGGTTGACGCATAACCGATTACCATGCCTTGCAGCATGATTTCCTCGAAGTATTCGCTGTCCGCCTGCTCCAGATAGGCCCGCCAATCTCCCCGCGCCATCCCTTTGGCCAGCTTGCGAAGCTCGGGCAACCGAACGCCCAGAATGTTACTGATATTCGGAATTAAGCTCGCCGTAAACTTTTGATAATCTGCATCGGTTAATAGCAACAGCTGCTCCCTTATGGTTGTATCCATGCTTAATAATCCTTGTCCTTCCTTCATAGTATGTCATACCGCTACAACCCGTATATCTGTCCGCATATCTATCTTCATATCTATTCAAAAGAAAGCTCCCACAGGTAAACCGATGCCACAGAACCCCAAGGGGAGTAGCGCTGGCGGAACTGCTCGAATTGCTCCCTGGTAAGCGAATCCAGTCCGTAAAGCTTCATCATGCCACGCCGGATGGCTATATCCCCCCAGCTTACGATATCCGGGCGCTCCATGGAATTGATCAGCAGCATCTCTGCTGTCCATCGGCCAATACCGGGCAATACCGTCAGTCTGGCAATGACTTCTTGATCCGGTAGTTCACGCAGACTCTCCAAATCAAGTTCTCCCTGTGCCACGATACGAGCAATTGCCTCGATGCTGCGGGCTTTTTTCATCGTCATGCCACAACGCTGGATATCATATGCCGTATGTAAAAGCAAATTCTCCGGTGTAATCTCGCCAAGCTGTTCCTGCATTCTTCCCCAGACTGTAGCGGCTGCCTTCGCTGAGATTAATTGCCCCACAATGGCATGCACCAGCGCAGCGAACAAATCAGGAATAATGCCCCGTTCCACCCGGCCAAGCCGCTGCATTGCCGTTCCAAGCGTGGCATCTGCTTGCCCCAGCGCCTCTATTTGTTCAGTCCCATACTTGAAAACCTTGGTCACAACCGTTCCCACCGGCATCCCTCCAGCAAGCTTCCTATCGTTCACCATAAATGGCCTGCAGCACTACTATACCTTAATCCCGCCATTTCTGCTGATGCACTGGAATAAGACCGCAAGATAACAACATTAATGGCTATATAAAACGCATTTATAAACCAAACATATCCAAGGAAAAAGAGAGCTTATCTAAGAAGTCTAATTAACGGCATTTTTGCACCTTAAATCCTCTTCAGTTAAGGGTTAGTGGAGATTAAGTGCAATATTGTACCTTAATTCTTCCAGAATACCCCGTCCGGTGTGCTTTTTCGAAAAATAAGATGCAATAATGCCCTTATTTCCCTCTTTTACCCATTTTGGATAGAAATAAGGTGCAAAAATGCCGTTAGTTGGGGAGGCATCCCTCTTTTCACTGTTAAAACGGTTAGTTAGGGAGATAATCCCTCTTTTCAGGGTTAAGACAACTGTTTAAAGGGAATACCCCGCTTTTACGCTTCTAGCAGTTGAAATCTGTCGACAGGCTATGTTCCGGTGCTAGCTTGAAATTATAATTTTATACATTTAATGTTATCATCTTCAAAACAGACACTCCAACATATATTATGTTAAAAAATCGCCGATCCGCCCCTATCGGGCTGTCATCGTCTATGTAAACAAACAAAGCCAAGGCGGCAAATAGGCCACCTTGCCCGAACAAAATCAAAAAAAGCCATGGCCGCTTCTGCAAAAGCAGAGCACCATGGCTTTTCTATTAAATGCTGCCGGCGGTTTCCGAAGTCTTCACATACCGGTTCTCCGGTACAGGCAGTCCGAGGTTGCCACGCAGTGTGTCACTCTCGTATTCTGTACGGAACAGTCCACGCTCTTGCAGGATCGGCACGACCCGTTCCACAAATTGCTCCAGCCCGCCCGGTACAGATTCCGCGATCATGAAGCCATCTGCCGCTTCCGACTGGAACCAGGTCTGAATCTGATCCGCTACCTGCTCTGGTGTACCGATGAAGCTCGTACGTGGCGTAGCCGATTGCAGAGCCACTTGACGCAAGGTCAGGCCTTGCTCCTTGGCATCCTTCTTGATCTTGTCAGTCCCGCTCTGGAAGCTGTTACGCCCTAGATCGCCCAACTCAGGGAACGGCTCATCTAGCGGATATTGGGAGAAATCATGATGCTCGAAGAAGCGTCCCAAATAGTTGAGTGCATTCTCAATTGTTACCAGGCCAGCTACCTCCTGATACTTGCGCTCCGCTTCCTCCTCCGTATCACCAATGATTGGCCCGATGCCTGGGAAGATCAACACTTCGTCCGGATTGCGGCCGGATGCAGCCACGCGGGCTTTGACATCACGGTAGAATTCCTGTGCGGATTCTATCGTATCATGGCCTGTGAAGACCGCGTCCGCTTCCTGAGCGGCATAGTTCCGGCCAACCTCAGATGAGCCTGCCTGGAAAATCACCGGCTGCCCCTGTTTGGAGCGGGCAATATTAAGCGGCCCTTTTACAGAGAAGAACTCTCCCTCATGATCCAAGGTATGCACCTTCTCCGGATCAAAGAAGACACCGGATTCCTTATCACGGACAAAAGCATCATCCTCCCAGGAATCCCAGAGTCCGCGAGTGACTTCCAGATATTCCGTCGCAATCCGATACCGTTTGCTATGATCTGGATGCTCTTTTTTACCATAGTTTAAGGCGGAGCCTTCCAGCGGAGAGGTTACCACGTTCCAGCCTGCACGACCGCCGCTGATCACATCCAGCGAACCGAACTGGCGGGCAACAGTGAACGGCTCGCTATAGGAGGTGGACAAGGTGCCTACCAGACCAATGTTGGTACTGACGGCAGCCAATGCGCTGAGAATGGTCAACGGCTCGAAACGGTTCAGGAAATGCGGAATAGATTTCTCATTGATATACAGACCATCTGCGATAAAAATCAGATCCAGTTTGCCTTCCTCAGCCTTCTGTACCCACGACTTGTAAAGCTCAAAATTCACGCTAGCATCCGGTTTGGCATCAGGGTGACGCCACGTAGAAGTGCTTCCACCCACCCCGTGTAGCAAGGCTCCCAGTTTCAATTGTTTTGACTTCGCCATATTCTCTCCTCCTAAAAATGTAATGTGCAGAGCTACTAACTGTTACTGCGCTTGAGATACCGCGGCTAAGGCCCCTTTTTTAATCCGCTCAATTTGACCCAAATGCGTCTGGACATGGTTGGTAAAGCTGGTTACGATATCAACAATCCGCACCTTGTCGCCTTTGAAATTAATACCACTCTTCTCCCACTCTTCTGCACTAAGCCGTCCAAATAGAAGACCGTTATACTGCAAAAGGCTGCGGAAAAGCTCCAGACTATCTCCGGCACTGCCTGCATTGGCATGCTGGCCACTCACCCATGCGTCCTGCCCGAATGCTGGGAGCTGCACCTTCGTATCGGCCAGAATGTCACGGATACGGAAGGAAATAACGATACTATGATCCGCCAGATGCGTTAGAACTTCTGTCACACTCCAGCTCTTCGGCTCAGCCTTCCATTTCAATTGTTCCTCGGTCAGACCTTCTATTGCTTGAACCAATTGCTGATGAGTGTTCAGGTAACCCTCTATATTCACAGTGCTCATTATGTCCCCTCCAAAATAACATTGTCTTCCGATTTCCTTCGCGTATCAAAACGCGATAGCGAAAACGGTTTGATCTCATGGCGCGAACGCCCGTCGGTAGCGAGGTCTGCCAAGATTTCGCCGACCACACTGGAAAATTTGAAACCATGTCCCGAGAAGCCTCCGGCTACCAGCACATGGCTGTGCAGCGGATGCCTGTCGATAATAAAATCCTCATCCGGCGAATGCTCATACTTGCATACCGCCCCCTTGAGCAGCCTTCCGGCTGCACCCGGCATATACTTCTCCAGCACCCGGCGCAGATCGCCTTCATCACTGTCCTCACTGCCGAACGGCAACAATTGCTCGCCCGGCTTCCACGGTAGCCCAGTATCATGCCGACCAATCTTGAGTCCAGCACCGCCGATACTCGGGAAGCCATAGAAGCCACCATCAGTCGTACCCAGCGTGAAGCCCGGGAAGGTCCCGGCAGCGAAATCCGGTGTGCTTTGAAACCAGCCAACCACCTTGCGGACAGCCTGGATCGGCAGATTGATGAAGGGTGACAGCGATTGAAACCAGGCTCCAGCGCTAAGAATTACGCTGGCTCCGTGAATGTCGCCATCCTTCGTATGGACGGTGACGCTCCCCTCTTGGGCAGTCACATCCAGTACTGGTGTATTCACCAGCAGCTTCGCACCATGAGCTAATGCAAGCTTACGGTACGCAGTAATACAGCGTTCGCTATATAAATAGCCTGCATCTGGCTCATACATGGCCTCGAAACGATCCGGTATCGTCAGCCCCGGCCAGCGGCGGTTGATTTCCTCCGCGGCGAGCCGCTCGACCCTCACCTTTCGCTGCTCCGCTTCATGAAGCCGACCACTGAAGGAATAGACGTAAGTGTCCGCGAGATTCAACACGCCGGACCTTACCAGCAGCTCCGTTCCGCTCTCTGCTTCTGCCTCTTCCCATAGCGTTTGCGCCCTGAGCGCAAGGTCAATATAAGCAGGATCCCCGCTATAAGCATGCCGGATCAATCGCGGCTCGCCGTGATGGCTACCTTCGGTATGTGGTGGATCGAATGCGTCAATCAAAAGCGTCTTAACACCTCTGCGGGCCAAATGATAACCGGCGCTCATTCCCATGGAGCCGGCGCCAACGATGATCACATCGTAGATCGGGCCAGCCATGCTCAGCCTTGCTCTTCCGTGGACAGGCGCTCCAGATAGCGCTTCGCGACATCTGTGAAGAATCCTGCAGTAAGCGGCAGGGCCCGTTCATCGAGATTGAAGTCGGGATGATGCCATTCCCGGGTTCCGGAGGTACCCATGAAGGCGAACAAACCAGGGACGACCCGTTGATAAAAGGCAAAATCCTCACCCGCAGGTGAAAGCTCCGGCGTCACCGCATTCAGTCCCAGCGCAGCTGCCGTCTCATTGGCCACCTGAGCCAGGGATTCATCGTTGATAGTCGGCGGCGGGCCTCCAATCCACTCCACAGTCGCCTTCGTTTCCAGCGCTGCTGCTATGCCTTCCGTAACTTCAACGAACCGTTTCAGAACTTTGGATCGCACCTCTTCAGTAAACGTACGAATTGTACCGCCGAGCACAGCCGTTTCCGGGATGATGTTCCAGGCGTTCCCACTATGCAGCTTGGTTACACTGATTACAGCGCTGTTCAGTGGACTTACATTACGGCTTACAACCGTCTGCAGTGCCGTAACGATATGCGCCGCTGCTACAATGGGGTCAATGCCTGATTCAGGCACAGCCGCATGCGCTCCGGCTCCAGTCACTGTTATTCTGAATCCATCGGCGGCTGCCATTAATGGACCGCCTTTGATACCGATCGTTCCCACCGGTAGCTCAGGCTTGTTGTGGATTCCGAAGACGGCGCTAACGCCTTCCAGCGCACCGCTGTCAATAATCTGCAACGCACCTTTTGCCTTCTCTTCGGCTGGCTGGAACAGAAAGCGGACCGTTCCTTTCAGTTCATGCTCCTGCTCCTTCAGCAGATACGCGGCTCCAATCAATGAAGCCGTATGAAAATCATGCCCGCAGGCATGCATCTTCCCCGGGTATACCGAGGCATACGGTAGCCCGGTCTCCTCCTGAATCGGCAAAGCATCGATATCGGCGCGCAGAGCAACTACCGGACCTCCTTGCAGACCGCCGACTTCAGCGATGACTCCGGTTTTCAGACCGTAATCTATAATTCTGATTCCTGCCTCTTCTAGCAGGGAGGTGATGTATTTCGTGGTTTCCACTTCTTCATGAGACAACTCAGGATGCCGGTGCAAATGCCGCCGGATCCCGGTTAACTGTTCACTTAAAGCTTCAGCCTGTGATACTGTAACTGGACTTGTCATGACCCTGCCTCCTTTTTAAAAAATGATATTAAGATTATAAAACCTGCACAGCTAAGCCTCAGCTGTCACTCCGGCCAGCGCTTCGCTCAGCAGTTCAAAAGAACGCAGCCGCTTCTCGAAGGGTTGCACATTCGTGGTGACGATGAACTCGTCAACACCGGATGCTTGTTGAAGCTGCAGGAGCTGTTCGCGTACAGATTCCTGGGTCCCTCTCAGAATTACAGCTTCTTTCTCTTCAATTGTGTATTCTTCTTGGCTCTGGCGGATAAACTCATCAGCCTGTTCCTGACTGGCCACAGTCAGCGACTTTCCGCTGGCCAAATGAATTTTGTAGAGCTTCAGCGCACTGCTCAGCTCTTCAGCTTCTTCAGCAGTGTCGGCCACAACTAGCGACAATCCAATAATGGCTTGCGGCTGCTTGCCATTCGAGATATTAAAGCCGTTACGGTACGCCTGAATTGCCTCGATCGCCACCTCTTGGTTCCCGTTGATGAACAGGGAGAACACATAAGGCAGACCCAGCTCTGCGGCAATTTCCGCACTGGCGACACTTGCGCCTAGCACATACAGCTCAGGCGGAGACGCTGGTATCGGACCAGCCTTGATCCCGAACAGCGGATGATCTTCCTCAAGCGTGTTGTGTACATATTTCTCCAGCTCTACGATTTTCTCCGTCAAAGACGCTGTTCCGGGAGTTCCTTGCTGCAGCGCCTGCGTACTGCGTGGAAGTCCTCCGGGTGCGCGTCCGACACCTAGATCCACCCGGCCCGGAGCCAGAGTGGCCAGCACATTGAAATTCTCCGCCACTTTGTAGGGGCTATAGTGCTGCAGCATGATACCACCTGAACCGATGCGGATGCTTTCGGTCTTGGCCAAAAGATGCGAGATCAGCACCTCCGGTGAAGAACCTGCTACCTGTTCAGAATCATGATGCTCTGATACCCAGAAACGGCGAAATCCCAGTCGCTCGGACAATTGGGCCAGAGCAATCGTATGATGAAGAGCTTCCTCTGATGTCTCTCCTGGATAAATCGGGCTTTGGTCTAATACGCTTATCGTTATCGTCATGGGAAATACCTCCTAAATGGAATAATTGAGTTCCGGTGTAATTCGTTTCAGGAACTGCTTCGTTCGTTCTTCACGCGGGTGGTTAAATACCTCGCCAGGCGTGCCTTCCTCAACAATGACGCCACCGTCCATAAAGACCACGTGGTTTGCCACATCCCGGGCAAAGCCCATTTCATGCGTCACGACAATCATTGTGATGCCTTCCTTGGCGATTTTGCGGATAACGGATAGTACTTCGCCCACCAGCTCCGGGTCTAGCGCAGAGGTCGGCTCGTCAAACAGGATGACTTCGGGCTCCAGCGCCAGCGCACGGGCAATACCGACACGCTGCTGTTGTCCGCCAGAGAGCTGGCTGGGATAAGCGTCCAGCTTATTCCCGAGGCCTACTTTCTCCAACAGAGCAATACTCCGCTGTTTGGCATCCTCCTTGGGAAGCTTTTTCACCACCAGCAGTCCTTCCATCACGTTCTCCAGAGCTGTCTTATGTCTGAAGAGATTGTACTGCTGAAAGACCATTGCCGTTTTTTGCCGAAGCTGGTGAATATCCTTCTTGCGCGCATGTTTGCAGTTCACGCTGAAATCGCCAATGGCAATCTCGCCATCACCGGGCTTCTCCAGGTAATTCACGCAGCGCAGCAGCGTCGTTTTCCCCGAACCACTGGGTCCCAGAATAACGACAACCTCGCCTTTGGTCACCGTCAAATTAATGTTATTCAGTACCTGATTTCGGCCAAAAGCCTTCGATATATTCGACAGCTTGATCATACTACTCCACCTCGATTGTACAGATTGATCCGTTTTTCGATCACAGCAGTCAGACGCTCGATGAGCACCGTAAGTCCCCAGAAAATAAGCGCCGCTGCGACATAGGCCTCAAAAAACTTCCAGTTCGTTGAAGCGACGATCTCTGCCTTGGCGTTGATGTCCACAACTGATACGGTAAAGGCCAGTGTTGAACCATGCAGCATCCCGATAACAGAACTGGACAGATTGGGCAGACTAGCAGCCAGCGCCTGTGGGAATACAATCCTCCTCAGGGCCTGGGGTGTAGTCATGCCTACGGAATGAGCTGCTTCAAGCTGTCCTTTATCCACTGCCAGCAGACCGGCACGGACTACTTCGGACATATAAGCACCCGCAGTGATGGAGAACGAAATATAGGCAAAACCGATCATCGGCATGTTAACCGACCGGAAGCTCCATCCGAAGTAAGCCGACAACCCGTCAATCAGTACCGGGAGTCCAAAATAGATCAGCAATAAGTGCGTAAGCATCGGGGTTCCGCGGATAAAGGTGACATAACCCACTGCAATGGGATAGAGGACCGGCACCCTGTAAATACGAATCAGAGCCACCGCCGTACCGATGATGAAACCAACCAAAACGGATACAACCGTGATATATAGTGTCGTTGGCACGGCGCCCAGCAGCTGCACGAAGGCGGTCCATATAAATGACGGGTCCAGCTTCACAGGCCGACGCCTCCTTTACCAGATTCCAGCTCGGCAATGATACGCCGGAAGGATTTGTTCTTTTGAATACCAAACGTTCTCTTCTCCGGACTGTTCCGCACCTCATGTCGCATCAGGCGACGTTCCGCCACGAGCAGCAGCTTCTCGATCGTAAAGCTGATGACCAGATAAATCAGTGCAAGCGCGAGGTAAGCCTCGATAAAATGCTGTGTCAATGAACCCAGCGTCTGCGCCTTACCCGTCATTTCCATAACCCCTAGCGTAAAGGCCAACGAAGTATCCTTCAGCAGGGCCAGAACGAGATTGGAGAAGACAGGTACGGCAATAGCTAACGCCTGCGGCAATATAATTCTTGTAAATGCCTGAAAACCGGTCATACCCGTGGCATATGCAGCCTCTACCTGCCCTTTGTCCACAGCCATCACGGAGGCGCGAATCATTTCTGACATGAACGCCCCCGTGTGCAGGCCATAGGTCAGAATGACAAAGAATAGCACCGGTGCCCGTGTGACATCAATATGGACAAGCTTCAGAATTTCAGGCAGCCCGTAATAGAACAGGAACAATTGAATCAGCACCGGGGTCCCCCGGAAAAAAGAAATATAAATCTCCGATAAGGTCTTCAGTACCGGTATCTTGTACAAACGGGGAAGGGCCACGAAAAACCCAACAATGACCCCGGAAACCAATGCACAGGCCACTATCAAAAGCGTGATGCCTAAAGTGGACAGCAGCTTTGGCAAAAACGATAAAACAAAACTTATATCAAACGGCGCACCCATTAAGACACCCTCCCTTCCCCTGTGTAGGGGTGCTGATTAGTTTACTGCGTCAGAAGTCACATCCGCGCCAAGCCATTCCGTGCTCAGTTTTTTCAGTGTCCCATCTGCTCTCAGTTCCTTGATCGCTCCATCAATCGCATCGGACAGCTTCTGCTCATCGGCATCATTTTTACGGAGCACGTACAGAATGTCAGCGGAGGACAGTCCATCGCCCACGGCCTTTAGCTTGTTCTGCGGGTCAATCACCGGCAGTACAAAATCTGCGGCAAGCGTTGCATCCACCCGTCCAGTGGTTACCTGATTGACGGTATCGTTAGCTGCTCCATTTTGGTAAACAATATCGATAGCATTATCATGGTCCTTGTTATAGTTCTCCAAGATCTGCGCCTGTGCGCTGGTCGCTCCGACCAAGACTTTTTTGCCTTTGAGATCATCCAGTGATTTGATAGAATCGTTCGACTTATCTACTACGACCCGGTTTCTCCAGTGTCCATAAGCTTCTTTGTTGAACAGATATTTTTCTTCACGTTCCGGGTTCTTCTCCATAACGTGCGCTACCAGATCAATCTTCTTCGTCTCCAGACTCAGTAGCAGGTTGCTAAAGTCCATAGTCTGGAACTCGAACTCGTATTGCGGCAAACGCTCGTCGATAGCTTTCAGCAGCTCCACATCAAAGCCTGTCAGCTTACCGTTCTCGTCAATGAAGCAGACCTTTGGAAATTTGGTGCCTGTCCCCACAATAATTTTGGTTACTGGTGTGGCAGCGGCCGCCTCTGTCTTTCCACCTTCAGGTGCTGCAGCCGAATTTCCTTCCTTGCTGTTACTGCTGTTGTTCGAGCCGCAACCCGTGGCTGCCAGTGCCAATACTAGTATCGATGTCAATGCGAATGTCTTCTTCATCTTTATTTCCCCTTTTATTAAATAGTCTGTTGTTGGTACTTCAGCGTTTTTTTCAAAAGATACATCAAGCCGTCCCCGTCTCGTCCTTCCAATTCCATGAATCGTTCGTATCCGCGCCGCTCATACATCTGAACCAGCCAGGGATGCTTCTTGGCTGTTGCCAGCGTCACAGCAGAGGAGCCCAGACGATCATAAATGATATGCTCTTCCACCCAATCCAGCAGCTTGCCTCCATAGCCCTGCCCGCTATAATCCGGATCGACGGCGAACCATTTGACGAAAGGGATGCCTGTGTGCTGACTGATCTCATCTCCCTTGGAAAGGGTGACTGTCCCCAGGATGGCTCCGTCCTTCTCTAATACATAACACTCATTGAGCGTTACATTCTCTTGGACCAGAGCCAGATCGGCGGTTGCTGCCGGCCAGTGCAGCCCGAGCTCACGGATCAGATGATAGGCGCGATATATAATATCTACCAATTGCTCCGCATCCTTGAGATCTGCCTGTCGAAATACCTCGCTCATCCTCTGTCCTCCCCACCTTTTTAAATTTATAATCCCCATCGATTTAGTAGTGATTATGTGCAATTAACTTTATCACCGCATAACGGCCATGCGCTAATAGAGTTTTTCTATTCATTTATACAATTAGTTGATTCTTCGGACTTACCGCGCCCTCTTCTAGCAATGTGGCAATGAATTCGGCGTTCTCACCATTCAAGGTAATAAGGCTGGTGCGCAGGGATATACCTGCGGTCTCGGCAATTTGCACGGGAATCAGCTTCCCGGCAGCCACTTCTTCCTCTGTGCTGAGGGCTGGCAAGAAACAAATTCCGGCTTTCTTGATCACCAGCTTCTTGGCTGTCTCCAGATTATCTACTTGATATAAAATATTCGGCGGTTGTTCCAGACTCTCAAAGACACGATGCAACCGCAGCCAATCCAGCGACCCGCACTCGAAGAACACGAGCGGCTCATTGCGGATATCCTGAATCGAAGCTCGCCCCACACCAGCCAAACGATGACCTTCATGAACATATAGAGAGATCGGATCGTCACAAAATGGGTAGGCTTGAAACGCCGGATTCACAACCTTGCGGATAAATGCAAGATCAATATCTTTTGACTTCAGCTTCTCAATCAGATGCTCGGTGGAGGCTGTCGTCACTTTGAAGTTCATATGTGGATAGCATTCTTTGAGATGAGGTAGTAGACGTGGCAATAAATAATTGGCGACCGATATAGTACTGCCAATGCGCAGCTCGTTGGGAATTCTACCCTTGGATTGCAGCTGATGCTTGCCTTTCTGATAGGTCTGCAGGATTTGCTGTGCGTACGGAAGAAATTGTCTGCCTTTATCCGTAAGATGGATTACTTTGCCCAGCCGGTCGAACAGCCTGCTATCAAGCTCCCGTTCGAGAGACTGAATGCGAGCCGTAACCGTAGGCTGAGAGATAAAAAGGACATCCGCTGCCTTGTTAAAGCTGCCATAATGATTGATATAGACAAAGGCTTCAATATTTTCGATGTTCATTTGAGCTCCCCCATTCACGTTTGTGACAATTTCAATTATTCCAATGGATTAACAATGAATTAAGACCGTAACGACCTATAGAGATTTTGTATCTATCTTAGTCATCCCTTATTTTTTTGTCAACGAATTTTCATTTTTGCTTTTATTACAAATTAAATTTTTCTATATAACAATCAAAATTGTTAAATACCACTTATATCTATCGGGTTTTAGTATTATAATTACTTTTACAATATAGAATGTAGCCAAACAAGGGAGGCACCGTATGGGACATATACATGAAGTGAGTGTTCGTGAAGCCACAGCGCAAGATCGTGAGGCTATCGCCGAATTGATGCTGGAGGCTTACAGCCAATATGCAGCTGTTCTACCGGAAGCAGCCTGGATAGCATATAGCAGCTCCATTAGGGAATCCGCCTACGGGGACCTGCCTGAAGCACGGATTATTGCCGAAATAGATGGGCAGATTGTAGGCAGTGTGCAGTTGTTTCTCTCCTCAGAGGCCGCTTACGGCAAGCCTGAGCTTGGCATCGAGTCACCCATTATCCGCTTGTTAGCGGTCGCTCCCAATGCTCGAGGACGGGGAATTGCTACCCTTCTCATTCAGGAATCGATACGGCGCAGCCTCGAACTTGGAGCAAGTACCCTGAATCTGCACACCTCCGATATGATGGCGACGGCGATTCAGCTGTATGAAAAGCTGGGCTTCCAGCGGGCCTATGAGACAGATATTGATAACGGGGATCATCTCGTTAAGGGCTTCCGCCTGGATTTGGATCAGCTGCAATTCCGGCAGAATGCCGTATCTTAAGGCGTACCTTCGGCCCTGGCAATCAAGGGTTGCCTTTCCTGCCAGAAAGTATTTTTCTGGACATCACTAACCACTGTGCATCATACACAAAAGAGTACTCCGCAGCCATCCAAGGCTTGTGGAATACTCTTTTTTTATTAGATAAAGATGAACAAAAGAAAGTAACGAAAAGCGAGGAGGAACGAAGGGGGAATTTTGGAACTGTAGGAGCGATAGCGACCGCCTGAAAGCTTTCCGCAGGAAAGCTAGCATCGTAAGCCTACGCTGTTCCCGGATTTCAACCGCGAACAGCGATACAATTGAAAGAAATCTGGGGACAACAGCGGCTGGAAGTCCAAACATTCCACCGTAGTGACGACCGAGCCTTACGTTCGGTTCTTAAGTTCGTCTTATATAGCGTTTGAATCGGAACGTATTTTCTGGCAAAATTGAATCTATGACATGCAATGCTACGTTAAGGAGCGTCTACATAATAGAAAAGGGGCTTTACCCATGGATTTTACAGCAATCGATTTTGAAACGGCCAATTCTAGCAGATCCAGTGCCTGCGCACTGGGACTTGTAGAGGTTCGCGGAGGCATCATCACCGCAGAGCACTCCTGGCTCATTGATCCGCAGCAGCGGTTCGATGGTTGGAACATCGCCATTCACGGCATTACCCCGTCTATGGTAGATGGACAGCCTACTTTTTCCGAGCTTTGGCCTACGCTGGAACCACTGCTGCAGGGACAGATTATTGTAGCCCACAACGCTTCTTTTGACATGAGCGTTCTGCGTTATTGCCTTGACGGTGCTTACCTCGATTACCCCGCATTTCAATATCTCTGTACCTATGTGCTGGGCAAAAAAATGCTGGGAGATCTGCCCTCCCATAAGTTGAACGTGATCTCTGAGCATTTTGGCATCCCGCTCAAGCACCATGACGCTCTTGATGATGCCCGCGCCGCAGCTTCGATCCTGCTAAAGCTGATGGAACAGGAAGAGCAGCATGACCCGTTGCTCCTGGCCGGCACGCAAGGGTATGCGAGCGGAACGATGTATCCCGGTGGATACACCCCCTTCTCGGCTCCCAAAAAGCCGAAGAAGAGTGTGCGCAAGAAAGACAGTGTTGGCAGATCGGCCTCTTCGCTGAACTCTTTTATATAACGCTCTTCTCTAATTTCATCTATCGTGTCAAAAAGAGAACCCCCGACGCATTCGCCGGGGGTTCTCTTTTATCAAATTTTCAGCCGGTAGACCGCTTTGTTCTCTAATCCCCGGATGAATGGTGTCCATTCCTCCGTCTCAGGCGTCGTATCCAGCGCGTCTTCTACCATTTGTAGTTTGGCATCCATCGCATCAATATGATGCAGGGCCACCGCCTCGGCCGTTTGCGGCTGAACAGGGCTTCCCCATTCACCCAGATTATGGTGCGACAAGACCAGATGCTGCAACGCCATCACCTTTTCCGATTCCAAATCAATGCCCGTGCGGATCGCCGCCTCTGTAATCCAGTTGGAAGCCATGGAGATATGTCCGATCAGCTTGCCCTGCACGCTATAATCCGATACGATCCCGAGCTGTGAGATCATCTCCTCCGGTTTGGCAATATCATGAAGAATGATACCCGCTTTAAGCAAATCCGGGTTCAGGAACGGACGCTGCTTGCAGAGAAAGTCACCAATCTCCAGCATACGAACCATATGATAGGCAAGTCCGGCGAAGTAGGCATGATGATGCGTTTTGGCCGCCGGATAATGCGTAAGTTTCTCTTCCACTTTGCCGACACAAAAAGATACAATGGCAGCGATCTCTGGATCGGCAATACTGTTCATCACATTCTTGATTGTATGAATCAGATCTACGGGCCGAATCGGGGCAGAGCGGATAAAATCCGTCAGCGCTATACCATCGGCTTCATTCACCAGTCGGATCTTCGTAATCTTAACCTGTAGCTTCTCGCGATACGTATGAGCAATCCCCCGAATCTTTACCAGCGACATCGGAAAAAAGGTTTCTTTGTCCGCCACGCTAACATCCCAATACTTCGCGGTCAGCTGTCCGCTGGAATCGCCTAGAACAATATCAAAATAATCCTTTGGAGGAGTACCGTTTGTTTGTTTGACTGCCAGTTCCCGCAAGATATAATAGCCGACAAATTCATCCTGTGGAGCCAGTTGTTTAATAAGTGTCATGTTGAAGCCTCCCATTAATAACAAGCCTGGGGCCTGCTGTATATATTACTCTTAGACACTCACCTCCTGAATCCCTTTAAAAGTATTATATTACCGTCTGCCTGCTAATTTGTCCAAAAGTTATAAGCACCACGAATGCAGCCAAATTCAGGGTTTCATTGGCTAGTATATCTAGAATAAATAAACCAAAAGGGGGCTGCCCCAGACCGCGTGACTGGCCTTGGACAACCCCATATAACAATTTATTACGCCTTATTTACCCGCAGCTTCAAGCGCTGATTTGATCGCTTCTACTGCCTTCGCGGATATTTCCTTTTCTGCGTCATTATTTCCGAACGCCGCCGCCCGGTATCCATACTTATGCAGACCCTGGGTTGAGCCGCCTTCAATCTCAGTCTTCACCGCTCTTTCGGCCTCGTTTAACTGAGCTTCGGTGCGGGTATTACCGTTTTTATCGAGATAATACACCATCATTTTTACAGGAACGCCATATTTCGTGGTCACCATCACATTAACGGTTTTATCGTTACTTACGCCAATAAAGATCCCATCGAAATAAGCAGCCTTTTCCTTCTCTACAATCTCCGCTTTACCGTAAGCTCTGTCCACCGCAGCCTTCAGTGCTACACTGCTGCTGGTAGCGCCTGAGATGGCATCCACCTCTTGCGCGCCTTCTCTAGTGCCTGCTGCCAGGAACTTTTCAGTCAATACCGGAATAGCTTTGACAACCTCAGGGTAAGCAGCTGCTCCTCTATCTACAAGGTTCATCGCTACACGATAAAGAGCGACATCTACGATTCTGCCATTGCGCAGTGTAACATCTGCTCTGTTGGAGCCTTTGTCATACGCGTTGCCGTATGCGGTGAACTTGCCATCTTTATACGCGCCTTGTTCTTTGGACGCATTGGCCAGTGCGTCGGTCAGTGCAGCTCTTGCTGCTGCTGATAACTCTTCCTGACCTGCAATGTCCGTAAGTTCAACGCCTTTAGCCACCAGATCCGCTGTCAGACGATCTACGATTGATTTCTGATCGGCAGTCAATTTATCGTCGGCAATCAGCTTTTTGTCTGCACTGAACAGACTCAACTTCACGCCAGTTACTTTATCTCCTGCAAGATCCACCAATAGAAGAACTTTGGACCTGTTATCTACACCTGCAAATTTTCCGTCAAAATATTTCTCTTCGCCCTTGTCTTTCTGGGCCTTCTCGAAGGCTCTTTCAATCGCCTGATTCCAGCCATGGCTGCTCTCAGTAGCTCCGGAGACTCCGTCAACCTTCTCATCATAATTAGCGATATAAGACCCGTTTGCCAGGAACTTTGCTGTCATTGGAGCGTTGGCTTTAACAACGTCAGCATAAGCGGTATTGCCTCTGTCAATCAGATTGGAACCCAGTCTGTATAGCTTCACATCGACCAGCTTGCCATTACGAATGATTACATCCGCTCTTTCTACACCAACGCTTCTTGCTGTGCCGTAAGAAGAATAGAAGCCGTCGATATAGGCAGAAGAATTATCAATCTTGGCATTTTGCTCCGCATCCCAGAAAGCATTGACCGCAGCCTTGAAATCACCTTCCAATCCGGCAACAGGTTTGGCGGCTGTTCCGCTACCCAGCAGGGCAGGCGTAATCGCTGCTACTGTAGCTGTCTGTTCCGGTGTAAAAGCTTTCTCTTCCACGATGTCACCAGCACTGTTCAGTGGATATACCTTCACTGCTGTCAGCTTGTTCTCATCATAGGTGGAGAATACAGCATATTTTCTTTCTGGATCAATCCCCATATGCTCACCGGAAAAATACACCGCATCGGCCGGCTTCACCTTCAATGCACGTTCAAAAGCTCTATCCACGGACAATTTCCAGCCATCGCTGGTCCGTGTTGCACCAGATACGGCATCCACATCAGCGGCTTGGTCTCTTGTTTTGCCAAGCAGTCTTTCATGCATCAGCTTATAGGCCTGCCATACGCCGCTGTAATTGTACCGGGCATCACGGTCAATCAAGCTCGGACTAGTTCTCATCAACTCGATATCGGTAATCTTGCCGTCCTTGATGGCAATTTTGACGCCTTCTGTACCTTTAGAGTAGGCGTTACCGTAAGCCACATAGATCCCGTCTTCATAAACGTTCTCTTGAACAGTCACAGGCTGCGGTGTTGCCACAGGCTTAGCTGTTGCAGCCGGAACAGGGGTAGCCACTGGTTTAGCCGTTGCAGCCGGAACAGGAGTAGCCACAGGCTTGGCGGTTGCCGCAGGTCCGGTTGTTGCTGCAGGCTTGGCCGGGGTTGTCACGACCGGTTTGGCAGATGCTGCAGGCTGGACTGTCGCTGCCGGCTTTACAGTAGGCTGCGGTGTTGCTACTGGCTTCTCTGTTGGTTTCGGTGTTGGTTTAACCGTTGGTTTTGGCGTTGGCTTAGCGGTTGGTTTCGCCGCAGGCTCCGCTTTAGGAGTTGCCGCAGGCTTGGCAGGTGCTGCTGGTGCTTCCTCCGAAGCAGCAGACACTGCGTCCACTTTGAGGTTCAGAGCGGGAATGTTAAGCGTGTAAGCGAATGGCGACAGCAGTAGTGCTGCGCTGACAGTCAATGATATTAACTTTTGTTTTTTCAATCTGTATTCTCCTTTACCAAGTCCCCAGTAGTATGTAGCTCTTTATTAAATAAATCTGATCATAGCGCTTTCATCCCTTTCTTATGAAGAACTTCGCGCCTCCTCCATAAGAGCCCATCCCCCCTCTCCGGTACCTGAATTAAATCGTCCGCCGTCCATTAGAAAATGTCTATTAGTACAAAGGTGAATTAATTCACATAATTAGTTAAAAGCCTCTCAGCGGCAATTTCTGGCTTGATGTTATCAGACTCCTCTCCTTGTTCTCTGTAAATAAAATCACAACCCCTATAATAAACATCACTATTTTCTAGTTATTTACTATTCATTGTTATTCCTCTCTCATATCTTACATTTTTTGCTTGCTGTAAAATTGCAATGATTACACTAATTGTGCAACTCGTGTTAGGTATGCTATTTTAACAGGATGCCAAGACGAAGGGAGTTGATCGACCCTGTGAACAAGCAACCACCTATCGGGGTCATTCTTGCTCAAATTGGAACACCGTCACAGCCTAGTGCCAAAGCAGTGCGCCCTTATCTGAGACGCTTTCTGTCCGACCGCCGGATTATCGACTATTCACCATTGCTATGGCAGCCCTTACTGCGCGGGATCATTCTGCGTACCCGGCCCCGCCGCTCAGCAGAGCTGTACCGGCAGATTTGGGGAGTGGACGGCTCGCCGCTGCTCACCCATTCCTTAGCGCAGCAGGCTAGGCTGCAACAGCTGCTGGGCAATCGCTATCAGGTCGAGCTGGGTCTCGCCTACAGTGAGCCGGGTATGGAACAGGCTGTACTCAAACTTGAAAAATCAGGGATAACACGGATCATTATCGTTCCGCTATTCCCGCAGTATTCTTCAACGACAACCGCCTCTATGTATGATGCAGCCGCCTTTGCGGCACTTGGGCGACGCAGCGCACGTGGTCCGGCATCCAAGCGATTTGTACCAGCCCTCCGCTTCATGGAGGCTTATTATGATGCACCCGGCTACATCACGGCCATGAAAAATCATCTCCACCGCCTATTGGAAGAGATGGAGGACAAGCCTGATTATTACGTTCTAACCTTTCACGGCATTCCGAAGCGGTATGCCGGCACCGGCGATCCATATCCGGAGCAATGCAAAGAGACAGCCAGGCTGCTGGCTGAAGCCATGGGCTGGGAACCAGGAGAATGGCAGCTTGCTTTTCAATCCCGGTTCGGACGGGAAGAATGGGTTGGACCAGCAACAGCAGCTGTACTTGGCGAATTGGCAGGACGGGGAATACGCAGACCGGCGATTTTCTCACCAGGTCTCGTAACGGATTGTTTGGAAACCCTGCATGAGCTTGCTATAGAAGGGCGAGAGTTATTCGTAGCAGGCGGCGGACAAGAGGAGAATTTCACTGCTTTTCCTTGCCTAAACAGCGAGGAGGATTGGCTGTCCTTTCTGGCCCATCAGGTGGAGCAGAATGCACTGGGCTGGATAACGCACACAAGCCGCCCTTCCGCAGATCATCTCTGATCCGAAAAAGGGCGGCTTGTACTACCGGTAACGGCTCTATGGACTGAACGTCATACTTATACGCCCAGTTGCTTATATTTGTCAGTCAATTCATCAAACCACTGCTTATCCTGCATGGACAACGCGACATCAATCAACTCGGCAATTTCACTCCGTGTAAGCTCAGGTGAATCATTGAAACAGATCTCTGCGGAGGCTTCGGCCTCCCCTTCCACTCCTTCGGCGAAATCGTAGGAAAAGTTCAACTTGATCTCACTTTCCAGGAATTCATTCCGGAGAAAATATAGCACTTCGCACATCAGAACAGGTCTGACCTGGTCCTCGAAGACACATTCCATCACCTTCGCCCAATATTGCTTGTTGCTGAGGTGCAGCTTGTCATTGGTCAGGAGATACTTCTCCCCTTGAAAATCATTGACAAATCTCAGCTCGAGCGGCTCCATTTTGAAAATACCGGCAATTTGCTTCATGGCAATATCCACAATGTCCTGCGTTCCTAATCTGATCATCTCTGATGCACCCCTTCTCTTGAATAACCGCCATTAATTTTATTACTTTGAAATAAACCGACACATTAACAGTAGCTAATATAAGAAGAACTTCCTCCACTACTATATAGGGCGCTTAAAAGTAATACACAAAGCGAAGAAAAAAGAACTTATAATAAGAGTCTCTAAGTGTAATTAAGTGCATTTTTGTACCTTAAATCCTCTGTAATTAAGGGTTAGTGGAGATTAAGTGCAGAATTGCACCTTAAATCTTCCATAATGCCCGTCTAACGTGCTTTTTTTGAAAAATAAGATACAATAACGCCCTTATTTCCCCTATTCACTAATATTAAAGAAAAATAAAGTACAAAAATGCTCTTAGTTGGAGTATCTGACCCTCTTTTTCACTGTTAATACAGCTGGTGAAGGGAATATACTGCTTCTAGCCGTTGAAATCTGGCGATAGCCCATGCTTCCGAGTGCTAGCTTTCCTATGAAAAGCTTTCAGGGCGAGTGCTTCGTGCCTACAATTCCAAACTTTCCCTTTCGTTCCTTCTCGCTTTGGTTATTTTCTTTTGTTCATCTTATATAGTTAATGATTTTATACTATTTTTACAAAGAAAATGATTCAATTTTGTTATATTTGTTTAATATATATCCTTTTCATGATCAAGCACAGCCTAACTTATTAGTAAAAATAGAAAGAGCTGCCACAGTAGGGCAAAACACCCTTCATGGCAGCTCTTTTCCCGTTATATCCGGGTCATGGCTCTATTAAAGTAGCACTGTTTCTATTTAATCTTGGACAAACAGCGGCACCAGTTGTATCCCGTCTTCCGGGGAAATCCGCACCAGGCCCTTATCGGAAATGCGAAGGGTCGGAATCACCGCAAGCGCAAGCAGCGACAAGGTCATAAAGGCATAATTCAACGTACAGCCCGCATTGTAAAGTGCGGTGCTGATGGCCGCTGACTGGGCAGCTGCGATCTCGAACGGCTCGGCGGACATCAGTCCGGCGATGGCCAGCGGGAATAAGGTTTCTCCAGACGCTGTGATTACCGCTACGCCACCTTGTGCATCAGCGACTGCATTTGCGGCACGGGCCATAAGCTCGTCATCATTCCCGATAACCAGCACATTGTGGCTATCATGGGCCACAGTCATGGCGATGGCCGCCGGTTCATGGAAGCCGATTCCTTCCACAACTCCGACCGACTTGTTGCCTGTCCCCTTGTGGCGCTCCAGCACAGCAATTTTACACAGTCCGTCACCTTGATCCACTTGCAGCTTGCCATCCTCGACAGGAAGGGTAAGGATGCGTTCGATGGTCTCTACATGGTTCTCCCGAACCTTGATGACCCGAGTGGACAACGTTCCCGAAGTTATTGGAGCTGTGATCACAAAATCCTCAGCGCTCGGACGCTGCGCCAAGTGGACCGAAGCCCTTACATCCGCCGGATAGGTGAAAGCTGGCAGCTGCGCTGTCATTGCGCCATTCTCGGCCACTACGACGCCCGCGGCGATGGTTAGCACAACATTAACATCTGCCAGATTACCATCAAGCAGGATAATATCGGCATAGGAACCCGGCGTAATGGAGCCGATATCCCGGGCTACGCCAAAGCGCTCCGCCGTGTTGATCGTCGCCATCTGGAACGCGGTCACCGGCTTCACGCCCTGAGCAATGGCATGACGCACCACAAAATCCATATGCCCCTCATCGCGCAGGGATTCAGAGCTACGGTCATCGGTCACGAGCATGATTCGGCGCGGATCAATCCCATGCTCCGTATGAGCTGTGATCGTCTTCGCCACATCATGCCAGGCGGAGCCACGGCGCAGCTTGGCATACATGCCGAGCCGAACGCGTTCAATAACATCTTCTGCCGTCACGCACTCATGGTCGCCCGTGACACCCGCTGCCGCGTAGACTGGAAGTCTCCAGTCGCTGGAAGGCCAAGTAAAGTGCCCGTCCACCTGCCGACCAGCCCGCAGCGTAGCCTGGATTTCACCCAGCATCTTCTCGTCTCCATAGACAACGCCCGGGAAGTTCATTACCTCACCTAGCGCGATCACATCCTCGCCCCAGGTAAAAGCTTCTGCTACTTCCTCCGGGCCAATAGCCGCACCGGTGGTCTCAAACTCCGGTCCCGCCGCTGGCACGCAGGATGCTACCTGCATATATCCCGCCAGCGGCGTCCCGCGCAGCTCATCCAGCATCAGCTTGATGCCTTTTAACCCGAAAACGTTGGCAATCTCGTGTGCATCGAAGAACCCTCCGGTCGTGCCGAGCGGCAGCACCGCGCGAGCAAACTCCGTCGCAGTTAACTGGGTGCTCTCAATATGGCAGTGACCATCGAGCAGGCCAGGAGCAATATATTTTCCAGCCGCATCAATGATCTGTGTGTCCTCACCAATCAAATGGGAGACATCCTTGCCCACATAAGCGATGCGTCCTCCCTGTATCCCAACAGACATTCCATCCAAAATCTCGCCGGAGATCACATTCACTAGCTTGCCGCCGGTAATTACCAGCGTAGCCGGCCGGTCGCCACGTGCTGTAGCCACAAGCTCCGGTACACAATCTGCCAAAGGTTTTCTCTCAAAAGTCATCGTGATCTCCCCCTCTTTTATTTATCAGCGTACCCATAACTGATCTGCCCGTATTCTAAGAAAAACGGCTACCTCATCCCGGAAGAGACAAGAGCCGTTTTGCCGCAAGTGCAGACGTTTTTGAAATTGTATATCGCCGATGGTTCCCTGCTCCAGTAGCAGGTTCGTTCCAACGATTATCTTACGTTCCCAGCAGTACGTCAAGCACTGTATAAGGGGGTGCCGCCAGCAGGAATAACGTAACCGCTACCACCTCGTAATCCATCATAAAACTACTTCAAAATATATTGCGACAGGACCGACTGCACCTCATAAATATTTACGTTTTTGTTGAACGTCTTCTTAATAGGAACTGCGCTGCTGGAAATGTATAGACACAGCTCGGCATCGAGATCCAAATGTCCCGCCGTCTCCACCGAGTAATGGGAGATGCTTTTGTAAGGGATGGAATGATACTCCGTTTTCTTCCCCGTCATCCCTTGCTTATCGACCAGAATGAGCCGTTTATCTGTAAAAATAAACATATCCCGGACCAGCTTGTAGGCTCGCTCAATCTTTTCATCAAGGATCAGAATCTGACCGTATTCCTTGCGCACTGCAGCCAGATCCACCTGTGAAGCATTGCCCAATATTCCGTCAAAAAGCGCCATTGGCCCTTCCCCATTTCTGTCCTGTAATTTGACGACCGCCTTCCGTCATATACTCATATTATTAGAAATTTCGGCAATCATTCGAGGTAATGACCAGGAATTCGCAATTTTTGGCTTGCTTATTTCAGACGAATTGATTAGTATTAATGTAAATTTGCAAGCAGAAACGGCTTTGCCGTCCTCTCAAGGGACGGTATCCGTTTCAGCGAGAAATAAAAGGACAATGTATAGCGTAAAACATATAATTCCTTATATTGCAAAAAAGGGGGTGTGGTAGGATGGATCGCAATTGGACCAACAGTGTTATTAGCCGGCTGCCTTTGGCAATGGCTGGCATCGTTAATGAAAATGCCAACAACGGGAGAAGTCTGTCCATTTTCAGGAACTCAATAACACTACACAATTGCGAGATGCCCTTCCTGCCATCACCCGAGCGGATATAATTATCGGAGATGACAAGACCGTGGGGATATTTCCCTGCGGTCTTTTTGTATTAGTGTAACGGCGGATGAAGGGTGTTCTAAAAGGAGAATACCTATGATTATTCAATGTCAAAATGTCCAAAAATACCACGGCGCCGAGCTCGTGCTGAATAGCATTACCTTTGAAATCCGCCAAGGCGAGAAAATCGGCCTGATCGGCCGTAATGGCTGTGGCAAAACCACTCTCTTCCACCTGCTCAGCGGCGCTGAACGCCCGGATCAAGGACAAATCTCGATCCGCAAAGGCAGTGTTGTCGGGATGCTGGCGCAGATTCAAGATTTTCAGGAAAATGACACGGTGTATGACATTCTGCAGCGCAGCTTTGCTGAGACGTTGCAATGGCAGCATCGCTTGCGGGAATTAGAGCAGGAGATGTCCCTACTGAACGCTGAAACCGATGAAGCACACTGGAATCGGCTGCTTCGGGAATACGGTAGCCTTCAGGAAAAGTTCGAGAATGCTGGCGGTTATGAGATCGAAGCCAACATCCAGCGGGTGTCCGCAGGGCTAGGCATTCAACAAGAGCAGTATGACCGCCTCTTCACCTCCCTCTCTGGCGGGGAGAAAACCAAGGTCGGCCTGGCTGAGTTGCTGCTGCGCCGTCCCGATGTACTGCTGCTCGATGAGCCGACTAACCATTTGGACATGGCGGCCATCGAATGGCTGGAGCAGTTCCTGCAGGACTATGATGGCACCATCCTCGCGATTTCCCATGACCGCTACTTCCTGGACGCGCTGGTGAAGAAGGTGATAGAGATTGAAGATGGTGAGGCCATCACCTATCACACGAATTACAGCGGATATCAGAAGGAAAAAGAGACGCGCTTGCTCCAGCAGTTTGCGGATTACCAAGAACAGCAGAAGAAAATCAAACAAATGCAGGAAAGCATCAAACGACTGATTGAATGGGGCAACCGCTCTAATCCACCGAACCCTAGCTTCCACCGCCGGGCTGCCTCCATGCAAAAGGCTCTGGATCGAATGGTTAAGGTGAAACGCCCGATTCTGGAGCGAAAATCGATGGATTTGCAATTGGAGCAGAATGACCGCTCCGGGAATCAGGCGCTAATCTTGGACCGGGTTGCCAAGTCTTACGGTGAACGCCTACTGTTCAAGGATGCCAGTGAAGTTCTGCGATACGGTGAAACAACAGCCCTGATCGGCGGCAACGGCGCAGGGAAAAGTACGCTGCTGCGAATGGTGCTCGGCGAGGAAACTCCGGACAGCGGCAGCTGTACGTTGGGTTCCCGGGCCGCTGTCGGGTATCTCGCTCAGGAGGCCGTTCCCGGGGACGGCGGGCAATCTGTCCTCCGGTATTTCCGGGAAGAAGCGGGACTTGAGGAAGGCGAAGCCCGCGGGCAGCTGGCCCGCTTCCTCTTCTTCGGAAGCGATGTGTTCAAAGACATAGCGAACCTGTCCGGCGGCGAATGGACCCGGCTGCGGTTCGCAGTGCTAATGCACCGTCGTCCGAATCTGCTGATTCTCGATGAGCCGACCAACCATCTCGATATCGATTCCCGCGAAGCGCTGGAAGAAGCACTTGAGGAATTCCCGGGTACCGTATTGGCCGTCTCCCATGACCGATATTTCATCAACCGCTGCTTCGGCAAGTTGTGGTGTATTGAAAACGGCCGATTCCATGCCTTCCAGGGGAACTATGAATACTATAAAGAAAAGCAGGCTGAATTAGCGGCCTCTGCCGGTGTGTCACAGCAAGACGCTACGGCAACAGGAAAGAATGCTGCTGGCTCGTCACAGCGAAATGGTACTGGAGCAGCATCCACGGATACTACCCGTTCCTCATCCAATAATGTCACTGGAGCAACGGATAAGAATGCCAGTACTTCCGGCAAACACGCTGGCTCCCGCCTGGCTCCATCACAAACAGGTGGTGCCAGAGCTAAAGGTTCCGGGAAGAAGAAATTCGGAGGCTGGGGCTCTTCTCTCCCTACCCGTTCTCAAGCTGTCTGGGAACAGGACATCGCTGCTGCGGAACAGGTGCTCGGAGACATCGATGCCCGGATGATGGACCCGCTAATCGGCAACGATGCAGCTGTGCTAACAGAGCTTCAGCAAGAGAGGGATGCTGCGCAGGAGAAGCTGGATGAGCTCTACTCCGCCTGGATGGAAGCCGCAGAAGGTGCTGTAGAGTAACACAGCAGCTGGCTGCATCTGGCACGCGCCGGGGAGCACACGTGTATTTAATGTGAGAAAGAGACGCTGAACCCAAGCGTTGAAGCAGAGCGTTATTGGATGCGATTTACGATAGATACGATATACGATATACGATAGATGCGATACGATACGATAAAATGCGATTTACGATAGATACGATAAGATGCGATAAAAAGACGGCTGTGAGAAAGCCGTCTTCCCCCCATCTTTTGGCCCGCGGGAAGACCCTATATAACAACTGGAGTGAATACTATGAATAACACTGAACAAATCGAGCAATTTTGGCAAGAATACCTCCGCGTACATCCCGAAGCTGGGGAGCACTATGTGGCCTGGGCCTTTGGTGATAGCCCGGAGATGGCTGACGAGCTCCTGGACCTCGTGCTGCGGGGAATCAAGACAGGAACATCCTCTAACTATGCAATGTATGAGCTGGAAGGGGGAACGCCGCCTCACGTCGGCGACCACGCCATTCTCCTGAACGGGCTGGGCCAGCCGAAAGCGGTGATTCTAACCACGAAGGTGGACATTCTACCCTTTAACGAGGTTGGTGAGGAATTTGCCTTTACGGAAGGTGAAGGCGACAGAACACTGGACTATTGGCGTGCTGTCCATGAGGATTTCTTCTCTCGGGAGGCAGATTTCTGGAATGTAGCTTTTGACACCGGGATAATGGTCCTGTGTGAGAACTTTAAAGTTGTCTATTCGCCATCCCCCACCCTCTAAAAACACCAAAAAGGCTGCCTCTTCAAATCGAAGAGTGCAGCCTTTGTTATATGCGGCTAAAGTTATAGAATAAATGTGTACTTTGTGCTGGTTCTAACGCCAAATGCCCATAATCCAGCCAAAGACCGAAATCCATAGCGGGATGCTGATCAGAAGGCCCCACAACAGCCCGGTAGCGATATTGCCTTCCGCAGGACGTTTCACACCCTCCTGTTGCAACGGAAGTCTCAGTTCTTCTTGTTCCATGCGATCCCCTCCTAAAATATCTATCGTCACAGCAGAGGAAAAAATGTAGACCGCCTGGCCCAAAAAGTAAAAATTTTAATCTTTTTTTAGATATAAAGGCTCAGCGGGCTTTAAAATTGTAAGTGCTTACATAATGGATATTAACCACTTTTTCCGGCATTCGAAACGCCTGCACACCGGGAATTCATACATTATATGCATGACCCCTAGTCCAAAATGACTGCCTTGTCGGGATTTTGCAAGTATTCAAACATAGTCTGCAGTTGAGTCTTCGTATTCCGTTCTTCCGAAAGCTCTGGCAACTCGTCTACCCCGAAGAAAGCGACCCCACTGGTCTCCACTCCTACGGCAGCCTCACCGCCGGTAATTCGGCAGAGGATGAACAACTTGTAGATATGGTAAGGTTCCGGAGGATGCTGATGAAACTTTTTATCCAGTACGGCGAGTAAGCGGACTGCCTCGGTCTGAAAGCCCGCTTCTTCAGCAATTTCCTTAACGACCACCTCACTCGGGGATAGACCAATATCCGCCCAGCCGCCGGGAAGCGCCCATTTGCCATCCAGCTTCTCACGGACGAGCAGAATCTTGTCTTCACGGAACACTACACCCCGGATATCCACTTTGGGCGTACAATACCCTTCCTCTCCTGCGAAAGACAGCCTGATTTTCTCTTTGCTCTCATAAGAATAGTTGGCCAGAATATCCACACTTAGCTCACGAAGCGCCTGATAACGCTCTACATCATACACATCTTTGGCATAAGCAAGACCCGTCTGTGCAATCGCCTGAATTTCTTTAGCCCAGGATAACCATTTCTGTTCCATGAATAATCCCTCTTCTCCTTAGATTCCCCCGCAAGGTACAGTCTATTGGCAGAGCATGATGTGACGGGAAAAGCCCGCCTTTTTGGCAATACAACGATCCTTGATCGTAAATCCGGCATCCGTAATCATTTCATCCATAGCCTCAATCGCCACAATCACAGCACGGTCGGCAATTCGCCGGGTATTGGTCAGAATGGAGAATTGTTCTTCGGGTGTAATGCTGGAATACAGGTTATAAGGCATGTCTACGAATGCAAAGTCATAGTGTTCCTGAATATCGGCGATATCCCCCAAGGTAACATCACTGCTGTATCCAAAATGGGCGATGTTCGTTCTAGCTCCAGTGGCAATCATAGGATTGATATCCCGGCCCACAATATCGATACCCATAGATAGGGCCTCTACCATCACTGTACCTATTCCGCAGCAAGGGTCAATCGCCTTAATGCCCTGCGGATCTGGAATACCCATGTTAATGGCTGCCCGGGCCACACGTGTGCTGAGCGCAATGGAGTAACTGCGAGGTTTTTTCATATGACGGAACCAATCCGCGTTATTCTTATGGTAAGGCCCGAAGTACCAGCGCCCGCCCAAGGTCACAATGCCATATACCAACTGCGGAGAGTTCACATCCGCTTCGCCTTCAATGCGTAGGCCAATTTCCCGCTCAATTCCTCTGCGCGCATCATATTCGATTTTATTCTCAGCCGTCAGATCGTTGGTCTTGACGAAAATAACTTTAAACGTCTTCTCCCCAACCTGCACCTGTTCAGTTTGTTCATAGATCTCGGGCAGACTATCACCCGCATACATCACATCAATCCGTTCCTTAACAAAAGGACTGCGGCTGACGTCTACTTCAATATCGCTTGCAAAAATTGATGGGCCCACGTTCTGCCCAAACAAGCAGCGCAGCTCCATCTCACATAGGGATTCTTCGTCCACCGAGCTAGCGTAAGTATAGATAAATGCAGGTGTTTTAACCTCTTTATGCAAAATCGTCCCATCCTCTGTTCATATAATCGTTCCGGTTACCTCCATACAGCTTGCAGTTTGCAGCTTGTACAGCACTTCGCCTATTAGGTTTACCCAGTCTATCATGGTTACTGCTTAGTAATCAACAATCGGGAGAGAAGCGGCAAGCGGCGCTACATCAAGGAAAACGGGAGGGACTGGCTCCATTTTGCAATCCTTTTTGCTCACTTTGGCGTTCTCCAGTATAATGTTTCCTGTAGCACGCATTCTAAGAACGGTAGTAAAGACTAGACTCTCGGTTCAATGACCCTCTGGCTAGACCTTAAGCCCGTCGTGCGGGCATACATTTTAAGGAGGTACATATCACTATGTCGTACGAATCTTATTTTCAAACTCACCGGGACGCTCATCTCGACGAGTTAAAACAGTGGCTTACCATTCCAAGCATCTCTGCCTTGTCTGCGCACAAGGATGATGTTCTGGCGGCGGCACACTGGCTGCTGGATACATTGAAACGGGCCGGGCTGGAGAACATCGAGCTGCATCCCACTGCCGGACATCCTGTCATATATGCCGATTACCTTCATGCGCCGGGCAAGCCGACCATCCTGGTCTATGGCCATTATGATGTACAGCCGGTAGATCCGCTGAATCTGTGGACGACCCCACCTTTTGAACCGGAAATCCGGGATGGCAAGCTGTTTGCCCGCGGGGCAACAGACGATAAAGGTCAAGTCTTCCTGCACATCAAAGCGATTGAGGCCATCCTGAAGGAAGAAGGCACCCTCCCGGTTAACATCAAGCTCTGCATCGAGGGCGAAGAAGAGATCGGCAGTGCACATCTGCCGCCATTCCTCGAAGCTAACAAAGAGAAGCTCGCAGCAGATGCTGTGCTTGTCTCCGATACCTCACTGCTGGAGCGCGGTCGCCCGGCCATCTGCACAGGACTGCGCGGTCTCTGCTCGCTGGAAGTCACTGTAACGACTGCTCTGACCGATCTGCACTCCGGCTCGTACGGTGGTGGCGTTCCGAACGCTCTGCATGCCCTCGTATCGCTGCTGACTAGCCTGCATGACGATAAGGGCCGTGTCGCGGTGGAAGGCTTCTACGAAGGCGTTCCGGAATTGTCCCCGCTACTGCGCGAAGAGTTCGCCAAGCAGGGCGTAGACGAGAACAAAATCAGAGAAGGACTTGGACTGGATTCGCTATATGGCGAAGAAGGATACAGCTTCGTAGAGCGGATTGGCGCTCGGCCTACGCTTGAACTGAACGGCGTGTACGGCGGTTTCCAAGGCGAAGGCAGCAAGACGGTTATCCCTAAAGAAGCACATGCCAAAATCACCTGCCGTCTCGTAGGTGACCAAGATCCACAGCATGCCCTCGATGTCATCGAGGCTCACCTAAAAGCCAATATTCAAACTGGCGCGAAGGTACATGTGAAGCAAATGGAGAAGGCACGCGCCTTCAACAGTGATCCGTCACATCCAATCCTGCAAACCGCAGCCGATGCCTATGGCAAAGTGTACGGAACCCGTGCGCTGTTCACCAAAGACGGTGGCTCCATTCCAATCATGGAGAGCTTCGCTCGGGTGTTGGAAGCACCAGTGGTTCTGATGGGCTTTGGTCTCGACGACGAGAATCTGCATGCACCGGATGAGCATTTTAACCTGGAGAACTTCGATAAAGGTCTGCTGACCATTGTTGAGTTTTTGAAAACAGTATAAGACAATTACGTTAAAGCCCGACCTCCCATTTAAGGAGGCCGGGCTTTTTTGCGATAACCTGATAATTAATGAACCTATGTAATAGCGCTAGGAGCTCATCTTCTCAGTAAACCCAATGACGGATAAGCTTTTGGACCATAAAGGCATATGGATTCACAGCGACTTTAGATATGGTAATGAAGAACGGGACAGGATCACTTATTCCAATATCAATTCCACTACTATGCGAAATTTCTGGCTGCTCAAGTCCATATTGCTCTGTCAGTCTATCTCGGGTTTTACTATCAATTACGTTATTAGTCTGGGCATCAATATAACCAGGTTGACCGAGGACCAGCACTAGAGTAAGTAAGGCCATAAGCAGGGTTAAATATTTATTTTTCATCGTATAGCTCCTAAATTCATTCCTTTAGTTGGCAGGGTGTGATTGTGATGCATTCAAGAATTCTATTTTAGCGTTTCTGGGACAATATGTAAATAGCGATATCCTCTACTTCCCTGTCCAATCCATTCAGAGCATGCAAACATATAACTTACTAAATGGATAGAATCTGATTAGAACAGGGTGATTACATGAAACTAAAAGAGGTTAAAAAAAGCTATGATTTAATCGTCAGCTTAGGGATGTCCTGTGCACCTGCTATAAATCTCAGAAGAAACAATCTAAGGAAGTTCGCCATGCCTCTCGACTGGATGATCTCGTTTTCGTTGAGTGATGTGAACAGACTTTATAGAAACAAGTTTCAGAGCTTTATGGAGTTCGAAAATTTGCACATGCTAGAGGATACCCATTTTCTGCTGGATGATGGAGCACCTATTTATCCTGGGGGAAATGAGAACACTCCGGTAAAATCCTATTTTATCAAAGACACACAGTACAATATTATCTCCGTCCATGATTTTCCGATCATTGAGGGTACGGATTGGACTGCCTCCTATCCATCGTATAAAGCCAAACTCAATTTTCGTATCTCACGATTCTGGGACCGCTTAACGAGAAGCCAGAGCACGTTATTCGTCAGATGGGCCAGTCATTATGAACAGGCGGTAGAGCTTCGCGAGGTATTGTCTCAGTATTTGCAAAAAAACAGCTTCACCGTACTAATTCTGAATCCTGTACCCGACCTCCAGTCTGTTAGAGAGATCAATTGGAATATTGACAACATCTGTGTCTTGGAAGTCCCTGAGGACATGAATGATTATGATAGCTGGGATTATATCCTGAAGGACATCCAATTGAATGAGGATTAATCTTGGCAGGATCTGCTGAATTTACAACGGTTGGCTTGCCAACTTCTCATGTTCTGGTTCAATGTGAATCATCACCTGGGCACGTACAAATGTTGCTTTAATGGTTTGTTCAATTTCATCGCATAGCTGATGCGCAGTATTAACATCCATCATGGATGGGATCACCAGATGAAAATCCACATACTCTTCCGGACCCGACCTGCGGGTGCGAAAATCATGAAACTCAATATATCTCCCTTTGAAGGATTCAATGAGAAGTATGATTTCTTTCTCCTCTTCCTCTGCTAATCGCGCGTCTATCAAAGGAGGAAATGATTCCTTAAGCAGCTTGAAGGCTTCTCTCATGATATAAATGGCCAAAACAATCCCGATCACTGGGTCCAGTACCGTCCATCCCGTGAGGGTAACCAATAATAAACTGAATGCAACCCCCAAAGATGTGAAGACATCAGTAAGCAGATGCAGTGCATTTGATTTCATCGCAACAGAATGAAGTTCTTCAGCCTTCTTTTTAACTTTCAGAGAAACCACAAAATTGACACCGCCCCCGATAACCATAACAAGGATGCCCAGGAAGGGGAATTCGATTTCCGTCGGATTCATTATTTTATGAACACACTCATAAATAATCCAGATCCCAGCTACAAAAATAAGTAATGTTTCCACTGTGCCTGAAATGTTCTCTACTTTGCCATGGCCATAAGGGTGACCTTTATCCGCAGAACGCCCTGATATTCGCACCGAGATGAACGCAATCAACGAAGCAACTAAATCCAGCGCAGAGTGGATCGCTTCCGAGATAATGGCTACCGAACCTGTAACTATTCCGATGACAAGTTTTAAAGAAACGATAAAGGTATTGCTAAGCACAGATAGGAAAGCAGTCTTCGAGCCATTCAAGAGCTTCACAACCTTTTTTCCAGGATTAAGTAAAACTTAACAGACAAATAGCGAGTGGGTCTAGAGAAACCTTGTTGTAAAGCCACAATGAAGTATGCCCTATTTTAAAGTTTTTCCAATGGGAAAGAAAATAAGTACTAAAATAAGTACGACAACCCTTAAAATTAAGGACATATCAGACGACAGTTATGCCACAGAAAAATGACATTAGATAGCTCTAACTTTAAATATATGTACACAAAAAGAGCTTGCCCTCTAGCTACAAGCCCTTTTTCTTATTTTGTATTTAATAAGTGCTTACATCGATCGGTGCTATTACTTTCATAAGTGATGAAGATCCCTCAAATGTTAATACAGGACTCAACCTTAGACTGGGCTAAGCTAGCTGTCATAAAGTCATTATCATAGCGAGGGAATTGTAATTTCGGGTATAAAAAACTCATTCTAGACTATACTATTTTGTGGATAATTATTGGATAAGTTGCTAATAAATTTGCTTAATCCCAATAAAATTCATCAGCCAGTATTGCAATAAGGCTTTTTTGGGTATATATTTAATGTATCAGAAGCCCTGTCTTCTCCGAACGCTTAAGTTCCACTTAGGCCAATTATGTAGGAGAGATGGGGTTTATTTTTTTATATACTTAGGAGCAATTCTGTGTTCATTAGGGATGAAAAGCCAATGTCTGTATGGATGGTTCCACCTGTCCTCAATGTTCTTATATCCAGTTGAAACCCCGATGTTAAAATTCGGATATATTCCTCGTATTCTGTTGTTTATATGTTTGTAAACCATCTCTTTTGCAACGGTTCTCTTTCCCCTTCTTTTTTCTCCTTCTGGTATAATCTTATGAAAATCGTGAAGTCTAAAATACATTGACCCAAGAACCACATCCATATATTGCATTAATACATGGTTATGTGACTTGACTTCTGTGATATCCTCTTTTCTGATTCTAATTTTTGCTTCTGTAAATTCCCTGGTCAATTGGATTCTTTCAATGTGGTCCTTAAATTCAGAGGCATCTTTCGGGGAAACAGGTAATTCATCAAAATAAATACGCAATGATAAATCTTCTAAAGAAGTTGGATTGGAGTACTTTAAGCCAAATGCGTGTTTGAAAAATTGATAATATAGCATTTGGTATTCTTTGGTTCTCTGCTCAGTTGAAAGGTTTATCGCCTCAAAGTAATTCTGTGTAAACATTATTCTAATCTTAACAGAATCTTCTTGTATAAGATCAAATAAAGTATCCATCAAAGCAATGTACTTTTCAACATATTGCAGTGTGACCTTTTGCCACTTAATTTCACCATTTAAACCTAACTCACGTTTTTTATTTTCTAAGATTTCAGTCACCCATTGGTTATCATGAGATCGAACTAGGGCCCCACCATAAAAGTTCCCAAATCTAGGTCCTTCATCATTTGATTCATCCATATAGATAATATACTGCACCTTAGATTCCCCCTAAACTCCATCCTTATACTCCTCATTATACTATATTTTGGAATGTACATTATCAATAAAAAAGCTCCCCGGTTGAAACCAGAGAGCGGATTAGTATCTGATAAAAGCATTGAAGACCACAATTCACAATGTTCTAACTTAGCCCCATTTTCTGCCCCATTGGAATAAAATATATAGTAAATGTCGCCTTATACGCAACAAAAAAACCCTTGCAGTGCAAGGGTTTGGGTTATTTAAATGTTGGAGCGGGTGATGGGAATCGAACCCACGCTATCAGCTTGGAAGGCTGAAGTTCTACCATTGAACTACACCCGCAATGAAATTGAATACAAGAGATATCTTATCATTCTTCAGCTCGAAATGCAATACTTGGATTTGCCTAAGTTGAAATTCCTGGAATCAATGCGGCAAACCCAGCATAGGAGACTGGAGAAAAGAGACCTCGAACTCCGCGGCCCGGATCGGCTTGCTGAACAGAAAGCCCTGCCCCTCATGGCAACGCTGCTGGCGCAGGAATTGTAGCTGTTCCTCATTCTCGACGCCTTCGGCGGTGACTTTGAGCTTCAGGTGGTGGGCCATGGACGTAATGGTTGAGACGATCGCCGCATTGTTGCTGTCCTCCATCACTTCAGCCACGAAGGAGCGGTCGATCTTGAGCCGGTCAATCGGCATATTCTTGAGGTAATGCAAAGAGCTATAGCCTGTGCCGAAATCATCTATGCTGATGAACACACCAAGCTCCTTGAGCCGTTTCAACTGTTCAAATGCTGTCTCCTTATCCAAGGTCATACTCTCCGTGATCTCAAGATCAACATAACTTGGGTCCAGCCCAATGTCTGATAAAATGCCGCCGATCTTGCCAGCTAGGTTAGGCTGCAGGAACTGGCGCATCGACAAGTTAACGGATACGCAGATGGGCCGGTAGCCGGCCTCCTGCCATTTTTTATTTTGCAGACAGGCAGTCCGCAGCACCCATTCCCCTATAGGCACGATGAGCCCACTCTCTTCAGCAATCGGGATGAAGTCGGCCGGGGAGACCAGCCCGCGCTTGGGGTGATTCCAGCGCAGCAGCGCCTCCATCCCCACAATTTCTTCCGTTTCTAGCTGTACCTGTGGTTGATAGACCAGATAGAACTCGTCCCGCTCCAGCGCTCTCCGCAGATCATTTTCCAGCTTTAAGCGCTCCTTGGCCTTCATCTGCATAGCCGGTATGTAACGCCGGATGTCTACGCCCTGCTCCTTGGCATTATGCACGGCCGTATCCGCATTCTGGATCAATTGTTCAGCCGTCTCTCCATCCCCCGGGTAAATGCTCAATCCCAGACTTAGCGAAATATGATATTCACTCGATTCCAGATTAACCGGCGTCTCAAACAGCCCCAGCAGTTCCCTGGCCCGAACCAGGTAATCCTCCAGGCTGTCTCTCTCCTTCATCAGAAAAGCAAACTCATCTGCTCCCATACTAAAGAGCTCTTCATGGTGCCTAGCATCGGAGCCGATACGCTGTGAGACCATCTGCAGAAGCAGATCTCCGGCAAAATGGCCCAGAGAGTCGTTAATATTCTTAAAATGATTAATATTCAAAATAGCGACTGCGGAGAGACTCTTTTCCTCGTCCTTGTTCGTGTTCTTGATCATTTCTTCTACACGCTGCATCAGGCGGCGTCTGTTGGGCAAGCCCGTCAGGTCATCATGAAAGGCCAGATAATTAATGCGGGCTTCAATCTGCTGTTTCTCATGGAAGGGCTCCTCAATCGTTAGCCGATAAATCCCGGTAAGCAGGAAATAATAGGCCACTGCGCTGCAAATCATCCCGAACAGATAGTCCACATCGCCAAGGTGAAGAGGATACATATAGAATGTTTGCCCAAGAGCGAAGAAAATCAGGGCTCGGATAATAATTAACAAGGATGCGGATTTCTCCTGCTTGTCTGGAAAGAGTATGGCGACAACGCCGATCAGATAGAGGATAAGTACGGCAATATCCACAATTTGTTTCAATGTGCTTTCACTGGCATCCATCAGAAGTTGGGGGAAAATCGCTCTTCCGGAAAAGAATACACTCAGAGACAGCACAATGAGCATAAGAGACACCCGAAACACTCTGCTCTTATGCGAGTAGGAGACGGCAGGGGATTTTCGGCTGAAAATAAACAGGATACCAAGCGCACTGGCCAGACGCGATGCGGACAGCAGCCACAATGATTCATCAGAGCTTATGTAGAAAGATATCCAGGGAATACCGACAAAGCTGAGTATATGCAGGAAATCAAAGATACACACTCCTAAAAACAGCGCAGAGGCGTATAGTCTCGCTCTGGACAATCTGTTCGAGAAAAATAGCCAGCCCTGTGCAAAAATTGCGAACCCGAAAGCAACACTGCAGCAGCCAGCAATAAGGTATAACGCTGACAGTAAGGACCAGTCGTCATCCAGATTTAACGATGAATGAAAAATCTGAATCAGAAGGAACAGTAGCGCCCCCAGTATGGCCGCACGAATTGTTTTTTTCTCTTCTTGTCTCATAAGTCCCTCGCGTCCGAAAAAATAATATCTATATTTATTTCTGATAGTGAATGGAATGGATTTTTTTACCCTATGTATAAATATCGGTTGAATCGGTCTCTAAAGTTACAGCGTTCTTTCGACAATATAAAAGTGTTATCGACAGACACTATTAATCTTCCGCCTATATTTTTGCATTTTAACGAAGAAGGTTTTAGCATTTCGCAAAAAAAAGCACCTTCCCCAAGACGGGGTCAGTGCTTGTTGTGAAAGCTGCCGTTTATTTTTCCCCAAAGGTAACTTCCGGTGTTGTGAGCTTGTCATAGAAATCTACCGATTTGTCCTTGTCTTCCGATGAACGGAGAGCCATGGCTGAGCGGGGATGCTCGTCAAGCGTACCGGTGATCATGTAAGGAATGATATAGCCCCACTCCTCTTTTTCACGCAATGGAATCATCAGGCGTTCCACAACGTCCAGCACCGGGCGAAGTTTGTAATTTGTATTTTTCAAGTGAGTAACGAGCAGCTCTGTCGGGCAATTACCCGCTGCACGTCCCATACCGTAGCAAGAAGCATCCAGCAACTCCACACCATTCTCGGCAGCTACAAGCGTATTGGAGAAGGCCAGTTGCAGGTTGTTATGAGTATGAACCCCTAGGCGTTTGTTCGGAAGATGCGTCTTGAACTTGTCCACCAGATACTTCATATCATTGTGATCCAGGCTACCATAGGAATCTACGATGTACACTACATCAACAACACTCTCATTGATCAGTTCGAAGGCTTCCAACAGTTCGTTCTCCATCACATTCGACAGTGCCATAATGTTGATGGTGGTCTCATACCCGAGGTCATGGAAGGTCTGCACCAACTGCAGTGCTTTGTCTACATCTTTGCTGTAGCAGGCTACCCGGATCAGGTCGAGCATGCTTTCGCTACGCGGCAGGATATCATTCTCATCTACACGGCCGATATCGACGAGCGCAGAGAGCTTCGTGTGGCCTTTTTGCGGGATTACCTTGCGCAGGAAGTCATCATCCAGGAAACGCCAAGGTCCGGCGCCTTCGGCACCCTTCAGCAATTTGGGCGAATTCTTGTACCCGATCTCCATATAATCAACACCTGCTTCATTCAAGCCGGCGTACAATTGTTGAACAAATTCCACGCTGAAATCCCAGTTATTCACTAGACCTCCGTCGCGGATGGTGCAATCGACGATTTTGCTCTGATTAGTCTTCACGATTCGTTCTCCCTTCAACTATGCAATCATGGATTATCGTTCAATAATACTTTAATGAAGATTAAAATGTAAAGCTATTTTCCTTCAGGCAACAATGACGAAAATCACAGAGTTTCCTCATAAATCATGCTACATTACATAAAAAGACCATTGAGATTGATTATCAATATCTTATGGAGGGTTATTATGACTCTGCACCCCTGTACTCTGCTCCAACTACCATCCGGCGCTACTGGTTCCATTCATAGAATAGAAGGCATTAACCCCATCCTCCGTCGACGTCTAGCCGATCTTGGCGTTCTGGAGGGTGTCCTTATTCGACTTAAAGGAAAAGGCCCCTTTCTCGGTCCCATCACCCTAGAATGCAACGGCCAGCTGTTCGCTATTCGCCGGAAGGAAGCTTCCAGAATAGAGGTTAACCTCTTATGAGCGCTATCGCACTGGTCGGCAATCCCAATACCGGAAAAACCTCTCTTTTCAACACACTAACTGCTTCCTACGAGTATGTAGGGAACTGGGCGGGTGTAACCGTCGAGAAAAAAGTCGGCAGCCTCAAGAACGGCGCAGGCAAGATCATCGACCTGCCCGGCATTTACTCCCTGCATCCACTTTCTCGCGATGAAGGCGTAGCTGCCCAGTACCTGATTGAAGAATCGCCCGAAGCACTGATCAATATAGTCGATGCTTCCCAATTGGAACGCAACCTTCTGCTTACGCTCCAATTGCTTGAGTACGGCAAACCAACCGTGCTGGGTCTGAACATGATTGATGTGGCTACGGCGCGTGGCATTCATGTCAACCCAGAAGTTTTGCAGGACAGGCTTGGCATTCCTGTACTTCCGCTGGTAGCGAGAACTGGCAAGGGCTGCAAAGAAATTCTGAGCCTTCTCGGACAATCCACGGACATCCCTCCTGTCCACTTCAAGCTCCATTACGGGGAAATCGCGGAAGCTACTATCTCTTCGATTGAGCAGGAATTGCGCCACCTGGAGGATTTGCCGAATCACCGTTGGATCGCTTTACAACTAATGGAGCTGAATCCCGTTGTCTTAGATTTCCTGAAAGCTCGCATGGATGTCAGCAAGTTATTGCAGCTTGGGGATGCCTGTCAGAGCGAGCTACAACGCAAGAAGCTGGCCTTGACATTGCCCCAGTGGCTCCGTTCGGTCCGGATGGACTATATCACCTCGTTATGCCTGGAAGTGCTGGACAGAGCAGATCAGAAGCCGCACAACCTAACCGAAAGACTGGATGCCCTTCTGACACATCGATTCTGGGGACTGCCTTTATTTATCTTAATCATGTATGCCTTGTTCAAGACTACCTTTGATTGGGTCGGTGGTCCGTTGTCAGATATCGTGGACGGACTGATCTCGGGCCCAGTCAGTGAAGGTGCCAATTCCCTGCTAGGATTCCTCGGAGCCTCCAATTTTACACATGCGCTGATCGTCGACGGTATCATTGCTGGCGTTGGTGGTGTGATTGTATTTGTACCACAGATCTTTATCCTCTTCCTGATCATCTCGTTCCTAGAGGATTCCGGCTACATGGCCAGGGTGTGTCTACTGATGGACAGTACGATGGAACGGATGGGGTTGAACGGCAAGGCTTTTATCCCATTTATTATCGGATTTGGCTGTAACGTACCGGCCATTATGGCTGCACGAAGCATTGAACAGCCCAAAGACCGGATGCTGACCACACTGCTTATGCCACTGATGTCCTGCTCTGCACGACTCCCGGTGTACGCTTTGTTTGCAGCAGTCTTTTTCCCGGAACGGCAGGCCTTTGCTGTACTTTCCATGTATGTTCTAGGCATTGTCTTTGCATTGATTCTATGTAAAGTATTCTCCAAATTACTATTTAAAAATGAGTCCTCTGTCTTCATGATTGAGCTGCCTCCTTACCGGATGCCGCAGTTGAAGACTCTGTCGCGCAGCACCTGGGAGAAGGGCAAGGGCTTTCTGCGCAAAGCCGGAACCATTATCCTGGCAGGCTCCGTCATCATCTGGCTAGTCTCCTATGCCGGACCGGGTGGACTCGATGTCGCGATGGATGATAGTTATCTGGCCAAATTCGGCGGACTGATCGCTCCGTTGCTGGAGCCGCTCGGCTTTGGCACATGGCAGGCAGGCTCCACGTTGGTTCCTGGTTTTTTGGCAAAAGAAGTCGTTGTCTCTACCATGAACATTATCTATCACGCCCCGGATACTGCCGGGCTGGAAGGCCAGATTTCCCAAGTGTTCACACCGCTAAGCTCCATCAGCTTCATGATCTTTATTCTGCTCTATATTCCTTGTCTGGCTACCGTCGGTGTGATCAAGAAGGAGACAGATTCCTGGAAATGGACATTCTTCTCCATGGGCTATTGCCTGGTATTGGCTTATATCGTGTCGCTCCTTGTTTTTCAGGGCGGGCGGCTGCTTGGGTGGGCGTAAGCTGTGAGGATGAATCAGATAATTGAACCGCAGTCAGCGGTAGAAAGCGGGGAGGAAACATGATCAACGTTATCATCATTGGGCTTGTATTCGGCTACTCAGGCTGGATGATTTACCGTCATGTACAGAAGGGAAAACAAGGCGCTTGCGCCGGTTGTGACAAAGGCAAGACCTGTTCTGCAGCTTCCCTCGACTCCCCGCTCTCCTGCAGCGGCGGAAGCGTCAAGGGCAAACGCTAACCCCTCTTGGAATCTGGTTTCCATTAATATCTTGGTTTAATTCTCTTCGGTCACGGGTATGTTTGTGTTATGTACAGACTGCAGACTAGACCGAGGAGGTGCACACAATGGGTGCTAAAAAGACGTTATTGACCACCGCGGCGTTGGGAGCTGTATATCTGTTGCGGGATAAAAAGACCCGAGACAAAGTGATGAATGGCATTCAATCCTTTGCCGAGCAAATTACTTCACGACGCGGCAATTGATTCTGGATGGACCTTCAAGAAGAGATAAAAGACAGTGCTTTCCCCACGAATCGGGAGGCACTGCCTTTTTTGTTCATTCAACTAACATATTTTATGACTCCTCAATGAGCTCCTTTACTTTTGAAGCAAACATGCTCCAACTTGTATCATAGCCCGCATTAAACGTCCACCCGCTGGACCGCAGCTTCTCACCTAAATAAATGTAATCGTCGCGTTGCTTATCGTTTAGGCTGACAGCTAAAGCTCCGTCACCTGCCTTGAAACTGTTCATGTAATCATGTAGCTTCCAAAGGATATCTTCCTTATCCTCATCTGTTTCCATGCCCATATGTAAGATTATCGAATCCATCGCATCCTCTAGTTTTTGAGTAATAAGAGCTTCATTGTTCCAGTTATTCTCTTGTTGATACAGTATAGTTGCTTCTAATTGTGACAGGTTGCGGTAAATATGAGCATTCAATAATTCATTTCTCAATTCTTGTCTGCTGTCCGCACGTTTATGATTCATAAATAAGGTAACATTCCCGAAAAGTGATGCTACTAAAATTACTTTAATCCAGTCTAATTTCTTCATACTTCCTCCAATAATCCTCCAGCCTGACTGAGCAGCCATTCCAGCAGCGTACGGACCATTACGCCGGACGCCCCCTTGGGATTGAGTCCACGTTCCCTTGATAGGAACGCCGTTCCGGCAATATCAAGATGTACCCAGGGCAATCCTTCGGCAAAGGTACCGATAAACAATCCGGCGGTCGTTGCGCCGCCATATCTTCCGGCACTGCCGCGGATATCCGCTACCTCGCTCTTGAGCATATCCCGGAATTCGGGATATGCCGGCAGCTGCCATATCTTTTCACAGACACTGTCACTTGCCGCTATAATCTCTTCCAACAGGGCTTCATTGTTCGTGACAGCCCCAGTCGCAATATCACCAAGCATAGACACTACAGCCCCGGTTAGAGTTGCCACATCCACAATACGCTCCGCACCCCATTCCCTAATGTAGGTGAGCGCGTCTGCTAGCACAATCCGTCCTTCGGCATCTGTATTGAGTATTTCGATGGTCCTCCCGCTGTAGGATGTAACGATATCGCCGGGCTTGAACGCATTTCCTGCCGGCATATTTTCCGCTGAAGGAATGGCCATCACTACATTGATGCGCGGCCGCAGACGCCCCAGCGCCTCCATGACACCCAGTACCGCAGCGGCACCGCCCATATCGCTGATCATGTCCTCCATACCAGGGGCCCTTTTCAAGGATATTCCTCCTGTGTCAAAGGTGATGCCTTTACCGACCAGCCCGGTGACATTCTCCCACTCGTCTGTACCCTGATAACGGATCACGATCATCCGCGGTGGATTGACGCTGCCTTTGCCCACGGCGATCAGTCCACCCATGCCCTTTCTTTCGATTTCCTGCTCATCCAGAACCTCTGCCGGAAAGCCGTATCGCTCTGCTACGGCAACGGCGGCAACGGCCAGATCTGACGGAACCAACAGATTGCCCGGTGTATTCGTCAGGTCACGTGCCAGATTCGTACCCTCGCCAAAGGCTTGCCCCCGCTCAAGTCCAGCTCTCCATCTAGCCGCTCTTTCCTCTTCTATCGCACCCTCCTGATGGATCAAAAGATGATCTATACCGAACTGGGGCTGATCCAGCTTGTAATGCTTCCGGCGGTAAGCCCCTAGTATAAAGCCCTCGCTTAGCGCATGCGCGGCCTCCATGTCTGACAACCCTGCTGTTCTCAGAGCGAAGTCCTGCGGCAATTGTATGATTACTCGCTGCACCTTCAATTTGAGCGCTGTTCGGACAAGCTGAGCCGCCCATAGTCGCAAGCCTGATTTATCCAGAGAACCGGATCCTATTCCGGTCAAAATAGCTAAAGAACAAGCCGGATGATCTTCCAGCGGCAGTGCGTAAGTCTGGTTCAGCTTACCCTCAAACAATCCTGCCTTGTTCAAACCGTGTAATCGTCTATCCCATTCTGCAGATATGCCGCCATGCTGAGCTTCCGACTCCGCGATCATCAGCACAAGGGCATCAGCCTGTACGGAATCACCCAGTCTTCCACTGCTCCATTCAATATTCATTGTAATCCCTCCATCTGTCCTTCCCAGAAGTCTAAGCGTTCATTGTAACACAGAACAGGTTGATCTCCTGCAGGACGGGAGATCTCTACTCTCGACCTGACAAAGTATCAACCTGTCTCTTCGCGCTATGGGACTAATAATTGAAGCAACTGATCTTATCGAGGTCTATTGAATCAGAGGCAGCGAAATGACAAACTGTGTACCCTCATTCAACCGGCTGCTGACAGAAATGCATCCTCCGTGATTTTTGATAATCCGATCACTGACTGACAATCCCAGACCCGTCCCATTCTCCTTAGTGGTAAAGAAGGGGCTGAACAACCTGTCCAAGGTGAGGATATCCATACCCTTACCGTTGTCGGAAATAAAAATGCGGACCTCCGCACCTTCTCTCCGTGCGCCGATCTCGATTTTACCCATATCACTGTCTATCCGGTCTGTAATCGCTTCCATTGCATTTCTTATCATATTCAGCACCACCTGCTTCACCTGCTTGACGTCTACAGATATGATCAGGTCGTTTTGAAGTTGATGCAGATTGATCTGGCAGCCCTTCATTAGCGCTTCGCTCTCTGTCAAAAGCACAACCTCTTTAAGCAATGCTGACACTGAGATTATTCCGACTTGAGGTACAGAGGGTTTGGAGGAGGTCAGAAATTCATGTATAATATCGTTCGCCCGGTCTATTTCGGCCAGTATAATTCTGGCATACTCTTCTTTGCCAAGTTGGTGCAGGTGTGGACGGAGCAATTGGATAAAGCCGCGGATTGCGGTCAGGGGATTGCGGATTTCATGAGCGATGGACGCGGACAGCTTGCCTAACATAGCGAGATTGTCATTTTGGTAGGCGGTTTGCTCGATCAGCTTGTAATCGGAGATTTCCTTCACCGTAAAGAGATAAGAGCCTTTCAGTTGTTCCCCCGAGGACAGGGTGACTCTCCAATAACGGCCGAATTCATCAATATATTCATAACTCGACTTCCCCTTGTAGACGGTCTCACGGTATATGCGGAGTACAAGCCTCTTCTTGAAACGGCTTAGCTGAACATGGGCCAGCAGGTGAGACATCGTGCATCCAACCAACGAACTGCGTGGCAGGTCTAGCATCCCGTACATTTGCTTATTCACAAAGCTAAGAACTCCCTCTTCGTCAAAAAGCATAATCCCGCTGTCAATGTGCTCCAGAACATCTTCAAACGTCGTATCCAACATTGCAGATTGAAACGTTCTTGCCGTTAAATGCAAGCTTTCTTGAAATTGGCTTATCACGATACGAAGTTCCCCCTTCTACTGCAAATGACGAAGCGCTCAACGACATCAAATGACTATGTATTTGAGTATATGACGAAGACGCCAGAACATTCGGTAATCGTTCATTGTTATCCAACCGTTTCAACTATATTCCAATCATATCCAAGTGGAGAAGACAACGCAATCAGAGAAACTGTCGAATGGTAAAAATATTCATAAAATGATACATAAGACATAGTATTTTTTTCAATCTAGATAAATTTAGTCCCGAAGCAGCAGAATTAAAGGGGACATACGTTCCTGATTTTACATAAATAACGATTTACAAAGCGATTTTTGACAAAACAAAAAGAAAACCTCTGCACCAGCAGAGGCTCTTTTCTCATAGAATATCAGTATGTGTTGGCTTATGCCTTTTGCTGAAGACGGTGACGCCTTTGGCTCATGACAGCCAATCTCTTCTTCAGTTCACGTTCCCACTTGTCATCCTGAATCTGCTTAGCAACAGCCAGCAAGTCGAGCGCCATGTCAATTTGGCTGCGGACGATCGCCAAAGGGTCCTCACTCTCGACATTGATGACATTCTCGAAGACCGATTCATCGTCCTCCATGACGTAATCCTGGAAATCCACATCAGTTACGCCATCGCCATGCGCATATTCAGCCAGGATCTCATACTCGTTCTCAACCTTATAATGTACCTCAACCCGGTGGCACACCGGGCAAAAAAGCAGGGGAACATTATGGACTTGCGTGCGATAATGTTTTAGGGTTCCCGTTGTTCCTACCATACTCGCTCCACAGCAAAAGCTCATGATTGTTCACCCTCCTTGGATGTTCAGAAATTTATAAATCACGTATTATTGTATTGTATTTCGCTTTCATGCCGGAGATTCCTCTCCTTGAAGCTATATATTTAGCCTTAATGCCCAATTTCAATCGGTTTTTTATAAAAAGACAAGCGATCGGGAGCAAAAAACCCCCTTGTCGGGAAAATCCCGCAAGGAGGTCCTTGTTAGCTATCAAAGATCACAATGCTGAATGAACGGATTACAAGTTCTTGTCGCCTGGTTTCCAGTTCATTGCGCACAATCCGCCGGATTGCAGTGCTTGAAGCACACGAAGCGTTTCTTCTACGCTACGGCCTACATCATTGTGGTTAACGACTTGATATTTCAGTTCGCCTTCTGGATCGATGATGAACAAACCGCGCAGAGCGATACCTTCTTCTTCGATCAGGATGCCGTAGTCTCTAGCAACCTTCTTCGTAAGGTCAGCGGCAAGCGGGAAGTTCAATTGGCCAAGGCCATTGGAATCCTTAGGTGTGTTGATCCATGCTTTGTGGCTGTGGATCGAGTCTGTGCTGGCACCCAGAATTTCAGTGTCAAGCGCCGCAAATTGAGCTGCAGCATCGCTAAGAGCTGTGATCTCAGTTGGGCATACAAATGTGAAATCTAGTGGATAAAAGAAGAATACAAGCCATTTACCACGGTAATCGGACAAGCTAACCTTTCCGAAATCCTTACCATCACCCGATACAGTCTCCAAAGTGAAATCCGGAGCCGGTTTACCTACCAAACGTTCTGCCATTGCTTATTCCTCCCTTGATTATGTAAGAAAAACAATAGTCTGCATGATTTCCGAAGAAAATCAAGAAGCTGATGTCTTTCTTGAATTTTGATGGACAGTTACTGTCTTGTTGCTACATACCAAATGGTATCATCGCACAAAATCAAAGTCAATATTACAGTCATTATTTTTTTATAATAATTATAAATAAGCAATTTTCTGTGACGTTTCAGTACATGGTACCGGAATTATCAGAGCTCAGAGAGAAGGCGGTAACGTTCCTTTAGGCTTTGCGGATAGCAGCCGCAATCAGGTCACCCATCTGCGTGGTGCTGATCGCTTGGCTCTTATCTACAGCAATGTCGCTTGTACGGTGACCTGCATCCAGTACTTCCGCTACTGCCGCTTCAATGGCATCTGCTGCATCTTCATAACCGAAGGTCAAACGGAACATCAAGCCCAGGGACAGAATGGTCGCGATTGGATTGGCAAGACCTTGGCCTGCAATATCAGGCGCGGAGCCGTGTACCGGCTCGTAGAGGCCGTAGCTGCCTTCTCCCATGGAGGCGGAAGCCAACATTCCGATGGAACCTGTCAGCATTGCTGCTTCATCACTAAGGATATCTCCGAACATGTTCTCGGTAACGATAACGTCGAAGCTCGATGGACGACGCAGGAGCTGCATCGCACAGTTATCCACCAGTACGTGCTCGAGCTCAATGTCCGGGTACTCAGGAGCCACTCTGTTCACTACCTCACGCCACAGGCGGGAAGTCTCAAGCACGTTGGCTTTATCTACACTGGCCAGCTTCTTGCGGCGTTTGCCGGCAATTTCGAACGCTTGGCGCACGATACGCTCAACTTCTGTAACATTGTATACGCAAGTATCCACTGCTTCTTCGCCATGCTCACCTTGACGACGAAGCTTGTCCCCGAAGTAAATGCCGCCTGTCAGCTCGCGCACGACCATAAGGTCTGTGCCTTCCAGCACTTCCGGTTTCAATGTAGAGGCATCTTTCAGACAATCAAAGACGTTAGCAGGACGCAAGTTGGAGAACAGTCCTAGCGCTTTGCGAATACCCAGCAGACCTGTTTCCGGACGCAGCTCTTTAGGGTTGTTATCCCACTTCGGTCCGCCTACAGCACCCAGCAATACAGCATCTGCACTGCGACAGATCTCCAGCGTATCTTCTGGAAGTGGTGTGCCTCTCTCGTCAATGGCAATGCCTCCGAACAGCGCATGCTCTGTTTCAAACTTGTAGCCGAACACTTCTTCTGTTACCTTCAATACTTTTTCCGCTTCAGCCACAACCTCAGGTCCGATTCCATCCCCTGCGATTACCGCAATTTTCTTAACCTCGCTCATTTCAGTCACTCCTCAAGTGGTCTGCATTCAAGCAGACATAGTTCTTCTTTATATTGTTGTATCACAATGGGCTATAAACAACAAAGATATAAATTCTATTGAGGTTATAGGCACAGCCTATAGGGATACTCTTTTCAAATGGAGAGATTTACGCCTGGATTGCTGCTTTACATCTTGGGTTATCTCTGCCCTCACAGTCCGTCGTCATTCCTCGGTCGGTTACTTCCAATCGTCTTGTCATAAATGTACAGATCAAGTGCTGTTATACCTCTGCGGGCAAGCTTCACAAAGAGTACAAAGGCATACAGACCCATTCCAAGCGAAGCCAACCATAACAATATACCGAATATACTAAGTCCATCCAATAAGAACCATCCTCCCGATGTGCTCGACATTCCAACTCCCCCTTAGAAATATAAATTTCTATGAATATCATGACTGTACTAGATCTGTAACAATTTGTATATGAGCTTCATTATTGTTAGTTGCACAGCCCCATGGGTATAAATTAGTTCATGCACAAATATTCCCTTATGCATTTGCTCTTGCCTTAAAAGTTGGTTACAATTAATAAGTAAAAGAAAAAGCAACCGGTTTCGCCCTATTTCAAATTCATTGAAGGAGTGATTGCACCGTGCAATACGCTAAGCTTGGTAAATCAGGCATGCAGGTTAGCCGCCTCTGTCTGGGAACGATGAATTTTGGCCCATCTACGGATGAAAAAGAAGCATTTCGGATTATGGACGCCGCGCTGGATGCAGGGGTCAATTTTTTTGATACCGCTAACATTTATGGTTGGGGTGAGAATTCCGGCCTGACAGAGACCATTATCGGTCGTTGGTTCAAGCAGGGTGGCGGACGCCGGGAGAAAGTTGTTCTCGCGACCAAAGCTTATGGCTCCATGAGCGACAAGCTGGACGGCCCCAATGATGAAGCTGGTCTTTCCGCCTACAAAATCCGCCGCCATCTGGAAGGTTCCCTGAAGCGTCTTCAGACCGATCACATCGAGCTGTATCAGATGCACCATGTGGATCGCAGTGTGTCCTGGGACGAGCTGTGGGGTGCCTTTGAGCTGGCCGTGAGCCAAGGTAAAATCGACTATGTCGGCTCCAGCAACTTTGCTGGCTGGGACATCGCTGTTGCTCAGCAAGAAGCTAAGGCCCGCGGATTCCTGGGACTTGTCTCCGAGCAGCACAAATACAGCCTCACCTGCCGCCTGCCGGAGCTTGAGGTGCTGCCAGCCTCACAAAGTCTCGGCCTTGGCATCATCCCTTGGAGCCCACTCGACGGAGGTCTGCTGGGCCGCAACGCGCTTAAGAAGATCGAAGGCAGCCGCAGCGGTGGTAACACGGAGCGCGTAGAGCAGTACAAGAGCCAGCTTGAGGCATTTGCCGCGCTGAGCCAAGAACTGGGTGAGCCACAAGACAATATAGCATTGGCTTGGCTACTGGCTAATCCAGCAGTCACCGCACCGATCATTGGGCCGCGTACACTGGAGCAGTTCGAAAGCGCACTGCGCAGTCTGGAAATTGTACTGGACGAGTCCGTACTGAAACGTCTCGACGAAATCTTCCCTGGCCCGGGTGGAGAAGCACCGAAAGCCTACGCCTGGTAAGATTGCAAGGTAGGATGAACCTGACTACATTGCTAGTCCGGTATCTATAAAGCAAACCTATCTTCAACAAAGGGAGCTGTCTCTTCCCCGGTCTTGTACCGGAAGAGACAGCTCCCTTTAACATTGCTCTGCTATTCTGTCGTATCAGCGGTGATACCGCCATTACTAGTTGAGATAGTAATTTTATAAGTACCTTTGCCGACTTTAGCCGTACCGCTGGTATCGTTTCTGCGGTCCCAATTCACATTGCCTTTGAGTGAATTGTTACTGGTGTCCGCGGAGATAGTGGCATCTGTAGCCTCAGGTATTCCGAGAACCACGGAACCATTGCTCGTTGTCAGACTCCAATCCCCGGTTATCCCGGAGTTAACCGTTATTTTGCCATTACTGCTCTTGGCAGTCAGGGCCCCATCGACTTTATCAAGCGTCATCGATCCGTTAGAGCTGGACAGCTCCACCTCGCCCTGGATATTTTTCACCGTAATCGATCCGTTACTGGAATGGGCTGTTAAGCCACCGGCAATATCATGCAGGTTCATCGCCCCATTGGAGGTGTCAACCGACAAACCAGACTGAAGCCCGGAGGCTTCAACAGAACCGTCTCTGGTGATGACCTCGACCGCCAGATTCTGGGGCAGACTCACATTCAGGTGCGGACCTTTGTTATAGAAACCGAACTGTATATTGGAAAGCCAGTTATTGTTGCCTGCTAGCCTCAGAACCAGTGTATCCCCTTGGACCTCGATCTCCCATTTCTTATCCAGATTACTCTTCGCTTCACTCTCTGAATCGCCGGGAATTAGCAGGCTCCCCTCATATTGAACGTTGGCCTTCTCAGCTTCTCCCTTTACGTTCACTTTGCCATTCGGCAGCTCAATCCTGACCGCCTTGATCTCAGAGCCCGCCTCTGCCGTTCCGCTCATCTCCACCAACTGATTATTGCCGAACACTCCACTCAGCGAGCCTCCAGCATAAAGCGACTGACCTCCACTTGCAGCAATGAGAAGAATGATTAGAACAATAGCCCACCCGCTTACACGGCTTTTGACATCTGAGCGAAAAAAGAGTCTAAGCAGCATCTCCAGACCGAACAGGATCAGCAAAGCGGGCCACAAAAAGCCCAAGGCAGCGTAGCTCAACATACCGTACTGGGCCAACGCAATAATAACGCCAACCGCGATACAGCCGATCGCTGCGGTGAAACTTCCGATTTTCCATCTACTCATTGACATAACTCCCCGTTTCTTAGGCTCTTGAATTACCCTTGAGCAGTTTCAGCCCATAGCCAATCAGCACCAGTGAGAGTAGAATTGTGCCGAAATTGATCTCTGATAAAATATCCCACAATCCTGGAAATGCTGTAATCATAAGTAGCAGAATGCCGCCAACAACACAGCCAATCCCTACCCAGGCCGGGTTCAGGTCTTCCTGCGGATATCCCGGCATTGAATGCAGATCCAGCGTCCACGGAGCGCCGAAGCCATCTGGCTGGAACATCATCCGTTCATGCTCTGCTGCTGCAATCTTCATCCAAGCCGCTTTTTGCAGCGCATCAAACAACTGATAGAACCACAGTGCCGCCAAGGCGAACGGAAAAATCATCGGCTCTGACGGAATGCAGATGATGCAGATGGATGCTCCGATCATAAACTGCAGACCCTGCTTTTTGAATCCAAGATAAAGATGCCCCACCCCTGGGATCATCGCCAGAAAAAAGGTAAGCCAGCGTCTCTTTCTAATCATACAATATCCTCCCATAATTTGTAATGTGCTAATCTTTGCGATTTCAAATTAAGCGTTATTTATTGGCTTTGAACCATGAATTCACTGAGGTTGACACATGCCCATTAATCTCCGTGATTCCGTAAGCCAAATTCTCAAAGACTCCGAGCTGGAGCAGCAGGAACGTCAGGCAGGCCGCAAGGCCATAGTGCATCCAAGAAGTTTTGGGCGCAAACCGTCGTCTTGCCAGCGTTCCTGTAACCATACGCTCTCTTCGCCCGGCTTCCAGCGATTCAATATGAGCCATCACATCTGTTTTCAAATCGGGATAATCCATAGGTTCCTCAAAATCCGGCAGCCGGACTTCCATATCCATCCACAAAACCGACATTTCCCTGGCTTCCTCCAGCCACTGGGCACAATCAGGACAGGACTCGATATGCAACCTGATGCTCAGCTCCATCTCTGGAGACAGCTGACCGTCTATATAATGCGGCATCCATTCTTTAACTGTTGCACAATTCATCGCCATTCCTCCCCTTGTTTGCGCATCATCTGTCTGGCACGATACAGCTGCGATTCCACTGTTTTGACGGAAACGCCTCGCTGTTCGGCTATTTCCTGATAAGAGTGCCGCTGAAAATAGTATAGCTGCACAACCGACCGGTACGGTTCTGCAAGGCTGTTCAAATTCTCATCCAGTTCAGCAGAGGCCTCTTTGCGAAGCGCTGCGTGCTCTGGGGTCTGCGACGTCACCCAATCATTCTCTGTGTACTCAGCCATACTGCGATGCCGCCACTCTCTGTCGTTAGCCCGTTTCCAGTCCAGACAGGTTCGGTAGGCAATTCTGTACAGCCAGGTGGAGAAGGAGGATTGTCCCCGGAAGGAGGGGAGCGCTTTGTAGGCCTTGATGAAGACCTCCTGGGCCATATCCTTGGCGGATTCGGCTTCTCCTGTAATCTTAATACATACTCTGTACACCATGCCTTGATAGCGTTCCACCAAATGTCCGAACATTTGATGCTCGCCTCTCAGCACAGCGGATATCCATTCCGCCTCTTCCAGTTGTCTCCCCTCCTCCTGCTTCTTTTAGTTAGACGCCCGGCAACGCGACTTCCCTGCAAACTTTTCGCACATTTTTAATTTGCGTTCAAACAATTTCCAATCATATATATAACAGCTTAGTACTATTATAGAGGGAATGATGCCGTCTTTGTCGAATTAACCTTTGTATTATAGCTATGAGATAAATCATTCTGAGCACGATGCTTTTTCTGGTCGTAATGACCGCCCTTGAATGTTTCGCAACCGTATATAAAGCATACCAGATCAGCTTCAGCCTCCTGAATGCTGAATTTTTTTGAGCGAAAGCTTGAACTTATGCGCGCTTATTTGTACATTGAGAAGGAACGTTTTGTACGGTCTTGCAAGAAAAAACTAAGTCTGAGTGGTGGGATAGTAATGATCCAGGCAATTCTAGTGGACGATGAGCGGCTGGCCTTGATGAAATTGGAGCATATGCTTAAGGAACTGGGGACAGTGAATGTAGCGGCCACGTACACGGACCCTGTAGAAGCGGTCAGAGAAGCAGGAAAGTGGAAAGCCGACGTTATTTTTCTGGATATTGATATGCCGGAGATGAACGGCCTGCAAGCTGCAGAAATCATGCATGAGCATACCCCGGAAGCTGATATTGTATTTGTGACAGCTTATAACAATTATGCCTTGGAAGCATTTGAAGTCAACGCGCTGGACTATGTACTGAAACCTGTTATCCGTGACCGGCTTTTAAAAACCATTAGTCGTCTAGAGGAACGGACACAACGAGTGACCAAGCAGGTAGTCTCCTCGGATACACTCATGGTCCGCTGCTTTCCTACCCTGCGTTTTGAACGGGGAGGCGTTCATCTAAGCGCAATTCGCTGGCGGACTAACAAGGCACAGGAACTGTTCGCTTTTCTGCTCCATAACCGCAATCGTTTTGTTAGCAAAGACACGCTGATCGATATGCTGTGGCCGGACTTTAATTTAAAAAAAGCTTCAACCCATCTCTATACAACGATCTATCAGGTCAGACAATGCTTGAAGCAGGCCGGCATAGAGCTGCAGATCAACAATGTCAGCGGCGGGGAGGGCTACACTCTGGAGAGTGGTACGATGCTGATTGATTCTGCCCAGTGGGAAAACGGCATTCTAACGCTTGATCCCATCGAGGATAGCAATTTCAATGATCATCAACGATTGTTCGATCTGTATTCTGGAGATTATTTTGGGGACTATGACTATCTGTGGGCGGAAAGCGAACGACAGCGGCTTCGGACCATTTGGTTACATCATGCCATCGGGATCGCCGAATATTACATTGGCAGTGGACGAATTCCTGAAGCTGTAACCGTCTATCAACGGATCGTCCAGCTTCAACCCTATTTTGAACAAGGGCACCTGGGCCTGATGAAGATCTATGACAGTATTGGGGAGCGTTCTGCGGTGGAGGAGCAATACAAAGCGCTCACAGAACTGCTAAAGGATGATCTCAGCACCGAACTGCCGTCCAATATTGAACACTGGTATACCGACTGGAAGCTACACAACCTGAAACAGTTGTAGAGAAAAAGAATTGCCCCGTAACTCATCCTATACAAAGAAGCAAGCCCATCTCCGTTGAATCTGGAGATGGGCTTGCTTTTATCTAGACCTTTTTAATATCTCGTGTCGCTCTTATCTCTACTCCTGTTTGCCGCCTCTTCTGAATCTTCTGCTGAGTACATAGCCGAGAATAATCAGAGATCCACCAGCCAGGTAGATTGGAAGCGGGCTGTCTTCGCCAGTCTTCGGCAATACGGCAGGTTTTCCACCTTTGCCTTTACTATTACCATCTGGCTCTCCTGTTACCGTTCCCTTTGGTACTTCCTCAACATCAATTTCGATGACGACCTCTTCTTCATTTCCATCTTTATCGGTCACGATGATCGTGAATTTGTCTTTTCCGATAAAGCCTGGGTCTGGTGTATAAACCCACTTGCCGTTTGGCGTCAGGGTGACCTTGCCGTGTGTCGGTTTATCACCGATACTTGGCACACCTCCAAGTGGAATCTCACCTTCAATTGGTACTTCTTCGGTCGTTGTCTCCTGCTTCACAGGCGGTGTCACCTGCGGAATAGCTGGTGTTGCCGGAGTTGTCGGTTGAGCAGGTGTTGTTGTTGGACCTGCACTTGGTACAACTGTCGGCGTTGCCGAAGGAGTGGACGATGGCGTTACTGAAGCACCCGGTGACGGTGATGGCGTTGGTGTCACAACAACTCCTGGTACAGGAGTAGGTGTTGCTACCGGCTCAAATGTCGATGTCGGCGGCAATGTTGGTGCTGGTGTTGCTGTCGGTCCATCAGTAGGCGGCGCTACCGTAGGTGTTGCACTGGCCTCAGGCGTAGCAGAAGCTGTCGCTATTGGCGTTGGTGACGGTGTTGCTGTCGGCACTACCGTTGGCGTCGGTGTCGGTGTTGCTACCGGTGTTGGTGTCGGTGTTGCTGTCGGTACTACAGTTGGCGTCGGTGTCGGTGTTGCTACCGGCGTTGGCGACGGTGTTGCTGTCGGTGTCGGCGACGGTGTTGCTGTCGGCGTTGGTTTCGGTGTTGCTGTCGGTGTCGGCGACGGTGTTGCTGTTGGTGTCGGCGACGGTGTTGCTGTCGGCGTTGGTTTCGGTGTTGCTGTTGGTGTCGGCGACGGTGTTGCTGTCGGCGTCGGTGTCGGTGTTGCTGTCGGCGTTGGTTTCGGTGTTGCTGTTGGTGTCGGCGACGGTGTTACTGTCGGTGTCGGCGACGGTGTTGCTGTCGGCGTTGGCGACGGTGTTGCTGTCGGCGACGGTGTCGGCGACGCTGTTGGTGTTGGTGTCGGCGACGGTGTTGCTGTCGGCGACGGTGTTGCTGTTGGTGTCGGCGACGGTGTTGCTGTCGGTGTCGGCGACGGTGTTACTGTTGGTGTCGGTGACGGTGTTGCTGTTGGCGACGGTGTCGGTGTTGCAACCGTTTTGTTGGTTGCAGTTACGTCTACTGTCGTTGTGCTGTTGATAGTTGCTTCATACGGTGTTGCATCAAGCACATAACCGGTAGGAGCTGCCTTCTCAATCAAAATGTATTTACCACTAAGCAGCTTCGTGAATACAAGAAGCCCATCGGTATCAGTAGTGCCTTCTTTAATCCATATTTTATCTGCATCTACCACACGGTACAGATCAAATGTTGCACCACTGAGTAACTTGGTACCATCGTTCTTGTCTACCTTCTTGAGCTTCAGTTCTCCTCTTACGCCACTACCTGTACCGGATCCACTAGAGAGTTTTACTGTAATCTCCTCATTTTTATCCTTTACAGTTATCTTTACGTTTTTACCACTGAAGCTTACCTTATTGCTGACCTTGTCATTATTTTTGGCTACGATCAGCGATTGGTATTCCAGTACATATGCCTCTGAGATATCCTTCAAGAAACTAAGTTTGAAACTTTCCTTACCGTCGTTGTCTGTAGAGATGACCAATTTGTAATCTGTGCCTTCAACCAGTTTGATGTTGGTCGGTTTAACATTACCCTTGTCATCTACTGTTGTTTTAAACAGATTGAATGTATTGGACAACAGTATTTGGTTTTCACTCGGTACGTCGTTAATTTCAGCTTCTTTTACAAAGGACTGATTACGATTAATATAGATGGTCCAGTTAATTTTGTTACCATCTTGCACGCCACTCTTGGTTACATATTCCCCACCCTGCGGAATATTCACGGAAGCTTTCAGATTTTGCGACTCTGCTGTGGTACCATTCAAAAGTTTTGCCGTGTTATCTACTTTATCTACATCGATAGCTTGATCTGTAAATGTTGTATCGAATTCCACATAGAACGCATAGTCGATAGGTTTTTGGAAGGCTACCTTCAGCGTACTGCCGACCAGGGTAACTTTGTAATCCTCATTAATTTTCAGCGTCGTTCCAAGAGTTGGATCACCATTCTTGCCATACTCCCATTTGTAAACCTTCAGGGATGCCAAATCGACATTCTGGCCGGCAGTAATAGTATCTTCCAGTACAGCTGCGGCGAGTGTCTTTTTGTTATAGTTCGCGCCAATGCCCCAAGTAACTTTCTTGGTAATTGCATTATAGGAGCCGAACTTTTTACCGTTGTTCTTCACTTCTTCTCTCGGATTAAAGATGGAGGTAGCATCCTTGCTCCGCTTAGTCGTCTCCCCATCTTCTTTCCATTCTATGCCGGCTTTATTAAGAAAATCATATTTCCCTTGGGCCAACCAATCATAGTTAAAGTTTGTGGTGTAAGTAATGGTATACGGCTCAGTTACTGGCTGTGTAAAGGTGATGATAAAACCATCGGTGGCAGCTGGAGGGGTAGTCTCCTTATACACAACATCATAGACTGATGGTGCTGCTCCGCTTTTGGTGGTTACTTTCAACGAGTTTCTATCCAGTTTAAGTCCGGCATTCCCGAAGGTATCCGTTACAACCAGATCATTCATTTTCTTGCTGTCATCATTAATATTGATCGTCCATTGCAGTGTCTTATTAGCATAATCAATATTGCTATAACTTTTATGAAGAATAACCTGTTCCGTATTTCGTGGAACTGTCTTGGTTTCTCCATTGTAAGTTACACTGTTCTGAACTGATCCATCATCGAATACACGGCCGTTTGCTTTGGTCTGGTATTCAATCCGATAGGCAGAGCTGATATCGTTATTAAATTGCAGCTTGAAGCCATTCGTTCCCTTATCGGTATCGGTAAGAGACGTGATTGTATACTTGCTTGGATCCAGTGGAGTATTGCTCTTGGTAGCCTTTCCGTTACTGTCAATTGTAACTGGATATACTTTCAAGGAAGTAGCGATCAGATCATGCGAGTTGTTAAAATAATCTTCTAGTACTGCCTTAGCAGAAGGAATTGTTTTCTCATTATAGTTGAAGTTAATCCCCCAGCTAATGATCTGATTATTCTTATCGTATCCTGTCGTCACTTTATCCAAAGGTTTGCCGCGGCCTACTGTAACAGTCGCCTGGCTTTCTTTAGAAAATCCACCGGTACCACTAAAGATACCCTTATTCACAAAGTTAGTCAGATCGCTTCCGGCGGCGTTAATATTCGTGCTAAACGCAATCCGGTAAGCTTTTGTAATCGGACTGTCTGTAAAGGACAGCTTCAATTCACCCGTGCTTGAATCTCTCGTAGTGAACTTGCTACTGTCAACCTGACTGCCTTGAGTTACCTTACCATCTACGTCCACGTTTAGTTCGTAAACAGTTATGGAATTCTGATCCAGATCCAGACCTGTGGGGAGTGCATCCGTTACCGAAGCCCCATAAACACTATCCAGTACTTTGTTCACATCGATAGTCCAATCGATGCTAGTAGCATTGTAAGCTTGTGGCTTGGCCGTTCCTTTCTTCTCCACCGTGGAGCTACCCTTCGGTTTCAAGTTTAATTCAATGGTTTGTGTACCACCCTTGATCGGGAAAACCAAGGTCTGCTTTGTAGAGCCTGTAATTTTCTTGGAGCTCAGCAGAGACCTTACAGTAAATGTCCCCCCTACATTATCATGGCTTTCAATGTAACTATTGAACGTAAATACGACCTTGTTCGTATTCTTATTCACTGAATAAGTGCCCACCGTCACACCGTCAAAATCCAGGGGGCCATCAAGGTCATTATACAATTCAAACTGGTTGGGAAGATCAAAGGTATACGTAGACCCGTCGGTGTACTTATGACCGTTTGGAAGTTCCCAGGTATACTTCAATTCTGAGTATGAATCGAGCTGATACACGTTCCCAGTTACCGTCTCCGAGTAGCTATCATCCGTGTATACCGCAAGTGAAACACTAGTAATCAGATTCTCACTGATGGCGGAACTTTCAGCATGTGCCTGTGCATTGAAGCCAAAGCCGGAAGTCCATTGAGTCACAAGCAGGATCACAATCAGCCATGCGCTAACTCTCCTCTTGAACATCTGTTTCAATATCCTCCTTTTCTCTTCATTTCTATGTGGTTTCTAGGTTGAAGCTTTTCGTTCCAGATTCCCTTACCGGATTACGCTACCTTGCTAGAGAGAGTCTCTCTCCCGGCGCTCCTCCTTTCGCAACTCTTCCTGGATGCCCTTGCCATGAAAAGCTCAAGCTATCAACTCATTTTAAATATTACGTCTAAACAAAAACTGAACAAAACGTAGACTAGTCACTAAAAATACAAACAAGAGGGCTCAATGAGACAAAAGCAACAAAAAAACCGCCCCGGCAATAGAATAATCTCTATTGTCGGGACGGTCTGTCAGGCAATCGCTTTATATAGTTTATAATGTAGCGCGGTCGCGCTCCGTATAGGTCTTACGCTTCTCGATCAGCTTGTTAAGCGCATCCAGATAAGCCCGGGCGCTGGCTTCCAGAATATCGGTGCTAAGACCTCTGCCCTGTGCCGCAACTATGCCCTGTGTCAACACCACATGAACCTCACCCTGTGCATCTTTACCCCGGCTGACAGATTTAATAGAATAATCACTCAAGGTGACTTCTTCTCCCGTAGCCGAATCGATAGCATTGTAGATCGCATCTACGGAACCGTTACCTTCAGCAGAAGCAGTAATATGCTGCTCCTCAGGACCATTGATAACGACCTTGGCTGTTGGTGTGGCTTCATTACCGTAGGTGACATAAATCGTCTGCAAGCGGAAGGTTTCAGGTGTCTTCGCAAGCTTCTCTTCAAGCAGAGCCAAAATATCCTCGTCGGACACTTCCTTCTTCTTATCCGCCAGATCTTTGAACTTGCCAAACGCAGTGTTCAACTCTTCATCCGGCAGATCGTAACCAAGATCATTCAGCTTGTCGCGGAACGCGTGGCGACCGGAATGCTTGCCGAGCACCAGCTTGCTTTCCTTGAGACCAATGGTCTCCGGCGTCATAATCTCGTAAGTCGTCTTCTCCTTCAGCATACCGTCCTGGTGAATGCCTGATTCATGCGCGAACGCATTCGCACCCACAATTGCTTTGTTACCTGGAACAACCATACCGGTCAGTTTGCTGACCAAGCGACTGGTACGGGAGATCTCGGACAGCACGAGAGAAGTCTTTGCTCCGAAAAATTCACTCCGCGTCTCCAACGCAAGCGCGACCTCTTCAATAGCCGTATTCCCGGCGCGTTCGCCGATACCGTTGATGGTACCTTCAATCTGGTCTGCACCATTCTGAATTGCTGCAAGAGTATTGGCCGTAGCCATGCCAAGATCATTATGGCAGTGCGCGCTGAGCTGCACCCGCTCGATATCAGGCACATTTTCTTTCAAATATTTGAAGATCGCTCCGTATTCCGAAGGGTTCAAATAACCGACTGTATCCGGAATATTAACCACATTCGCTCCTTCACGTACCGCCATGCTCACAACTTCAACGAGGAAATCATATTCGGTACGGCCAGCATCCTCAAGTGAGAATTCCAGCTTGGGAAAATACTTCTTCGCATAACGAATCGCTGCCTGCGCAGTCTCCAGTACCTGAGACTTTTCCATCCGCAGCTTATGCTGCCGGTGGATAGGTGAGGTTGCCAGGAAAAGGTGGATGCAAGGGTCCTGCGCACCCTTCAAGGCTTCTTTTACCGCGTCAATATCTGCTTCTCTTGAGCGGGACAACCCGATCACTGTCGCATTCTTAACGGCTCTGGCTACCGCGTTGACTGCCGCCAGATCACCCGGCGAGGCAGCTGGAAAGCCCGCTTCCATGCGGTCAATCCCAAGCTTTTCAAGCTGATGAGCGATTTCCACTTTTTCAAGCGTGTTCAGGTTCACACCCGGCGACTGCTCTCCATCGCGCAGTGTCGTATCGAACACATAAATTTTCCGCATGCGGAGCACCTCCTGAAAATTGGGCTAAAACCCTCAAATGCGGCTCGTTGGTGGACGGCCGCATCTGGGGATTACCATATAGACTTCAAAGTTATCTTATTTATATGTGCTTATTTCTTGATCCAGTGCATCATTTCACGCAATTGTCCGCCTACTACTTCGATTGGATGAGCAGCTTCGTTGCGGCGAGTTGCAGTCAGGAACGCACGGCCGGATTGGTTCTCCAAGATGAAGTCACGAGCAAATTTACCTTGTTGGATATCGCTCAGAACAGCCTTCATAGCTTTCTTAGTTTCATCAGTTACAACGCGAGGACCTGTTACATAGTCGCCGTATTCAGCAGTGTTACTGATGGAATCACGCATTGTAGCCAATCCTCCTTCATAGATCAGGTCTACGATCAGCTTCAACTCATGCAAGCACTCGAAGTAAGCCATCTCAGGAGCATAACCAGCTTCAGTCAGTGTTTCAAAACCGGCTTTGATCAGAGCGGATACGCCGCCGCAAAGTACAGCTTGCTCACCGAACAGATCGGTTTCAGTTTCTTCACGGAAGGAAGTTTCGATAACGCCTGCACGAGTACAGCCGATACCTTTTGCATACGCCAGACCGATAGCTTGCGCTTGTCCGGTAGCGTCTTGATGGATTGCGATCAGGCCAGGAACACCGAAGCCTTCTACATAAGTACGGCGAACCATGTGACCTGGGGATTTAGGAGCTACGAGCAGCACGTCTGCATCCTTAGGTGCTACGATTTGGCCAAAATGTACGTTGAAGCCGTGGGAGAACATCAGTGCTGCACCTTTTTTAAGGTTTGGTTCAATTTCGTTCTTATATACGGATGCTTGTGTTTCGTCTGGCATCAGAATTTGCACGACATCAGCACGGGATACTGCTTCCGCTACTGGCAATACTTCGAAACCGTCGTTCTTAGCTGCTTCAAAGGATTTACCTTCACGCAGGCCGATGACAACTTGAAGACCGCTATCACGAAGGTTTTGTGCTTGGGCATGCCCTTGGCTACCATAACCGATTACCGCAATTGTCTTCCCTTTTAATACGCTAAGTTCTGCATCTTGTTCATAGTAAACTGTCACTGCCATTGTCAATATCCTCCTTTAAATTGGACCCATCGTAAAGAGCGGGTGCTTCAAGAGCATCTGCCTGAAGGACTCTCAAAGCTGCTCCTCAAGCCCCCGCTCTTTAGCGGGCATGTCGTTATTTCGTATTCTCGTTATACCGTTATATCACATCTCGTTAAAGCAACCAAGCAGTAATTCGCTAAAGCCGTAAAATACAGCCTTTAGGCGTTGCCACGAATCATGGCTGTGACTCCTGTGCGCGATAGCTCTTTAATGCCGTAAGGCTTGAGCAGTTCAATCATGGCATCGATTTTCTCGGTGTCACCCACGACCTGTACGAGGAGACTAGTGCTGCCAATATCAACAACAGCGGCCCGGAAAGTCTCCACCACGCCCATGATTTCTGGGCGCTCCGATGGCTCTGCCTTCACCTTGATCAAGGCAAGCTCTCTCGCTACCATTGGTTTGGAGCTGAGGTCCACAACCTTGATGACATCAATCAGCTTGTAAAGCTGCTTCTCGATCTGTTCCAAAGTGCTAGCGTCACCCCAGGTAACGATAACCATCCGGGAGAGTCCTTCTTCTTCAGACTGCCCCACAGTAATGCTCTCAATATTATAGCCCCGACGCCCGAACAAACCAGATACCCGCTGCAGTACGCCTGGTTGGTCATTCACCAGTACAGCAATCGTATGTTTCATCACTGTTATTCATCCCCCATCAGCATTTGATCGATGGTAGAGCCTTGGGTAACCATTGGATAGACATTCTCGTCCTTAGGAACTACGAATTCTACCAATACTGGACCCGGTGTATCCATCGCTTCCTGCCATGCCGCTCTTGCTTCTTCCTTGTTGGTTGCCCGGAGGCCTTTCACACCATATGCTTCAGCCAGCTTGACGAAGTTCGGGCTGCCTGCCAGATCCGTATAGCTGTAACGCTTCTCATAGATGAGGTTCTGCCACTGACGAACCATACCGAGCACCTCATTATTGATGACTACAATTTTGACCGGAATATTGTGAATGGCGCAAATTGCAAGTTCCTGAGAACACATCTGCATACCACCGTCTCCGTTAATAGATACGACTAGACGTTCCGGGTGCGCCATTTGCGCGCCGATCGCGGACGGGAATCCGAAGCCCATCGTTCCAAGACCGCCGGAGGTGATCCATGAGCGTGGATGATTGAACTTGTAGTACTGTGCCGCCCACATTTGGTGTTGACCAACATCCGTTGTGACAATCGCTTCACCTTTAGTGGTGTCGTTGATCATCTCGATAACCCATTGCGGCTTCAATTCCGTCTCGGAATCATTATAGCGCAGTGGCTTCTCCTGCTTCCACTGAGCGATCTGTGCTCTCCAGGCATCTGCCTTAACTGCGCGTCCTACCTCTGGATTCAGCATTTCCAGAACGGTCTTCACATCTCCTACGATTGGAATGTCAGGCGTTACGTTCTTACCGATCTCTGCCGGGTCAATGTCAATGTGTACAATTTTGGCTTTTGGCGCGAAACCGTCCAGCTTTCCTGTTACACGATCGTCGAACCGGGCACCGATATTGATGAGCAGATCACTCTGCTGGATGGCGTTATTGGCAGTGTAGGTGCCGTGCATTCCCGGCATCCCCATCCACAGGTCTTCTCCGCTTGGGAAACAACCTAGGCCCAGCAATGTCGTCGTGATTGGAATTTCAGTACGTTTAACAAATTCCAACATCTCTTCATGCGCTCCGGAGTAAATAACTCCGCCACCTGCAATGATAATTGGGCGCTCAGCTTCCGAGATAGCTTTCACGAGCTTATCAAGCTGCAGCTTGTTAGGTACAGTTCGCGGGTTATATCCACGAAGGTTGACACCCTGCACTGGAGTAAACAGCGTTTTCGCTGCCGATACATCCTTCGGAATGTCGATAAGGACAGGACCTTTACGACCTGTATTGGCTACATGGAACGCTTCGTGAATCACACGTGGCAGATCCTCGACATCACGCACCAGGTAGCTGTGCTTCGTGATTGGCATTGTAATACCAGTAATGTCTGCCTCTTGGAACGCATCCGTACCAATTAAGCTGGAGAATACGTTACCTGTAATGACAACCAATGGTACAGAGTCCATAAACGCGGTCGCGATACCTGTTACCAGGTTAGTTGCTCCTGGTCCCGAGGTGGCGATACAGACACCAGGCTTGCCGCTTGCTCTAGCATACCCGTCCGCTGCGTGGATGGCGCCTTGCTCGTGACGAGTAAGGATGTGATTGAAATCTTTAAAGCCGTGCAGCGCGTCGTAGATGTACAATACTGCACCACCAGGATATCCAAATACGGTATCAACACCTTCGAGTACAAGACTGCGAAGCAGAATCTCCGATCCGGTAATGATCTCCGGCTGTTTCCATTTCTCACGTAACTCATCTGTCGACCGCAATTTCGGTATTTGCGCGCTCATCAGTCTTCCTCCTTCGATGTTTAACGTTCAGTATTCAAAAATGACGGACCGTCAATTTAACAACAACTTTAGTTAGGGGCGGCGTTCTTTAACAACAAAAAAACCTTCCGCCTCCCACACGCAAATTAAGCGTGTGAGGGACGAAAGGTTGATCTTCCGTGGTACCACCCATGTTTGCATTCATCTCGCGATGATATGCCTTATCAGGTATACAAAAATCCATCGATGTAGGCAGGGCCCAATCTTTGTAACCTGAAGTCCCTAACGCGGACCAAACGATTCCCCCTAATAATTCCACCGCTCTTACTGATGGACCTTTCAGGAAAACAGCTCCGAGGTGAGCTCGTATATAAGGGATTTCGGTGGAGGTTGCAGCAAATCCTCACACTCTCTGAGCAAAAGAGCCCTTAAAACTTCGTCCTCATCATTGCCGATACATGTATGCTCGTTAAAATGTTTAGACACATTATATGATTCCTCACACGGATTAGTCAATACCCATATTTTTAAAAAACTTTCTCGTCCCCTTCACCCTTACGGAACGCTTCCCCCTCCTACTGTCATATGATGGTACGACAATGCGTGGAAAGGGGGCGCCATATGATCCGTTACCGCAGACCGAAACAGGACGATGCTGTCATCCTCGACTTGATCGAGAAGCAGCTCGTCCCATTATCCCATCTGCCACAGAAAATGATTTCCCAGGTACGAAAAGATTTGCCCCGCCGGATAGGTCACGGTGTGACGCTTGTTGCCTGCACCGATTACGAGAGTGATCCGCTGGGGTTTGTCCACTTTATGCTGCACGGGGATCTGCTTTATATCGACATGCTGGCCATCACACCCGCCGCTCGGCGCAAACGCTGGGGGAATCTGCTCATGGATCGGGCAGAGCGATTTGCACTATCACGCGGGTGCCAGCGGGCCAAGTTATCGGTAGATTCCGGTAATACAGCCGGCCTTACCTTCTATCGTAAGCTGGGCTACAAGACGACCCGTTATCATAAACAGGGGTACATCTATGAGATGGAAAAACAATTATCTTAAAACCCATGCGGCTATATCCACTTAGTAAAATCCATAAGGATAAGGTGCTCCACCGTACCCGTATCCAGGACCGTAGCCGCCATATCCATATCCGCCACCATAAGGTACGCCGCCGTATCCGCCATATCCATATGGAGCCGTCCCTACAGCGAGCAAATCAAACAGCACCAGCGGAATCAATGCCTTCGTTTGCACTTTTTTGCCACTAGAACGCTGCAATATCAAACGATTTCCGGAAATGCGGACCAATTTTCCTGATACCTTCGTTCCATCTTTTTTGACCGCTACGATATGTTTGCCAACCAGCTTCATGACCTGCTTCTTGGTGACCGCTTGTGCCATAATATCCCTCCTCAAATGTTGTACGAAACCCATCCCTTCGAATGTTCTTCGCATTCAATTGGCTCTGCTCTTGTCAGTCCTTTGCTTACATCTTCAAAACAGTGTATTCGCTGGATAATACGCCTGCCTGTTCATCCGCCTGTTCTGCTAAATTTACTTTCAGGTATGGAAACAAAAAAAGCCGCATTCCCGGAAATACCGAAAATGCGGCTTGAACTATATTTGCCTAACCTGTTACTCTGATCTAGCGTTTACTTGGATCGTACGGTTGCCCCAAAGCCTTAGGAGCTGACGAACGTCCTACAGTACTTACAAGCACGATAATCGTCAGCACATAAGGAATCATAAAGATAAATTCCTGAGGAATGTTCTTGGACCATTCGAACAATTGTACGTAGTTGCGGATCGCTTGAGAGAAGCCAAAGAATACGGCCGCACCAAAAGCACCGAGCGGGTTCCACTTTCCGAAGATCATCGCTGCAATAGCGATAAAGCCTTGACCCGAAATCGTATTATGGGCAAAGGTGCCCGTTGTCGTCAATGTAATCGTGGCGCCGCCAATACCAGCGAGCATACCACTCATCATTACGCCAATATAACGCATTTTGTTTACATTAACACCCAGCGTATCCGCAGCACTCGGATGTTCACCCACAGCTCGCAAACGAAGACCAAACGGCGTCTTGAAGAGTACCAGGTAAACAATGATCACCAGCACAATGGCAAGATAAGTCGTCGGATAGGAATTGAAGATTCCTTCTCCGATAACCGGAATTTTGGACAGACCTGGAATAGCAAACTTGCTGAAACCATCCAATAATGGAGTCTCTCCCGAGCCTTCAAACAATAGCTTTACCATATAAAGCGTACTGCCTGCCGCCAAGAAGTTGATCACCGTACCACTGATGGTCTGATCTGCTTTGAACGTAATCGAGGCAACGGCGTGAATTAATGAACCGATAATCCCCACTGCCATCGCAGACAGCACCCCTACCCAGGGCGCCAATTCACCCATGCCGGCTTCTTGGGCGTAATATCCCCCTACAGCAGCGGCAAAAGCACCAAACATCATCAAACCTTCAAGCCCAATGTTAACTACACCGGAGCGTTCCGAGAAGATGCCGCCGAGGGAGGCGAAAATGAGCGCTGTGGAAAATACAAGCGTCGTATTGAGCAACTGGCCTAATAGCGTCAGCACATCCATCTATAACACCTTCTCTTTCTTGCGCTTGAAGTAAAATGGTTTGAGTACCCAGCGCACAATACCTTGTGCAGCAATGAAGAAAATAATCGAACCGATAACGATACGGATCAGTTCAGGCGGTACATCCGCACCAAAACTCATACCTGCTGCACCGTAGGTCAGCGTACCATACAATATCGCTGCCAAAATGACACCGAACGGATGGGTCAAACCAAGCAGTGCTACCGCAATACCGTCGAAGCCATAGCCCGGCGAACCTGCGAAGACAGATTGGTAGTGGAATACACCAAGGACTTCACCTGCTCCGGCTAGACCCGCGAATACCCCACTAATAAACATCGCTTTGATGACATTTCGGCCGACATTCATCCCGGCATACTCTGCAGCATGTGGATTAAGACCTACCGCACGCATTTCGTATCCTTGCTTTGTTTTCCATAGATAAACATAGAAGAAGACGGCGGCTGCTAACGCAATGGCTGTTCCCCAGTGGAGACGGGCATTGTCGAAGAAAGAATTAAGGAAGGTCATAGAGAGCGAAGCTGGGATATCTTCCGAACGGTTCTGACCCGGAATTAACAAGAAGGTTCTAACGATATAATTCGCAAAGAACAATGCGATCCAGTTCAACATAATGGTCGTGATAACTTCGTTAATCCCACGTTTAGCCTTAAGGTAACCGGCAAAACCGGCCCAAATACCGCCGCAGAGTCCAGCAGCAATCACAGCGAGTGGAACAAGCAGGAAGGATGGCAGAGCAGCCAGCTTAATGCCGACTACCGATGCCGCTGTCATCCCAATCAGAACTTGTCCGTCCGCACCGATGTTGAACATCCCTGAACGGAAGGCAAAAGCTACGGCAAGTCCGGTCAGCATAAGCGGTGTCATCTCACGGATGGCTTCCCCGATGTCATACGTGCTGCCGAATACGCGTTTGAACAGCGCAGAGTATGCTGCAATCGGATCATATCCTCCCGCTAGCATGACAATAGCGCCGACCAGGAATCCAAGGATAATCGCGACAAGAGGAATAATATAGCTGTCCGTCGCAAAGATTTTTCTAAGCTTATTCAACCGTCTTCCCTCCCCGCTTCAAGCTACCCGCCATCATCAGACCCAGTTCCTGGTCATTTGTGTCCTGCGGATACACTTCGCCGACAATCTGTCCTTCATAAATAACGGCAATTCTGTCGGATACGTTCATAATTTCGTCCAGCTCAAAGGAAATGAGCAGAACAGCTTTGCCTTGATCACGCTGAGCGATAAGCTGCTTTTGCACAAATTCAATCGCACCCACATCAAGACCACGGGTTGGCTGAGCCGCGATGAGCAATGTCGGATTTTTATCTATTTCCCGCGCAATAATCGCTTTTTGCTGATTTCCCCCGGACAAGGAACGAGCCTTCGTCTCCAGAGAAGGTGTCCGCACGTCGAATTGCTGGATAAGCTCTCCTGCATGCTTATTAATAATGTCATAATTCAAGAATCCACTTTGGTTATATGGCTTCTTATAGTAAGTTTCCAGCACCATGTTCTCACTCATCGAGAAATCAAGGACAAGACCATGTTTATGACGGTCCTCCGGTATATGGGAGACATTCTTCTCGGTAACTTTACGCGGGGAGAGGTTCGCAATCTCCTGGCCTTCCATACTAATGGAACCGGAATCAATCCTACGCAGACCGGTGATCGCCTGGATTAACTCACTCTGTCCGTTGCCGTCGACACCAGCAATACCCAGAATCTCTCCTGCTTTAACTTCAAAGCTAAGTCCATTCAATACAGGCACGCCGTCCTTGTTCTTGCTGTTGACATTATCAAGCTTCAGTACGGCTGAACCGATCTCTGGAGGCTTCTTGTCCACTTTAAAGGTTACCCCGCGTCCTACCATTTTCTCGGCCAGTTCATTAGGGTTAGTCTCAGAAGTCTTGACGGTATCAATAACTTTTCCGCGACGGATAATGGTAACCCGATCAGAGATCTGCATGATTTCCTTAAGCTTATGAGTAATCAGAATAATGGATTTACCTTCAGCAACGAGTCGCTTCATGATGTCCATCAGTTCTTTAATCTCCTGCGGTGTAAGTACAGCAGTTGGCTCGTCAAATATGAGAATATCCGCTCCGCGATACAGGGTCTTCATAATTTCAACCCGCTGCTGCATGCCTACAGAAATATCATGGATTTTGGCATTTGGATTGACTTGAAGTCCATACTGCTCAGACAGTTTCCGAACCTGCTCCGCAGCGGATTTATAGTCGATTTTAAGACCTTTTTTCGGTTCCATGCCAAGAACAATATTCTCGGTTACCGTAAAAGGATCTACTAGCTTGAAATGTTGGTGAACCATACCGATACCAAGCTCAATGGCTTTATTCGGACTATCGATCATCACCGGTTTCCCGTCAATCTCAATACTGCCTTCATCTGGTTGATACAGCCCAAATACGATGTTCATCAAAGTGGACTTCCCTGCACCATTCTCACCGAGCAATGCGTGGATTTCCCCTTTTTCAAGAGTCAGGCTGATGGAATCGTTGGCGACAATACCAGGAAAACGTTTTGTGATTTGCTTCAACTCTACGACTGGAGCCGCAGCACTCATGGAATCACCCTCATCACAGAATATAATACAACGGAGTAAAAACTCTCTTAAGAAAGCGATTTATCGCCCCATCCAGGACGTCATCACTGCCTACCTACTTACAAATTAACGCCTTAACCAAAGAACAAGGCCAGCTGTATAACCGGCCTTGCTCCCTTGTACTATTGTGTAATACACGAAAAAGTGAGGCAGTATTACTCAGCAGGAACTGTGATCTTTCCGTCGATGATTTGTTGCTTGTACTCATCTACTTTAGCCAGAATTTCCGGACTTACGTTAGCCTTCGAAGTTTCAGGAAGACCTACGCCATCGTCTTTCAAGCCAAGATTGGTAACTGTACCACCTTTGAAGGTACCATCGATTACTTGCTCAGATACTTTCTTAACCGCTTGGTCTACACGTTTGATCATGGAAGTCAGGGTTACATCATCACCAAATTCCAGAGATTGGTCTTTATCTACACCGATAACCCATACTTTACTTCCGCCCGATTTGTTGCGGGATTTAGCTTCGTTGAACACACCAGTTCCTGTTGCACCAGCAGCAGGGAAGATAATGTCCGCGCCAGAGTCATACAATGTAGCTGCCAAGGACTTACCAGTATCAGGCTTATCATAAGCACCAGCATAAGTAATTTTCACATCAGCATTTGGGTTAACCGCGAGTACACCTGCTTTGAAGCCAACTTCAAAACGTTTGATAACCGGGCTTTCCATACCGCCAACAAAAGCTACTTTGTTAGTTTTAGTTGTTAGACCTGCAACAACACCCACCAAGAAAGAACCTTCGTTCTCAGCAAAAGTAACGGATTCAACGTTAGGAGCATCTACAACGCTGTCGATGATTGCCAGGTTGGCGTTAGGGTTTTCTCCAGCTACTACTTTAATAGCATCGCCAAGGTCAAAACCGATACCCCATGTCAGGTTGTATCCACCCTTTACGAATTGGTTCAAGTTCGGCTGATAGTCTGCATTAGATTTACTTTGCAAGTATTTAACCTCTACACCTTTTTCCTTCTGAAGGGCTTGCAGCGCTTCCCAAGTGGATTGGTTAAAGGATTTGTCGTTAACTCCGCCTACGTCAGTAACCATACCGATCTTAACATCGGATTTAGGAGCGGCTTCTCCACCGTTTGCTGCATTAGTGCCGGCGTTATTACTTTTTCCGCAGCCAGACAAGATTACTGTTAGAGAAAGCATCGTAACGAGAGACAGCTTGAAAACCTTTTTCATTGATAGTGATCCCCCTTAATAAATTGGTCGTCCTCTGTGTTTCTAATTGGACATCCATTAGCTCAAATTATACCCGCAAAAAATGCTAAAATCCAGTCTATTAATGACCGAAGGTCAATAATAATTTGTCTTTTCGACTCAAGAAAGCGCTATCCCTGTCATAATATGTAACAAAAGCATACAAAACACGTTAGATAAGTCGAAACATCTGCAGCAGCTTCCGCTTTCTTCTTTTTAATATTATTGCACAGAATCGCAATTTCTATTATTATGAGTGCTTACAAAGCAGGAAAGGAAGTTTCAGAAAATGAGTGAAAACAAAGAAATCCCAGCGGCGGCTCCCGCCTTCAAATACTGCCGGGAATCCCGCGTATTCAAAACCGGACGAGTCTTCCCTAATGATGTCAATAATCACAAAACATTATTCGGCGGCAAGCTGATGAGCGGAATAGACGAAGTTGCTTCTATCTCAGCCATGCGGCATTGCCGGATCAACGTCGTCACCGCTTCCACCGATTCTGTGGATTTCCTGCGCCCGATCGAGCCCAGCGATTCCGTATGCTTCGAATCCTTCGTCTCCTGGACCGGACGCACCAGTATTGAGGTATTCGTAAAAATTATCGCAGAGAACCTCTACACTGGCGAACGTGCTGTTGCAGCGACCTCTTTCCTGACATTTGTAGCTATTGGCGAGGACGGACGGCCAGCTGCAGTACCGACAGTCATTCCTGAGACCGATGAAGAGAAGTTGATCAGCGAGTCAGCTGAAGAACGCGCCGAGCTACGGAAAGTCAGACGGGGTATTAGCAAAAAGCTTGCTCTTCAGCTTAACACCACCAAATACTGGGAATAGATAATTGCCGCGATAAAAAGCCCCAACGCAAGATCGTTGTTAAGGCTCGGTCTTAGTCAAAAATTCCGGAAGAACTCTCTCATCCCACAAAAAAGCACCGCCTGCGGGTTCCCCGTATAGCGGTGCTTTTCGGTTATATTACAACACTTACGCGTTGATTTTCTCTTTGGCTACAACTGCCAGCGAGTTGAATGCGTTGATATCATTCACAGCCAGATCAGCCAGCATCTTGCGGTTTACTTCTACGCCAGCCAGTTTCAGGCCGTGTACAAGTTTGCTGTAAGACAAACCGTTCAAACGAGCTGCAGCATTGATACGAACGATCCACAGTCTGCGGAAGTTACGTTTAGTTTGACGACGGTCGCGGTATGCGTAAACCATCGATTTCATTACTTGTTCTTTAGCTGTTTTGAAAATGCGGTGTTTGGAACCGAAATAACCTTTTGCCAACTTCAATACTTTTTTATGTTTACGACGAACGACGAATCCGCCTTTAACTCTTGCCATATTAATAAACCTCCCAAAAATGTGTAGTAAATATTACAAATTACCCAATTGTTGTTTCAAACGTCTTACATCCCCAGGGGCCATAACAGGGTTCGTTCCCAATACGCGCTTAGCACGTTTGGATTTGTGGGACAACAAGTGATTTCTGTGTGCTTTGTAACGTGTTACTTTACCAGTTCCGGTAATTTTGAAGCGGCCTTTAAGGCTGCTGTGTGTTTTCATTTTAGGCATTGTGTTTCCTCCTTGAATATTATGTGGTCCCCATTGCTGAGCAAAGGGTTCCGGAGTTATTGAGGCTTAGGAGCCAAAATCATGATCATGCTGCGGCCTTCCAACTTAGGCAGGCGTTCCACAACAGAGATCTCAGCAACTTCATTCTTAACGCGTTCCAGGATCTTCTGGCCGATATTGGCATGTGTAATCTCACGTCCGCGGAAACGAACCGAGCACTTCACCTTATCGCCTTCGTTCAGGAATTTAACCACATTGCGGAACTTGGTTTGATAATCATGTTCCTCAATGTTGGCACGGAACCAGACTTCCTTGATATCAACGATCTTCTGGTTCTTACGCGCTTCCTTCTCTTTCTTCTGCGTTTCATAACGGAACTTGCCGTAATCCATGATGCGGCATACCGGCGGTTTCGCCTGTGGCGCTACGTTGACTAAATCCAGATTAAGATCGATCGCCATTTGCAGTGCCTCGCGGATCGGTTTAATTCCGATTTGCTCACCTTCCGCACCTACCAACCGAACCTCTTTGGCCCGAATTTCATCATTGATCATATGTTCCTTACTGATAACTCTCCACCTCCGGATCTTGTTAACGATAAACTTCAGCACAACTTCATAAAAAAGGGATGCCGGTAACTCCCGACACCCCTGTTTGATCAACGTTCATGAACATTAACATTCATAAAGCATTGAGATCAAAACCAGCTAGCATAATGCCAGTCAGGTGAGAAGCCGGTGCTTCTTCTTGCAATCTCTATGTTTTTCACACTTAAATACTATACACTGTTGTCTATATGAATGTCAACAGGTTTTCGACTTTTTACAAAAAAACATCAGCAAACCACTATCCCTGCTTGCTTTGCACTTCCTCCAGCCTTACGACACGCGTATGCTTGGTGTGGCTCCATTGCTTGTTGTTCTGCGTGAAGAACGCATAGAACGTAATCGGATACCACGAGATCAAGTAGATTGGGAACAGAAGCAAATATGCATATACCTTCTTGAACTTGACCTTCTCTAAGATCATCGCCAAGAAGAACGTAAGCAGGTTCCCTCCTATAGCCACAAAGCCCAGCCATAATGGAAGGTGTCCATAAATATTAGCAATGTTCGGTCCGTTAAAGAAGGCATTGTCGATCCACATGACCGCTGTCATCAGGAATGTAAGCAGCACAATATATACGTTTGCCCCATAAAGGGCGAGGTCAAACTTCGTCAGACTGCGTTCCTTAATACTCTGCCACAGCAGCGGGAAGAAATAACGACGGGCCACCGTGAAGTGTCCCTGCATCCAGCGTAGGCGTTGTCTTGAGGAGGCCTTGAAGGTCAATGGTTTCTCATCGAAGACCTTGGCGTCATAGTTGAACTTCGGATATACACCCTTCGAAGCGCTGCGCATGGTGAACTCCAGATCCTCAACCAGACTTGTGGCTCCCCAACCCATTTCCTTCAGCAGCTTGGTCTCAAAGCACATGCCGGTGCCACCAAGGAAATTCGCCATGCCCAGGTTGTGACGGGAGAGCTGCCATAGACGGTTGATGTACCAGTAAGATACACCGTAAGCGGCCGTAATCCATGAATCTTCTGGATTCTTCGTATCAATGTAGCCCTGAATCACTCGTGCCCCTGAACAGAGATCATTGTTCATTTCCATCAAGAACTCGGTGTGCGCCAGGTTATCGGCATCGAACATCACGACGGCGTCATACTGACGCTGCATGCCCCACAGTTCCTTGAGCATCCATTCAATCGCATAGCCCTTACCTCGCAGATTGGCATTGGTACGGACGCAGGCATTCATGCCGTGCTCCCGAACAATCCGGGCCGTCCCATCCGTACAATTGTCACAAATCACGAATACATCGTACAGCTCCGGCGGATAATTAAGCTGTTTCAGGTTTTCCATCAGTGCGCCAACTACTTCTTCTTCATTGTGCGCCGCAACAAGTACTGCAAACGATTTTTCCGGCTTGAACTGCTCTTTTCTTTTTTTCTTTTGCAGTCCGAACAGCGAGAACGAAAACTGGTAAATCGCGATCGCCGCCAAGATCACTTGGAGCGTAACAAACAGTGCGTCTGTCATGACCTTTTTTAATGCCCCCTTTTTTTCACTCATGGTGTTCTTTTTCTCTCTGGCTTGTAAAACGTTCTTTCTGACCCTTTTGTTGCATCCCTTACAAAATAGACTACAAGCATTCACTTATTGTTGGCAGGGTCCTGGTTTTTTATATCTTCCGCGCTAAAGGATTGTTCGGATTCCCTGAGGTGAAACCCATTTTTCTCTGTTACCTTTTAAACACGTTCGGCCTGCTTGAATCATTGTAAGGCGTAAGGGTATCCCAAGTCAAAACTGGCAATTTTCGCGCAAAGCTGAGCTTTTTCTTGAATGGGCTCCCTTAAAAAAGTATGATAAAGACGGCTTCACTTTTTAAGAACGGATTGCCGCATCAATGCTAAACCGATAGCCGGACTAGCGGAGGGACAACGATTATGAGACATTTATTCATGAAACTGCATCTCTGGGAGCGGCGTCTTTTTCAATGGATTAACGGCCGGATGCATAACCGGTTTTTGAACTTCTGGCTTTACCATCTCACGCATCTGGGTGGAGCAACCCTCGCAATCGGCACTAATCTGCTGATTTGGGCCTTCGCTCCCCAGCCATGGAGAACAACGGCGATACAGGCGCTAGCTTCGCTGGCTGTCAGTCATGTGCCCGTGGCTATCGCCAAGAAGCTGTATCCGCGCAGGCGCCCCTATCTGGCCCTTCCGGGTACACGGACGTTTCGCAACCCGCTTAAGGATCATTCTTTTCCATCAGGTCATACTACTGCTATCTTTGCTTGGCTCGTTCCTTATATGGCAGCCTTTCCGCCGCTCGCCTTTGTGTTGCTTCCGTTAGGATGCACTGTCGGATTCTCACGGATGTACCTGGGCCTGCATTATCCGTCCGATGTGCTTGCAGGTGCTGTAATAGGTACCGGAGTTGCTGCCGGCACAATTGCCTTATGGTCCTGAACAGGGTAGGCTAGAATATTAGAATCCCTTTTGAGAACAGGTGAACTATACATTGCGCAAAAAAAGAGTGCTTTTGCTGTCGGAAGGCTTTGGCGCAGGTCATACGCAGGCAGCCTATGCGCTGTCCAGCAGCCTGCGCAAGCTGTCGCCCAATGTTCAAACGAAGGTGCTTGAATTAGGGAACTTTCTAAATCCTAAAATGGCACCTCTTATCGTATCTGCTTACCGGAAGACGGTGACCACTCAGCCACGGCTGATGGGGTATGTCTACCGTCATCAGAAATCATTTAACCGCCTTACCACGCTTGCCCTGCATCGCATTTTTTATACCCATACCAAAAATATTATGAAGCAGTTGCAGCCGGATATCATCGTATGCACCCACTTTATTCCCAGTGCAGTGATCTCCCGCCTGAAGCGGCTGGACCCGGATTTTAAAGTTCCGCTCTGCACTGTCATCACCGATTACGATGCGCATGCCAGCTGGATCAGTCCACATGTGGACCGTTATTTCGTCTCTACGCCGGAGGTGAAATCCAAGCTGCTTCGCCGCGGAGTCGCCTCTGCCAGTATACAGGTTACGGGAATGCCGGTGCACCCCAATTTCTGGGAGCATCCTGGCAGAGCGGAGATTCTGGAGCAATTCGGTCTTCATGATAAGCCAACGGTGATGGTGATGGGAGGCGGCTGGGGGATGATGAACGACGAGACGGTCAATCATTTCTTGGCAGGGTATCGGGAGCAGATCCAAATCGTATTTTGTCTTGGTCAGAACGAGAAGCTTCTGGAGGAAATGCGCAGAAACCCGGTGTATAACCACCCTAATATTCGCCTCCTCGGGTTCACGCGTGAGGTCGACAAGCTGATGGAGGTATCTGATCTGCTCGTCACCAAGCCAGGCGGCATGACTTGTAGTGAAGGCCTAGCCAAAGGCATTCCGATGCTCTTCCATCATCCCTTGCCCGGACAGGAGGAAGAGAATTGTCGTTATTTCACGGCGGCCGGGTTCGGCGAGCCCATTGAGTCTCTCGATGTTGTCGTCAAATGGATGGAGCGCCTGTTGAACAACTATGAGGATATGCAGAACAAGCGGAAGCACCATTTGGAACGAATCGCCCGCTACCATCCCTTGCAGAGTGCCCAAAGCATTCTCGATATGCTGGAGTAAAAGCAAACAGCGGCCCTCAGGGCCGAAATAAAAGCCGGCAAGTCCTTCGTGAATACGGAGGCTTGCCGGCTTTTAACTGATAACATTATAGTCTGTACTTGTCCATCCGGGTGGCCTGATAACGTGCCAGCGCCTCTGAACCCACAATGGCTTCGCAGCGATGAATATTGACTCCCCGTCCGTAGAACTTCGTCTCATATTCTGTCATCACATGCTCTTCATTGATCACACCGTCCGTATGCAGATCAAGTGAAATGTTCTTCATTTGCAACCCGAAATCCGCAAAAGAATTCAGCGAGAACTCGAACAAACTTCTGGAATCCGTCTTCAAATGAATCTCGCCCAGAGGGCTCAGCAGGCCACGATATTTGTCGAGAAAACGCGGATGCGTTAGACGACGACGGGCATGCTTGCTCTTCGGCCAAGGGTCACTGAAGTTCAGGTAGATGCGTTCTAGCTCCTCCGGAGCAAACACTTCTTCCGCATAGTCGATATTGGCAAGCGCCAGCTTCAGGTTAGGCGGGGTCTCATGACCTTGCGGCTCCCATACAGCTCTCGCTTTTTCTCCGGCACGGCGGATCAATTCATCGTACATGTCCACACCGATAAAGTTGATATCGGGATATTTGGAGCTCATTTGGCTGATAAACTGCCCTTTGCCCATTCCAAATTCGACATGAATCGGATGGTCATTCCCGAACAAGGCAGCCCATTGCCCTTTATGGCTACGGGGGTCGAGGACAACCAGATCAGCCTGGCCCTCGAGACTTTCACGTATTCCTTTTCTTCCACGTAAACGCATGCGTATTCCTCCGCTTATCGAATGCTGTAACTGTCACTTGCAATATTGTGCCGAACTTGTCCCCAAAAGTAAAGGCATAACGGCAAAAAAAAGGAATCCATCATACCAGCCCAAGGAAGGCTGCTGCGAGAATCCCTTACTGATTACTATTGAAATTGGGTCATGCTTTACTACACCACCGGTGGTGTGCTCAGCTTACTTTGCTCCGGAATTGAAATCGAGCGTCTTCTCGAACGCATTACGAATCTTGCGCTGCGCTTCCGTCTTAATCTTGTGGTTACCGTTAAATTCTACACCTGTCAATGCAAGGGCCTCATCAGGGGTTAATGTAACGTCAATCGAACCTTTGCCATCGGCATATGCCGTTTGAGAATTCATCGATATCACCTCACGGTTATTAGTATGGACCGGACGACACGAAAGTATGAATTCAATACAAGGAAAATGTCTTGATATTACTGACTTTTTACACTTCAAATATAACATAAGGTGTAAGTATTAACAAGCCAATTTTTCTATTTTCCGGCCTAAATTTCAGCGATCTTTACAGTGCCTCTTGTTACGCTGGACGGTGATTTTTGGTACAATGGATTGGACTCATGACGCATGATAAAATTACTTGCGTCTTCTTTATAAGTCGATATACTAACCGTATAGCAGAGAATGAACCGAATTTCAAAGGAGCAACCCATGTTTAACCTATTAGAGACCTCCTCCGCCCCTTTGTGGGGAGATAAACGTTTTCATACCTGGAACTACGAAATGCGTGAGCAGATGAATACAAAAGTGTTCAAAGTCATGCTCGATGCCGGTTTCACTTGTCCGAACCGGGACGGATCCATTGCCAAAGGCGGCTGCACCTTCTGCAGCGCGCGAGGCTCCGGAGATTTTGCCGGCAGCCGCCGCGATGATCTCATCACCCAGTTCAATAAGGTACGTGATCGGCAGCATCTCAAATGGCCGAATGCCAAATACATCGGCTATTTCCAGGCTTACACTAATACTTACGCTCCAGTAGAAGAACTGAGAGAATATTTTGAAGTTATTCTTCAGCAGCCAGGTGTTATAGGACTGTCCATCGCTACCCGGCCGGACTGCCTGCCAGATGATGTAGTCGAGTATCTGGCAGAGCTGAACAAGCGTACTTACCTTTGGGTGGAAATGGGCCTTCAGACGATCCATGACTCCACCTCAGAGCTGATTAACCGTGCTCATGATACAGCCTGTTATCTGGAAGCTGTCGAGAAGCTGCGCAAACACGACATCCGAATCTGTACACACATCATTCACGGGCTGCCACAGGAAACCCATGAAATGATGCTGGAGACGGTCTCGGCCGTAGCCAACATGGATGTACAGGGCATTAAGATCCACCTGCTTCACCTCATGCGCAAGACGCCGATGGTGAAGCAGTATGAAGCCGGCCTGCTTCGTTTTATGGAGCAGGACGAATATATCAAGCTGATTGTCGACTCCCTGGAACTTCTGCCACCAGAGATGATTGTGCACCGTCTGACCGGTGATGCCCCGCGCGATCTACTCATTGGGCCAATGTGGAGCCTCAAGAAATGGGAAGTCCTCAACGGCATCGATAATGAGCTGATTGCCCGGAACTCCTGGCAAGGCAAGTACTGGAGGCAACGCTAATGGGCTTCTGGTCTGTTCTTAGCTTCGCCCAGAAGCTGACCACCGAGCGGCTATCCTCTGGTGGCCGCGCCATTGATGCCACCGTCGGAACAGGGGCTGATACCCTGTTCCTGGCGAAGCTCTGCGGGCCGCGCGGCGAAGTCCGCGGCTTCGACATCCAGGCGGAGGCGCTCGCGCTGGCTGAAGAGCGTCTCCGCGCGGCGGGCGAGGCGTCACCTGGGACGCTGGCCCCGGTAACGCTGCTGCAGAGCAGCCACGCCGACATGCTTGAAGCGGTTCCGGAAGACTGGCCCGGAACCGTGTCGGCGGTGATGTTCAATCTCGGCTATCTCCCTGCGGGAGATGCCGATAAGACCATCATCACCAAGCCCGACAGCTCCCTTGCGGCTCTGGAAGCCGCGCTCGAGCTACTTCGCCCCGGCGGGATCATCACAGCGGTGCTGTATCCCGGGCATGACGGCGGCGACCTGGAAGCCGCTGCCGTGGAGTCTTGGGCCGCTGCCATCCCGCCTGTCGTCGCCCAAAGCATTGTATACCGCCAGTTACAGCGGGCATCTGCCCCTTACTGCCTGGCGCTGGAGAAGAAAAGGAGCTGAAGACCGCATGGCCGTACACAAAATTGAGCATGTTGGGATCAAGGTCTCTTCTCTTGAGACCTCGATTGATTTCTATCGCAACGTCATTGGCCTGACACTGGCCGAAACGGTCGGTGAGCTGGGCGACCGTCTACGGCTGGCCTTTCTCTCTTTTCCGGGACAAGCCTCTGTCGAGGTGGAGTTGATTGAGTCTCTATGGGAGGGCCTGCCTGATGAAGGCCGGGTCAGTCATATTGCCTTTACGGTCTCCGAGATCGAGGGTGAGTACCAGCGAATAGAAAGCCTTGGTCTTGAGGGCCTGACCGCCATCCGTCAATTGGAGGGTGGCAGCCGGTTTTTCTTTTTTGATGGACCAGATCATGAAAAAATTGAGTTTTTTGCATCCACCCGCAAGGTCTAACAGCAGCTAAATTTTACTATCAGAGAGGAAGATGTAATCATGACTCAACCTTATCCATTGAAATTTCAACCAGAATTCCAAGAACGTGTTTGGGGCGGACGTGCCCTGGAGAAATTCGGACTGGACCTGCCAGAAGGCCATATCGGCGAAGGCTGGATGATTGCTGACCACCCTAACGGAACTTCTTCCGTGGTCAACGGAGACCTTGCCGGACAAGGACTGGATCAAATCCGCGAGCAATTCGGACGGGAATGGTTCGGCAGCAAAGGGATTTCGGAAGCAGGCGGCAGATTTCCGCTCCTGATCAAACTCCTGGATTGTAACGATAATCTCTCCGTACAGGTACACCCTACCGATGATTACGAAGGATTGCCGAAGGGCGAACTGGGCAAAACAGAAATGTGGTACGTTCTTGACGCCAAACCAGATGCGAAAATCATCTACGGATTGAAGGAAGGCGTTGACCGCGAAACATTGCGTCAGGCGATGGAGAACGGTACAGTCATGGACACGCTGCAAGAAGTCTCTGTATCGGCAGGCGATACATTCTATATTCCGGCCGGAACAGTGCATGCCCTGTGTGCAGGTGTTGTTGTAGCCGAGATTCAGCAAAACTCGGATACTACATACCGTATCTACGACTACGACCGTCCAGGTCTGGACGGCAAGCCGCGTGAGCTTCATATCGAGGATTCCCTTAACGTAACGGCCTACGAAGGTGCGGGGGCCACTTCCATGAAGACTGACAGTGCAGTCCCTGGAGAATGGCTGCAGCTTGCTGCCTCCCCTTATTTCATTGTGGAAAAAGGGATTGTACAAGGCGAATGGAATCTCGCCACCACTCCGGACAGCTTCACGATCCTCGTGATCTGTGAAGGCAGCGGCCATCTGACTTGGGAAGGCGGATCACAGCCTTACGCTGCAGGCGAATGCTACCTGTTGCCAGCCAATCTGGGGGCTTATGGAATCGAAGGCCAATCCACAGTGCTTCGCTCCTATTTGCCATAAGACTTCCTAAATCCAGTGTCTTTGCCCGCAATCTTGTTCAGGAGGATGGGCTATGTTGGAAAATAGTTTTACAATGACGGATCCCATCGGGGTCGATATACATGTCTATGAATGGTTGCCGGAACCCGGCGCTACGGTCAGGGGCATCGTGCAGATCTCGCACGGGATGTCCGAGACGGCAGCCCGTTATGCCCGCTTCGCGAAGGCGCTGACGACAGCGGGATATGCTGTCTATGCCAATGATCACCGGGGTCACGGCAAAACGGCAGGCCAAGTGAATCTGCTTGGCGATACCGGCCAGGATGGCTTCTACTGGATGCGGCGCAATCTGCTGCAGGTCGCTGAGATTGCAACCTCCAGGCATGAGAATCTGCCGATCTTTCTGTTTGCACACAGCATGGGCTCCTTTCTGGCTCAAAAGCTGATGTGCGAAGAGGGCAGCTCGACTTATGCCGGGTATATTCTCAGCGGTACCAACGGTCCACGCAGTATGCTTAGGCTTGGGGAATCCCTTGCGAACATCCAGTACCGTCTTCAAGGAGAACTGCATCGCAGCATATTGTTAAACAGCATCGTATTCGGCAGCTACAACCGCGGGTTCTTGCCAATGAGAACCCCATTTGACTGGCTGAGCAGTGATCCAGACGAGGTTGACCGGTTTGTATCCGACCCTTTTTGCGGTGCCATCTGTACCACCCGCTTTTTCCGCGACTTCTTCCGGCTGTTGCGTGATATCCATTCCGAGACGTCACTCGCCTCCTTGTGCACAGACAAGCCAGTGTATCTGTTCTCTGGAGAATTGGACCCTGTCGGCATGAAGGGCACAGGTGTACTGAAGCTGGCAGAGCTGTATAGGAACAAGGGGATTCAGGATGTAGCCTGTCGGTTATATCCCGGAGGCCGACACGAAATGCTAAATGAAGTAAACCGCGATCAGGTAACCGCAGATGTACTGGATTGGCTGGTTCATCACCTCCCCACGGGGAAATCATTGCTGCAATCCTAAATTAAACAAAGACAGGTTATTCCGAATTACGGAATAGCCTGTCTTTTTGCACTCCACTATAAATCTACTAATGCTCCATTTTTTAACTTCATAATTATGATATTATTTTATTGTACAAACACTGGCTTCAATAGCGGCGGTCTATCTCCTTACTAAGGAGGTGACACTCCATGGAGGTCAAGGATGCCCTAACATTAATGTTCGCTTTTGGCATGTTTATACTATCACTGCTCGCCTATCTAAAAAAGAAATAGACCGCCCCGGCAAGGTAACGGTCTATTCCACACACAAGCGATAACGGCCGACTGCTATGAAGCAGTGGTTGTACGCTGGGAACCGTGTTTGCCGCACGGCTCCTTTTTCATTCCTATTATAGCACAATCCATATTATTACATAATCACAACACAGATCATAATAAATACAAGTTGCTCAGAAAGTAAATTTGTCACAGCTGTCTTTACTTCATGGGCTGTAAAATACTTCTCATAATAAGGAGGCTGATACACGTGACTGATTTGGATGGTACGAAGCAGATTCTCGACTACTAAAAGTCATCTACGATATCGGCGGAGGTATAGGCGTATACTCCAGGTGGCTAGCAGAATTGGGTCATGAGGTTCATATGTTCGAGCTTGCACCCAAAGCTGTGGAATACGCGCGAGCGCTTCAGGACTCCAAGCAAATCGTACCTATTCATACCATTGAGGTTGCCGATGCCCGAAGCATTGCGCGCCCTGATAACAGTGCTGACTTTGTATTACTGATGGGACCGCTTTATCATTTACCTGAACGAAAAGAAAGAATGGCGGCGATACATGAAGCCAAAAGGGTCCTGAAACCTGGCGGAATTATCATTGTCTCTGCGATCTCCCGCTTTAGTTCAACCTTATGGGGATTATCTGTATACGGAGGGCAAAATGACTATTTGGAAGATCCCATTTTTTCAGCAATGATTAAACAGGAACTGACAAATGGCCAGCATATTCGACCAGAGGCTTATCCTTCGTTTATCTCCCGGGCCTTTTTCCATCTACCGGAGGAATTAAATAGCGAACTTGCAGAGGCAGGCTTCATGGACACTAAGATGCTAGCCGTTGAAGGGCCAGTGTGGATCGTGCCTACATTTACTGAGAAGTGGAAGAACGAACACAGTAGAGCAGAACTATTGAAAATATGCTCACTGGTAGAAGAGCAGGAAAGCTTACTAGGAATGAGTCCACATATGCTGGCTGTCGCTAAAAAATAGTTAACGGCAGCACTCTAGCCATTTCTGCTTAATATAGCGACGAAAACACCTTTAGGCAACTGCCCGAAGGTGTCTTTGTGTTAGAGAGGAATAGAACGATTTACCAAGGTACAATTTGCAGCTCAGGCCATTTATCCGCCCACTTCTGTGCCTTGCTGAGGTAGATCGTTTCATTGATCAGCGCCTTGTTCGGACGAACGGTCAATGTAAACAAATCCTCCAGACCGTATGGGGCATAAATCTGCCAGCTGCCATCCCTATTCAGCCTTGCACCCAAGCAGGTTGCTGTTGTAGGCCATGTATCAAGCGCCGCCTCCAATGTAGTATAAGGCTTGAGCTCTATTCCGAATTTATCGCGGTACCAAAGATGGACACGGGCCTGGTTTTTCAGATCAACAGGAATAGGGATGTCTGCGAACAACGCCTTGGCTTTCACAATCATTGCATCTTCGCTTTCGTAACTGAGATCAGTGTTGTCGTAGTAGACAATATCGATATCTTCAATCCCATAATGGAGCGGTCTCCCGGTTAGCTCGTTCCAGACCGTTTGGACAAGACAGCCTGCACCAATATAATACGGGTAAGGCTCCAGTGCCTGAGCGCCGTGAAATAAATTCATTAACACGGAGCTTCCGGTGATAATTCCGATCAGTCTTTGGCTTAAGTCTGCCGCCTCAGCCGGATTTTTCGATGTTGAACTGCTCAGCAGATCATACTGAAGAATTTTCTGCTGGCCTTTTTTCCCCATTCGACGCAACCCATGATCGACAAACCCCGCCTGGGAATACAAGCGTTCTGCCGGAAGGTTCCTTTCATTCACAGCAAGAACCACTTCCCTTACCGTTGGAAAATGCAGCTGAACGAACTGCGGCAGCAATAACAGCGCCGACTTGGCATAACCCTTCCCCTGGTGCGCATAATCAATCAGGAAAGCACGAAGCAGCAGTGCTCCGGAATGATTCGGATAGAAATCGGAAATCCCCTCACCACCATGAAGAATGAAAAAACCGACCGGCCGCTCTCCTTCCAGGATGACAACGGCCGTTCTGTCGCCATCCTCCAAAGCAGTTGCCAGTGTATCTCTGGGCATACCGGTGAACTGCCCTTGCTCTTCTGGAAGGTAAAAACGAAGCAACGCTTGCTTGTATTTATCCTCATACAGAGCCAATGAAATTCCTTGATTCACGAATAAGCCCTTCTTTCCTCTTCCCTAGACCAAGGGCATGGTGTAATACTTCGGCTTTCCACTCTCATCCTGCTGGTACAGCACGATGAGCAATGTGTTCCCTCCGGCCGGAACATCAGCGACAAGCGTGGAGGTGTTCGCCTGCTCAGATGCCTGGGCGGACAAACCCTCCTCACCCGGAACAGCTGCTTCGACTCCTGCTCGGGCTGTAGCGGAGATCCCGGCAACAGCAAGGAAAGCGCCGTTATCGGGTTCACCTATGGCTTGGAGCTCCCCGCCAACCGTCGTTCCTTCATCAGCCCGCAAGCCACTGATGGATGTCAGCACTTCTTCAAGCGGGAAGGGCAGCAGCTCCAGCACGGCATATTTTTGCAGCTCACGTTCATTAATCCCCGTTCTTACTCCTGCAAGTTCCATGGACAAAATTTCTGGATTCGCAGCAATCTCCTTCAACCAGGAGGCCCACTGCGACTTACCGAGCGTAGGCTCCCACCAGATTTTACGCGGCTTGTACTTATGCCCAAGGAAGTAGTCGAGCTTCATGAGTCCGGTGATAATGTCCATCGACTTCGTGCCTCGCTCAGTCAAGAAATCATGTAGCCTTATGAACAGGTCCTCCAGCTGATGGCCAATCTTCTGCCAGCCCTGCTCCTCCCAGTAATCGCCGAATTCTTGAAAGAAGTCAAAGGGTGAAGGAAACACATGGCGAATCAAATACTTAATGGAATGATCCAGCCGATGGCTGTTCCAGTATTTCTCCAGCACATCCTCTAGCCGTTTCAGGCGGATAATGTCGCCAAAAGACATCACATGGCTGCTCAAAATTTCATAAGGAGCGTGCTCCATATATGTGTAATCATATTTGGCTGCCTGCGACCGCAGCCCGGTGCCGCGCAGCATTTTCAAAAAGCCTAATTGCAATTCTTCCGGCTCCATCGCGAACACATCATTAAAGGTCTTGCGGAACGTTGCGTAATCCTCCTGCGGCAGTCCGGCGATCAGATCAAGATGCTGGTCGATATTGCCACTGGCCTTGATCTTCATCACCGTACGCGACAGCTTCGCAAAGTTCTGGCGGCGTTTGACCAACTCATTCGTCTCATCGTTGGTCGACTGCACACCAATCTCGAACCTGAAGATGCCCGGGGGTGCATTTTCCGCCAGAAAATCCAGTACCTCCGGCCGCATAATATCCGCCGTAATCTCGAATTGGAACACACAACCCCGGTGATTATCAATCAGGAACTGGAACATTTCCATCGCATAATTGCGGTTAATATTAAAAGTCCGGTCGAGGAACTTGATGATCTTGGCTCCATTGTCAATCAGGTAGAGCAGGTCAGACTTCACGCGCTCAATATCATAATACCGGACACCGACCTCAATACTGGACAGGCAGAACTGGCAGTTGAAAGGACAGCCCCGGCTGGTCTCAAAATATACGATCCGTTTGCTTAAATCTGGCAAATCATCGGCAAAACGATGCGGCGTGGGCAATGTGTTCAGATCACTTTTCGGCCGGGGAGGATTGACGATCAATTCCTCTCCCTTGCGATAAGCCGCACCGTACACAAAATGGAACTTGCGGTCATCCCGCAGCTCCTGGAGCAAATGATGGAACGTCTCTTCACCGTCTCCATTCACCACAAAATCAACGCCCGGCTCACGCTTCATCCAGTACAGCGGCTCATAGGACACTTCCGGCCCGCCAAGCACAATCGTCACTTCAGGCATGACTTTCTTGAGGATACCGATCACCTTGATCGTCTCCTCGATATTCCAGATATAACAGGAGAAGCCGATCACATCCGGCCGTCTCTGGAACAGGTCAGATACTATATTCATTACAGGGTCTTTAATCGTATACTCCGCCAAATGAATATCACTGAATTCATGCTCGCTGTACGCCTTAAGCAGGCGGATCGCTAGCGAGGTGTGAATGTACTTGGCGTTTAATGTAGCCAGGATGATCTTCATGCGCTACGCCCTCTTTACAAGTCATTTTGGAAAAACTCAAGGAACGGTTTACCATACTTGCGGTATTTCACTTCACCGACACCCTTCACCCTCAGCATTTCCGCTTCGGTCTGTGGACAAACCACACTCATCTCACGCAGGGTCGCATCATTGAAAATAATATAGGACGGCACATGCTCCCGGCCTGCCAGCTCCCGCCGGATCAGGCGAAGCTGCTCAAACACCGTCTCGTTAACCGCCGACGGCGACAAGTCGCGCACCCGGCTGCGCTCCCGCGAGCTTGAAGGTGATCCAGCCCGCGATGGCCGAGCCACCCGCTGCAGCACCTGACGCTGACCGCGCAGCACTTCTGCAGCCGGAAGCTGCAGTCTAACTACCGGATACTGCCCCTCCGACAGGGCCAGATATCCTTCCGAGATCAGCACGTTGATGCTCTCCGTAATCTCCTTCTCCGTCCGTCCGGACATCGCGCCATGGGTTGGCAGCGACTCGAAGCCGTATTGCAGCACCTTCTGGTTACGGGAACCTTTCAGCACAGAGGCCACCAAGGCAACCCCAAAACGCTCACGCATGCGGTGAATGCAGGAGAAAATTTTCTGCGCATCCACGGTCATGTCCACTAGCTCACGCTCATCCGTACATGAGCTGCAAATGCCACAAGGCTTGTCCTTATGCACCTCGCCAAAATAATCCAGCTGCGCACTGCGCAGACAGCGGGTGGAATAACAGTATTCGATCATCTGTTGAAGCTTGCGGTATTCATTGGCTTTGCGCTCAGGGTCCTGCGGATTCTGCTCGATCAGGAATTTCTGGGTCATGATATCCTGGGCGCTGAACAGTAAAATACACTGGCTCGGCTCCCCATCCCGTCCGGCCCGGCCTGCTTCCTGAACGTAAGCCTCCATATTCTTCGGCATGTTGTAGTGAATAACATAACGGACATTGGACTTGTCGATCCCCATGCCAAACGCATTCGTCGCCACCATCACCCGGATGTCGTCATAGAGAAAGCCCTCCTGGCTCTCCGCCCGTTCCTGGTCATTCATCCCGGCATGATAGCGCCCAGCGGCAATCCCGGTATTCAGCAGCCGTTGATACAGATCGTCAACATCCTTGCGGGTCGCCGCATAAATAATGCCTGGCTGGTGTGTATGCGAAGCCGTATAATCCAGTACGAACTCACGCTTATTCTCACCACGCAATACGGACATCGCCAGATTGTCACGCCCAAGTCCGGTCATGAAGACGCCCGGCTCGCGTAAGCGTAGCAGACGGACGATATCCTCCATTACCTCCGGCGTGGCCGTCGCCGTGAACGCCGCCAGAATGGGCCGCTGCGGTAGCTCATCTACGAACGGAGACACGGAAAGATAGCTGGTGCGGAAGTCATGCCCCCACTGGGAGACACAGTGCGCCTCGTCCACCGCTACGCAAGAGATGGACAAGCCTGCCATCTCCAGACGAAACCAGTCCAGCTCCAGCCGCTCCGGTGCGACATAAAGCAGCTTCAAGTCACCCCGGCGGGCCGCACGGATGCGTTCATTAACTTCCTTGCCGCTCAGCGTGCTGTTGATATACGCAGCCGGAATACCAGCCGTGATGAGTGCATCTACCTGATCCTTCATCAGCGAGATGAGCGGCGAGATTACCAGGGTCAGACCCGGCATTAACAGAGCTGGCACCTGATAACAGATGGACTTCCCGCCCCCGGTAGGCATAATACCGAGTGTGTCGCGCCCTTCCAGCAGATTTCCAACGATTTTCTTCTGACCCTCCCGGAAATCGGGATAGCCGTAATATTTTTGCAGTTCAACCTGCGCCTGTTCCATAGTAGGTGCTTGCATAGTCATATCTATCATAACTCCTTAGATCTATCTCTCTTTAGTTTACCGGGCAGCAGAGTAATGAGCAACCGCCCGACCACATTTCCAGCTCTCTTTCTTCTTTTGGAAAAGACACATAAAAAGAATAGGTTTGAGCCAAGCTTTATATAAAAACTATAATTAGTAGGAATACATCGACCCTGTTCTATATCTGATTCCAACAATAGTAATTCTTCAGAGGCCATGGTATATTGAAGAGTACAATATCAGAGGACGGAGAATGCAATCATGAACACAAGACGAAATCCCGGGGAGACCTCTGCAAGAAATGCGAAGCCTGCCCGCACAACCAAACCCCAACACAAAACACAACCCAAAGCAGGTACCAGAAACCATAGCAAGCCAAATAGCAGACCAAATCCAAAGGCCAAGACACCAGCAGCACCAAAAACCTATACGGTAACTGAGCCAGTGGAACTGTTATCCTTTTTGCTCAGTCACGTCAGCGGACGTGGACGCAATGCGATCAAATCCATTCTCGCTCGTGGTCAGGTATCGGTTAATGGCAAGACGACAACCCAGCATAATTTCCAACTTCAACCGGGCTATAGTATTGTGATCGAAACTGAAAAACCGGTGCAGCCGGAAGTTCTGAACGGACTCACCATTGTGCATGAGGATGATGATATCATCGTGATCCAGAAGGATGCGGGACTGTTGTCCATTGCTACTGGAGAAGAAAATGAATTGACGGCCTACCGCCAGCTCATGGAGCATGTACGTCGCAGCAATCCGAAGAATCGAATCTTTGTGGTACATCGCCTGGACCGCGACACCTCAGGGGTTATGATGTTTGCCAAAAGCGAACGTATTCAGCAGGCCCTGCAGAATACGTGGAAGGATACTGTGAAAGAACGCTCCTACGTGGCGCTTGTCGAAGGGGCCGTTAAAAAGCCGGAAGGCACCGTCAGCTCCTGGCTGAAGGAAACTGCCACTCTCAAGATGTATTCCAGTCCTTATGAAGGCGACGGCCTGCATGCCGTTACCCATTACAAGTTGATCCAGTCCAATCGCCACTTCTCCTTGCTGGAAGTGCAGCTGGAGACAGGGCGCAAGAACCAGATCCGCGTCCACATGGCCGATATCGGCCACCCTATTGCAGGCGACAAAAAATACGGAGCAGAGACCAAAACCGTAGGCCGGCTCGGACTGCATGCCCGCGTTCTGTCCTTTGTTCATCCGAAGACAGAAGAATTGCTGACCTTCGAGAGCCCGATTCCTAAAGCGTTCTTGAAATATACCTCGCCTGAATCGAGATAATAAAAAAGTCTGTCCCATCAAGCTATCAACATAGCTGAGGGACAGACTTTTTTTATGTTCAAGACTTACTGCACCTTCCCGCCTTCTACAACCAGTTGGTCGGTGAAGCCTTCACCGTATACCTCTTTCAAGGTCTCGTTATACGCCTCATGAATGAACTTTTCCTTGCCCAGTGTGCCCAGCTCGTTGTTGATCCAGTCCAGCAGCTCCTTATTGCCCTTGGCAACAGCCGGAGCAATGGTGTCTTGGCCACCGAACTCGGGAATGCTGACCGTAAAACCAGGGTTGGACTTGGCCCAAGCGATTAGCTCGGTATTGTCGTTAGCAATCGCCGCGCCGCGTCCATCTTTGAGGGCAGCGAAAATTTCTGTGTATTGGTCAAATTTCAGCAGCTCCACATCCGGGTATTCCTTGGTGAAGTAGGACTCAGCCGTTGTGCCTTTAGCGACAATCAGCTTCTTGCCCTTCTCCTTCAACTGGTCAATGGAAGTAATCGGGGCACTGTCTGGCGACACAATTCCGAAGGACAGCTTCATGTACGGGTCAGCAAAATCGACCTTTTCCTTCCGCTCATCAGTAACCGTGAAGTTCGCCATAATGATATCTACTTTATTGGATTCCAAATAAGCTACACGGCTGGCTGCATCCACGAGAACGAACTCAGCCTTGGATTCATCGCCTAGCAAGTCTTTCGCAAAACGCTTGGCAATGTAGACGTCGAACCCCTGGTTCTTGCCCGCTGAATCCACATAACCAAATGGCGGTTTATCCGCGAATACACCAATTCGGATCTTGCCATTCTTCTTCAATTGCTCAATCGAAGCAAACTTGGAGGAGCCGGTACTGCCACTGTCCTTGTCCGAATTGCCGTTACTGCAGGCCGCAAGACCCACCAATAACAGACTGGCCAACACGACAGACGTTAACAACTTCAATCCTTTTCTCATCTCTCTTCATCTCCCTTGAGTCTATAATTTGTCGTACTGAAATATATCCAGAAAATGCTGGGCACGTTCTGTCGACGGTGAAGTGAAAAACTGTTCCGGTGATGATATCTCGCAAATTTTGCCTTGATCCATAAAGACAATTCGGTCACCTACAGATCTTGCGAAGCCCATCTCATGGGTGACGATAAGCATCGTCATTCCCTGCTTGGCAAGCCCCAAAATGACCTCAAGCACCTCTCTCACCATTTCGGGGTCAAGCGAGGCAGTTACCTCATCGAACAACATGATTTCTGGGTTCATGCATAGTGCCCGGACAATGGCAATCCGCTGCTTTTGTCCCCCCGACAGCTGGCGTGGGTAGGCATCCTTCCGGTCAAGCAGCCCTACCCGCTCCAGCAGCTGCTCCGCCTGCCGCTGTGCTTCGTCTCTGCTGCGCTTCTGCACCTTCAGCGGCCCGAGCAGAATGTTCTCGATAACCGTCATATGCGGGAACAGCTCGTAATTCTGGAATACCATGCCAATATGCTGCCGCACCTCGCGAAAATCCACATCAGGCTTCGCCAGATCCTGATTGCGATAATGAATTCTCCCGGCCTGGACAGGTTCCAGGCCGTTAAGACATCGCAGGAAGGTACTCTTCCCACAGCCAGAGGGGCCGAGAATGACGATGACTTCTCCCTTGCCCACTTGCAGGTCGATCCCCTCCAGCACTTTACGATCATCAAAGCTCTTCTCTAGCCCCTCTATCTCCAGCAAAATTTCCCCCGACTGTGTCATTGCGATCTGTCCTTCCTAGTATCTAATTTTGCCATCGCCGCTCTGCCAGCTTGGACAATCTGGATAACGGATAACAGACGAGAAAATAAAGAATGAAGATGAATCCGTATACCCAGAAGGATGCCGTCGGCGCCTTAATTACACCCAGCTCTATAATCTGCTGCCCGATCTTCACCACTTCGATCACCCCGATCAGTACAACCAGCGAAGTCGTCTTAACCATCCGTGTCGCCAAATTGATCGCCCCCGGCAGCATTCGCCGCACGGCCTGCGGAATGAGAATATGGCGGTATAACTGCCGGGTACCAAGGCCGAGTGCCTTCCCCGATTCCAGTTGATGGCGCGGCAGGGATTCCAGCCCTCCCCGGACAATGTCACCGATTTCTGCCGCCCCCCACAGGCTAAATACCAGAATGGCTGTCACTTCCCCGTCTATATCAATACCGAGCAGCGGAGAGAATCCGAAGTGCACCACGTACAGCCAGACCAGAATTGGAATGATTCTGAACGCCTCCAGATACAGTCGCAAAATGAACTTCAGAGGCCGGGAATTCAGTGTCCGCAAGAGACCCATAATCGTTCCAAGCACTACACCGATAATAATCGAGATAAATGCAATTTCTATCGTAACCAACAGACCGCCTAATAGCCGCTCGAAATTGGAACCTTCAAACAACACGTTAATCCCCGAATTCTGCATATCGAACCTTCCTTTCCACCCAGCTCAGGACCAGCGATAATGGCAGCACCATAACCAGATAGGCCAGCACTAACAGTAGCAACGACTCCGCCGTCTTGTAGTACATGCCGATGAGATCCTTCGCCACATTCATCAGATCCATCAGAGCGATGGCTCCGACAATGGACGTCTCTTTGAGCAGAAATATTACATTGGCCCCCAGCGACGGAATACTGATCGCAAACGCCTGCGGCAGGATCACATATCGTGCCAGTTGAACCTTGGACAGCCCAATGCTTAGACCGGATTCTATCTGTGTTCTCCCCACGGCTTCGATCCCGCTACGGAATGCTTCTGTCATATAGCTTCCTCCGAGAAAAGTCAGGCCGATAATGGCACAAGTCGTCTCACTTAGATGAACGCCGACCTTGGGCAAGCCATAGTACAGAAAGAACAATTGCACCAGCAGCGGCGTATTCCGGGAAAGCTCCACATAAGCATGAATCACAGGACTAACGATCTTGACCCTGTAATATAAAATCACGCTGAAGACCAACCCGATTAGCAGCGAGAACAAAATGCCCCAGAAGGCCAGCTTGAGGGTCAGCCACATCGCGGCACCATACAGCGGCAAACTCTCCGTCATAAACTCCCAATTTAATTGCATATACACACCTACTCTGCTTCCGAAAATAAAATCAATCATTAAACAAACTATTCTCATAAATTTTATTGGTTATAAAAATATAGAACTCTATGAATCTAGGGATTCTACCAAATCTAACTTTTATTTAATTCAATTTTAAGGAAAAAAATTACATCCCGCGACACTTATAATATTCACATAATTCCAACTTGTCAACTAAGTTTTATGCATTTTTAACGGCGTCTAGCGACATGTTACAATAAAAATAAAAGTAAGAAGGTGCCCTTCATGTTCCATCCTACTGTCTTTGATAACATTAAAATCGCTATCGAGAACCAAATTTACGACTACGACAACCTGGATGGACTCCTTATCGTTACAGACCGATCCGATCTACTGGATCTGGCGCTAATGTCACGTGAATTCACGCTTTCCTTCCAGCTCATCGGGAAAGGGAATATCACTGCCGAGATCGTCCTGCGTTCCTCTATAAAAGAGCTAAGTGATGAGATTCTGGAGACACCGGGAAGCAATCCCGGCTGCTATCTGCTGCTCCGCTTTTATATGCAAGTCAGCGACGCCTCTACGACCTGCCCCGCTGTGGTCAGTGCACTGAATACCATTTGGGGGCCGGATCTGCAGCCAGTGCAATCCTTGTCTTTTATATACGGTCAGGAAGAGGTAGGCTATCACAACTGCATTGAATTGCAGTTCAAGCGGCAAATTACCGAGGAACAGATGGAGGATATTCCAGAGCTGTTGAAGCATGTCTTGCAAAGTGCCGAGGCACTTGGAGCCTTATAGTTTCTACTTTGTAGCCAAACCCTAAGCGAATGGAGGATGTCACGATGTCATTCCTGCCTGCTGCCAAAGAGTCACGCTGGTTTTGGTGGATGGGAATCTACAGTCTGCTGCTGTGGCTGCTGCTCTGCCTCAATCGCTTCGTCCTGCTCGGACGGCCTGTTGAAGCTGTACTTCTGCTGCGGTTTGCCCTGTTAGCCCTTACGATATCCGCTGTTCTGCATACTTTCGGATGGCTTGGTGCCCGGCTGGTCTGGGTGATGGCAACTGTCGGAATTATCGCAGGCTTTCTCGTGATGTTCACTTATACCTACAGGGAAATGTCTGGCTGGCAGGATCTTGCGGGGTTTCTTGCCTTTTCCGTATTGTCACTGGGAGGCTTCGCTTGCGGGTTGATGGTAGAGGGCCTCGTACGGCTGACAAAGTGGTGGCGGAATTCCTAGTTTCACACGCTGCAACCAAATGTGGAGGTGATGTCTCTTGTCCAATGCCATACTTACTAAAAATGCGCTGGCTCACTCACTGAAAGGTCTAATGGAGCATACTCCACTGAATAAAATAACCGTCAAGCATCTTGTAGATGATTGTGGTCTGAACAGACAGACCTTCTACTATCACTTTCAGGATATTTTTGAGTTGCTAGGCTGGATCTATAATACTGAAGCGCTGGAAAGCATCGCCCAGTATCGCAGCTATAACACGTGGACGGACTGTTTCTATAGAGTATTCCGCTATATCGAGAGCAACAAAGCCTTCTGCTGCAACACCCTGGATTCCCTGGGCCGAAATCATCTTGATGCCTATCTCTATTCAGTGACCCATGACATGATCATGGGGGTGATTCGTGAGTTGTCCGAAGGGCTGGAAGTGAGTAGTGCCGATAAAGAATTCATTGCTAACTTTTACACACTGGCTTTTACCGGACTAGTCATCCAATGGATAAAGAACGGCATGAAGGAGCCACCCGAGCAGATTATAGAAAAGCTAAGCGAACTGCTCGAGGGCAACTTTGTTAAGGCCCTGCACACGTACGGGAACAAGTCGCCTCAATCCCTATAGGTGGCTGCTTTAAGCTGAATCCTGTCTAAAAACTAGACACTTTCCCTCAAGTGACCAAAATCCCGACATTTCCAAGGTTTTGATTATACTCACGCTTGCCGCCTTGTATTACATTAGGGGTGTGATTACAGCACCCTTTGGAGGCGATAGTTGTGAGAGAAGAATACAGTGATAAACAGGTCTATTTTGTAGGTGGAGGCATTGCGTCCCTGGCCGGCGCATCCTACCTGGTCAGAGACTGTGACTTTCCCGGACAGAACATTCATATCATTGAAGAAATGAAAATTCTGGGCGGCAGCAACGACGGGGCCGGCGATGAAGAGAACGGCTATGTCATTCGCGGCGGGCGGATGCTCAACGATGAGACCTATGAGAATACGTGGGAGCTGCTGACATCGATTCCTTCCATCGACCGGCCGGGCCTGTCTGTGCGGGATGAGATCATGGCCTTCGACACGGCCAACCCGACTCATTCCAACGCCAGATTGGTCAATAGCCGAGGCGAGGTAGAAGATGTTCTGTCGATGGGCTTCGACATGGCCGACCGTCTGGCAATGGGCAAGCTGATCATCACACCAGAGGAGAAGCTCGGCAAAGCGCGGATCAACGACCTGTTCGGCCCTCATTTTTTCACAACAAATTTCTGGTTCATGTGGGCAACCACCTTCGCCTTCCAGCCATGGCACAGCGCGGTTGAATTCAAGCGGTACATGGTCCGCTTCATCCACGAGTTCCCAAGAATTCAAACGCTGGAGGGCGTAACCCGTACTCCTTATAACCAATACGACTCTATTATTCTTCCAATGCATAAATATCTGGAGGGCTTCGGTGTCGACTTTACCCTGAAATGTACCGTGACTGACCTGGAATTCAAGGACGGTGACGGCATTACCGTAACCCGCATGAATGTGCTGCGCCAAGGGGTGGCGGATGTAATTGATGTAAAAGAAGGCGACCTCGTCATCATCACCAACGGTTCCATGACCGAAGGCTCCAGCCTCGGCTCTATGACCGAAGCGCCAAGTCTGAACGGCAAGGGCAGCTCCTGGAAGCTGTGGGAAAATATCGCCGCCAAGAAACCGGGGCTCGGTAACCCTTCTTCTTTCGCAGATCATGTGGATGGTTCGAAGTGGGAATCCTTCACCGTCACCTTCAAGGACACCAAGTTCTTCGATCTTATGGAGAAATTTACACGTAACCGTGCTGGTACCGGCGCTCTGGTCACCTTCAAGGAGTCCAGTTGGCTCATGTCGGTTGTGCTGGCCTTCCAGCCGCACTTCCGCAACCAGCCGGAGCATGTTCGGGTATTCTGGGGTTATGGCTTGTTCCCGGACAAGGTCGGCGACTTCGTGAAGAAGAGAATGTGCGATTGTACCGGGGAAGAGATTATGGAGGAGTTAATCGGTCATCTTCATTTTGAAGCACATCGGGAAGAAATTATGGCCACCGCCAACTGTATCCCATGTATGATGCCTTATATCACGTCCCAATTCATGCCGAGACTGCACAGCGACAGACCGCAAGTGGTGCCTGAAGGCTCCACGAACCTGGCCTTTATTGGACAGTATTGCGAAATTCCGGATGATGTTGTTTTCACGGAGGAATACTCTGTGAGAGCCGCCAGAATTGCCGTGTACACGCTGCTGGGCATCAATCGCTCGATTGAGCCGATCACCCAGTATCAATACGATGTGCGAAGCCTGTTCTCAAGCTTTATTACTTCATTCAGATAATTGTCGCAATAATATTCATATGCCAAAAAGGCGGAGAGCAAGGGATTCCCTTCTCTCCGCCTTTCTATGTTCCAAGCGCCAGATTACAGACTGCAGGAGCCGTCTGCACAGCCGTCATCGCCAGCTGCTTGGCCTCCGCCTTTGGGCTGACCTACAACCTGCAACGCCGGAGCTTCCTGCTCTTCTGCCCAAACGGTGTCCAGCACCTCCGAGAATACCGGTCCAGGCTGCGCACCCGATACAGCATACTTATTGTTGAAGACAAAGAACGGCACACCGGTAATATTCAAGCGGGCACCCTCTTCGATATCCGCATGAACTTCAGCGCTGTAATCATCAGATGCCAGCATCGCCGTAGTGTCTGCTTCATTCAGTCCCACTTCGCCAGCCAGCTTGACAAGCACACTCCGATCACCCAGATTCAGTGAATCCGTGAAGTAGGCGCGCAGCAAACGTTCGGTCATCTCGGCAGCTTTTCCTTGCTTGGCTGCAAAGTGACTCAAACGATGGCCGTCGAACGTGTTCGTATGCACCATAGTATCAAAACGGAAATCCAATCCTACGCCTTGAGCCTGTTCCGTCAGCTGTGCATTCATGGCTTTAGCTTTGTCCAGACTCATGCCATATTTCTTAGCCAGCATCTCGTGGATGGTCACATCGCCGTCAGATTTAGCGTGGGGATCGAGCTGAAAGCTGCGGTAGACCACCTCAACGTTATCGCGGCCTGCAAACTGGCTCAGTGCGTGCTCAAGTCTTCTTTTGCCTATATAACAGAACGGACATGCATAATCAGACCAAATATCTATTCTCATCGTTATAACCTCCCAAATGATCTTTCAGCAATCAAGTCACTTACTATTATATAGTTGAATCCCTGAAATTACAAACTTATAGACAACAGCGACCGGAAGTCCAAACATTCCACCGTAGTGACGATCGAGCCTAACGTTCGAATCTTAAGTTCATCTTATATAGGTTGAATTTAAGATTTTGACATGGATAAGTTGCGAAAAATGTTTGGATTTTTCAGAAAAAAGTAAACGAAAGTGGTATATACGCTCATCTTGGACGGGGAGTAGAATGAAAATAACGAAACTAACGGAAAATTCGGCGAAGTAGCAAGGAGAATTACATACCTGAAAGGAGACTACGGCATGCCTGACTTATCTATCGTGATTCCAACGCGCAACCGGGTCAGTGACCTCACGCGATGTATCGAATCCATTGCTGGACAAGTTCAGCTGGAGGACATCTCTATAGAGCTGCTTATCATGGATGACGGAGATATACCGAAAGAAGTCCTGGAGCATTTCACCCAAGCACTTGCCAGAATGCCGCAGACAGAACTGCGATATTACCGCAAGACCAAGCCGGGCGTATGGCTCTCGCGGTATGAAGCCGTGAGTCTCGCGAGTGGCGATATCCTCTTAACCTTCGATGACGATGCTGAGCTGGACGATCCACTGTATATCCGTCGCATGCTGGATACCTATGCCGCTGACCCTAACATCGTCGGTGTAGGCGGTATCGCCAAAGGTCTGTCCAGCAGCCCTTCAGGCAAATTGCTCGGCCGGCTGACCTGCCAGATGTCAGGCTCGCCGGGTAAATTATCAGCAAGCACCCTCGCTGGCTCTCTATTGCTATGGGGAGAGACGGAGGAGACGTTTGAGACCGATTTTTTTCACGGCTGCAATATGTCCTTCAGGCGATCTGCCTTAAAGGATATGAAGCCCTACCCCTGGATGACGAGCTACGCGGTAGCCGATGATATCTATATGTGTCATTTGGCCGGCCGCTACGGCAAGCTAGTCATCAACCCCCGGCTACAAATTACGCATCACGAATCCCCCAGCTCTCGTGACAAAGCCGGACGTGTCGCCAGAGCGACCGCAGTCAATCATTATTATCTGCTGAACCTACGCAAGGCTCCGCTAACCGGTTACGCCGCCTTGCTCTGGACACTTGCCTATTTAACAGGGAAATCAACGTTAAAACGCAATATGAGCGCTGTTGCTGGTTATGTCCAGGGCATCCTCTTCGTATTAAACCCACGCAAGAATAAGTATAGGGAGTACATGACGGACTGAAGCCAGAGTTATATGGCTTTACACTATCACCTACGCATTACACACCCTCACGAGTGCCACTCTATTTTGCATGTACACCTTCTCTTTTCAGGGAGGGTGTTTTGTTTTGTGGTGAGACAAAGTTACTATTCGTGGGCCTTTCCCTGGAGTATGCTTATTGTCGCCCGACTGGAGAAATGGGTTCCCGGGGCTTCCTATCTGCGGTATGATAGTCATGATATGGTTTAAGAAACTAACTTTATGGATGGTGGAACATGTTTAAAAACAAAAAATTAACGCTGATCCTCGCACTCATCGTTGTTGTTGCCTTAGCAGGCGGGATCTGGCTGTTCACCGGGGGCAAAACCAAAGAATCTGCGACCTCTCCGGACGGACAAGGTTCCAAGATTGTAGAAGAGAACGGAACGAAATCCCTGGCGCAGACATTTTACATTTATGATACGGTCGTGAACATCAAGATTTTCGGAGACAAGATCGCTCAGAAGAATATGGACGATATTCAGACGATGATGGAACGGATGGATTTGGAATTTAGCCGGACCAAAGAAGGTGGCGAAATCTACGCCGTGAACAAAGCAGCAGGCAAAGAAGCTGTTGTCGTCTCCGACGAAACTCTGGATATTATTAAGGAATCCCTTAAATATGCCAAAGAAATGAACGGACTATTCGATCCTACCATCGGGCCGCTGGTAGACCTCTGGAATATTGGCAGTGGTGGTACCAAGGTGCCGGACAAAGCCGCTATCGAGAAGGCTGCAAGTCTGACCAATTATAAGGATGTTATCGTTGACGAGAATGCGAAGACTGTTAAGCTAGCCAAAGAAGGTATGGTGCTCGACTTAGGGGCGATTGGTAAAGGCTATGCTGCTGACCGTATCGCTGATTACTTGAAAGAACAAGGCATAGAGAGTGCCATGATTAATCTCGGCGGCAGCAGCATTATTGCGCTGGGCGCCAAGCCGGGCGGCGCGAAGTGGAACATCGGCCTGCAGGACCCGGATCAGAGCCGTGGAACACAGCTTGGTACGATCAAAATCGAGGACGAGGTCATTGATGCTTCCGGCGTGTACGAACGCTTTTTCATCCAGGATGGTGTCCGTTATCATCACATTCTCGACCCGCGGACAGGCTTTCCGTCCCAGAATGGACTGAAGAGCATCACGATCATGAGCCCCAACGCAATGGATGCAGACGCACTATCAACCGGGATCTTCCTGATGGGTCTGGACGAAGGCATGAAATTCATTGAAGCACTGCCGGAGAAGATCGAGGCGTTCTTCATAACTGATGACAACAAGATCTATGCCACGTCGGGCATCAAAGGCAGACTGAACCTGACGGACACTACCTATACTCTTGCTAATTAATTGAGGGGACGTGTGCTGGGTTGAGGGCGGGTGTTGGATGCGGAGCGCCGAGTGGGGAACGGCGAATGCGAAGCATTGAATACCGAGCGCCGAATGTGGAACGTCGATGCCAGGCGCCGAATGCCGAACACCGGATGCAAAACCTCGAATGTGAGCGTCGAATGCAGAACATAGTGTTAACATGAACAGGATTTTGGAATTAAGTGCAATTTTGTACCTTATATTTAGAAATTCCTTCGACATTTGAGAATTAAGTGCAATTTTGCACCTTAATTTCCAATAAATCACTCGTTCGGGGGCAATCGATGGAATTTAAGATACATTTATGCCGTTAATTGCCTATATCTGTTCTATTCATCCAAACTAAGGTACAGATTTGCCCTTAATTTGTTCTACCCAGGGATTTATTCGGCAGCATCATTCAGAATTGAAGTTCCGTGCAATTAGTGGTTATAAAAAGGACCTCGCCTCCACGAAATGTGGAAGTCGGAGGTCCTTTTGTTTATAATTTGTGGATAAATGGAGACATTCCTATTTCCTTCGAACATCACTTTTGAGCAGACCCGAGTATACTCCAGAACTCTCCTACAGGATCGGTAACCCGGCAAACTCTTCATAGTTACTGAATGTATGTGTCGGCTCATGTGCTGTGCGCGGCTCTCTCCCGTGTGGATTGTACCAGCATACTTTCCATCCCGCTCCGAGCGCACCGACAACATCGTTATCCCAGGCATCTCCAACGTATAGCGACTGTTCTGCTGTCGTCCCGGTTTTGCGGTTCACATAGGCGAAAAGCTCCGGGTCCGGCTTAGCGATCCCGACGGCATCAGAGATAAAAATCCGGTCTGCAGGCAGGATGCGATCCACACCAAGACCTACAATCTTTTTCATCTGGTGATCTGCCGGACCATTCGTAATCACACCTACCGTATGGCCCCCAGCAATAAAGCGCTCCAACTGCTGCCGGACTCCCTGGATCATTTCGATTCTGTACTGACGGTCGATGTAGGCTGCCTGCACCTCTGCTGCTTGTGCACGATCAAGCGTCATTCCGAAATCCGCAAAAGCTCGCTCCATCCGCATAACCCGCGTCTCTTCCAGCGGAATTTCCCCACTCAGATACTTAGGCCACAGCAAATCGCTATGATGTCTTACCTTAAAGAATAAATCCGCAAAGTCCAGATTCTCACCCGCTGGCTTCAAAACTTCCTTCACCGCTTCCCGGAAGGGAACCAGATGGTCATACAGTGTATCATCCAGGTCAAAAAACACCGCTAGTTTCTTGCTGTTCTCCACATTAAGTCTCCTTACTCTATTTACTTTTTGAAAAAAAGATCATACGTATAGAAGTCCTCGTCCCTGATGTAACCGTTCGATTCATATAAATGCTGCGCCACATTATTGTCTGTCGTAGTCGTTAACGTCAGGCCCTTTCTTCCGGTCCTCATTGCATATTCACGCGCCGACTCCAGCAGTTTAGAGCCTATACCGGCACCCCTGAGTTTTTCATTCACGTACAGGTCGTTCAAGATCCAAAGCCGCTGCAGCGTCACTGACGAGAAGGAGGGGTACAGCTGAGTGAAGCCAGCTGCTTGCCGCTGACCTCCTGCCTCTTCCACTGCCAGCAAAATTACAGACTCTTCAAGCCGTAGCCGCTCCTTCAGAAACGCCCGCGCCCCGTTCAGATCCGATTCCTGTCTGTAGAACACACGATACTCGTCAAATAACGGAGCGAGCAGCTCCAAGTCTTCCAAAACAGCCTGTCTAATCACGATCTTCTGTATATCATCCTTCAGCACATCATTGTTCTGTACATCATTCTTTAGCATATCGTATCCTGCTTTCCGGCTGTAGCCTTTTTACCATAATTGTAATATCTTACTGCCGGACTGCCCATGGACAGATTACTGCATAATTTGTATCTTTGCCTTCATCCCTATCTCCATCTCTATCTCCAGCGCTATCCCTATTCCTTGGAGTCATAGAAGATATGACGGGCGTCGGCTATTTTGCCATCTTCAATATCCAGTAGCCCGAAGGAGTACTGCTTCTCCCGCCGTTTGTCCGTCGGTGAGCCGGGATTAAATAATAGAATGCCGTTCTCCCTGCGCAGCAGCGGCTGATGCGAATGGCCGAACAGGATGCAGTCCACATCCTCATCTGCAAAAGCGAGCAACGCGTTGCCATCGGTCCCTTTGCGCGAATAAGGAGCATGGCCATGGATCATGCCAATACGGACCCCCTCCAGTGTGATGATCTTGCGTTCACCAAAACGCGCTATAATTTCCGGACCGTCATTATTCCCGGCAATCCCTTCTACCGGAGCCAACTCAGCCAGCCAATCGTAAATCTCCAGCGCAACCCAATCCCCGAGATGCAGGATCATGTCCACCTTGCGAAATTCCTCCGTAAGGGCCTGTGGCAATGCCTTGGCCATTCTGGTCATATGTGTATCGGATACAACGCCTACTTTCATGTCCTCAGCTCCATTCTATTCAGGAATCCAACTAATTCTGATTATTGTATAATCTGCACTCCGCAGACGCAAGTTTAGGTCAGTTGTTTCGCTCGCCGTGAGCTCTCTATTACCTTATAGCCACTTGGTTATTCTACGTTTCTACAAGAATGGTCTGGCGTCGTTTAAATTTTGGATAATAAAATCCGGATCATTATGATTATCCAGTGTCCAGGGGACGGAGAGCCTATTCAGCCAACAGGCCCGGATTCCAGCGCGCTTCGCCCCCAGAACGTCAGAGGCGGTATCGCCAATATGTATGATTTCCGCAGGTCGAACATTATAATGAGCAATCACTTGCTGAAATAGCGTGTTAGAATGATCATTTTTATACGATTTATATGTTTCTGAAGCGAACAGGCGAATGGGATAACGGGTATAAAAGGCAGGCAGCATATCCTCGTCCGTATCGCTTACAATGCAAACATCATATTTTCCAAGAATATAGCGGATAAAGTCTTCCGTCTCTTCATATAGCTCTGCCTGCGAATGCTCCCGAACGAGAATATCCAGCGCTTGCTCTGGCTCGAATCGGATATTATACGTGGAGAAGAGTCTAGTAAAACACCGTCTGTATATCTCTTTGGTCAGCAGGAATTGGCCGTCACCCCTCATCTGCACAGCAATAGTATAATAATGTTCCAATAACCGGGCTTGATAACTATTCGCCTGATCCTCACTGCAGTCATCGCCCAAAATCGCATTCCACATGCTCATAGTACGCCTATCCAGATTCACCAGCGTTTGAAACATATCCAGACTAATGACCTTAATTGACTTCATGGCTACCCCCAATCTGCCTACTACCTGCGAACAATGTGAATTCCAATGCTTCCTGTGAAAAAAGTACCACATCCTGCCCTCTCCCGGCTCGCTCTTTCATCACACATAAAAAAAGACACTCTTTCGAGTGTCCTCCATTGGTCATACAACCGTTTATTTAAAATTGTGCCAATCTTGTTTACTGTTCTCCAGCAGATGGGCAAAATCATTCTCCAGCCGCTTCTGCTCTGCTTTCCGCTTGTCCTCCACTGCTTGACGGGCCGCTTCCTGACGCTGCTTTTCTTCAGCCTTCAGTTCATCTGCCTGCGCTTTCAGCTTACTCAGCACATCGCTGCTCAGTAGGTCCTTAAGTGTAGCCGGACTGTCCGCTGCGGCAGCGCGGGGAGGCGTTTGAGTTCTTTTCTTTTTTGCCACGATAAATCATCCTTTCAGCCTACTATTAATTCAAATTTGTTTTAGTCACGGGACTTTTCGTTTATAATGTACTGTAAGAGGTGAGCCTTATGAAAGCCACAGATTTATGTCCCCGGTTACAAAAAAGCATGGATATTATGGGCAAGCGCTGGACTGGCCTAATCATCTATCAGCTCCTTCAAGGACCACAGCGTTTCAGCACCATCGAAGCCTCGCTCCCCGTCAGCGGAAGACTGCTCTCGGAGCGGCTCAAAGATCTGGAGCAGGAAGGTATTGTTCTGCGAGAAGTTTTTCCCGAGACGCCTGTAAGAATTCAATACTCCTTGACGGAAAAAGGTCTGGCGCTTGAGTCGGTCATTCGCGACCTCCAGCAATGGTCCGAGAACTGGATAGAACCTGGAGAATGCCAATCCTGATCCTACCTAACTATAGAGAGCTTCACTGGACCCTACGAAATCACATTTCGTAGGATGGAGACCGAAATAATACTGTGACGCAGGGAAACCGGAGAATACCGGTTTCCTTTTTGGCGTTCAGTCTAAAGCCGGATAAAAGTGCTTCCGAGGTTACAGCTTGCGGCCGATAATCACCAGATCACGTTCAACGCCGTCCATTTCAGCTACCCCGGGCAGCAGTCCCCACTCGGTAAAGCCGAATTTCCGCAAAAGGCCCAGACTAGGCTCATTATGGCCAAACACGAAGCCGACGAGATTCTTCAGCCCAAGGGTTGGCGCCGTCTCCAGCGCCTTGGTCAGCAGAATGCTGCCTGCACCGGTCCCGCGATACTTCTCGCTTACATACACGCTGATCTCGGCAGTCCCATTGTAAGCCGGGCGTCCGTAGAACGACTGGAAGCTGAACCAGGCCGCGATCTCGTCGTTATTCCTCAGTACCCATAGCGGACGATGATGGCTGTTATGCTCATGGAACCACCGTTCCCGCTCCTCTACGCGTACAGGCTCCAGATCGGCGGTCACCATTCGTCCGGCAACCGTTGAGTTATAGATGTCCACAATTTCCGCCAAATCGGCGAGCTTGGCATCTTCAATGATGTAGTTCTGCCAATCCATATCTTCATTCCTCCACTAAAATAGAATGTCCGCCATGAATAACGCTTGGTTCTTACGATTACTGAAATCGGTCAGGACAAGCCGACCTGTTCTTCACTCCATTGCCAGAGCCGCTTGGCTTCTACTGAATCCGTCGCTCTCGGCGACAGCTCCTTAATCTTGCGCCGATAATAATACTCTCCCGTAACCTGATGCAATTCCGGGGCTGTGGCTAGGTAAAGAGCGGTGTCCGCACCTTGCTCCGGGGTCAGGAAGAAGTAAGACATCAGCTTCATCGCTGATCGGCCAAAGCCAGTCTCCCGGTTCACCCCAATGCTCGTACCCACCGCGCCAGGATGTACTGAGTTTACGGTAATCCGCGTTCCCTGTAAGCGCAATGCCAGTTCCCGGGTGAAGAGGATATTGGCGAGCTTGGAGCGGGCATAAGCCTTCGCCACATTGAAGCCCCGTGACAATGTCGGGTCCTTATAGTGCATCGATCCAATTTTGTAGGCGCCAGAAGCAACCACAATGATCCGCCCCTGCTCTGCCGCTTGAAGTTGCTCAAGCAGCAAGTTAGTCAGCAGAAAATGTCCCAGATGGTTGACGCCAAGATCCATCTCAAACCCGTCAGCTGTCAACTGGCGCTTGGTGCTAACTACACCGGCATTGTTGATCAGGACATCCAGTACGGAATAACGAGCGGCGAATTCCTGTGCGAAGCTGCGAATGCTGTCCAGCGAGGATAGATCCAGCAGCATCAATTCAATCTCTTCCGATCCACTCTGCTGTCTGGCGGCCACTAGCGCTTCCTCCCCGCGCTTTTGACTGCGGCAAGCCATAATGACCCTGGCACCCTTGCGGGCAAGCTCAACTGTTGTAGCCAATCCCATGCCGGCATTAGCACCGGTGATGATTACAACCTTACCTTTCATTCGGGTTCACTCCTCTTAGGCTGGATTCGGCAGAAGCGGCCGGTCCCCTGTTCTGGTTTTTTGCGAGCGATTGTCTTAATATAATGGTACATCATTTTGCGGATGGGAGAAAGCATACCTTCGCAAAACCGAGAGGGGAACCATGAATATGAGCAATGTATTGAAAAGCCTGGAGCAAGGGCTGACCAGTGAGGGACTGGACGCTCTGCTCGTTACCGATCCTAAGCATGTCTACTATCTGACCGGATTCGCCAGTAATCCGCATGAACGTTTTCTCGGACTGCTCCTGGTCCGCGGAGAAGAGCCGGTCCTGATCGTCCCGGCCCTTGATGCTGAAGCAGCCCATGCTGCCTCTTCCGTGAAGAATATCGCCACGCACAGTGACACTGATAATCCATATGAACTGCTGCGCTTGCGTCTGCAAGGCAAGAAGCTCGGGGCCGTTGGTATTGAGAAGGAGCATTTCACCGTTTCCCGATTTGAGCAGCTCGCAGGGGCCGTTTCGGCAGAGCGCTTCAGCGATATCGGCTATTTACTCCGGAGCATGCGCGCGAAGAAGACGCCAGAAGAGGTCGCTGCCATGAAACATGCCGCAGAGCTAGTGGAAGAAGTGCTGCGCCGTGGCCTGAAGCATGTCAAGGCCGGTGTCAGTGAAATTGAACTGGTAGCGGAGCTGGAGTATTTGATGAAGAAGCTTGGCGCTTCTGGCCCAGCCTTCGATACCCTGGTACTCTCGGGACCGAACACCGCTCTCCCACATGGCGAGCCAGGTAGCCGGATCATCGAGCCAGGAGATTTCCTAATGTTCGACCTAGGGCTGTATGCTGCGGGTTACGCCTCTGATATTACACGCACCTTTGCCGTGGAAGAGGCGGACAGCAAGCTGACCGGCATCTACAATGCCGTGCTTGCAGCTAATGAAGCGGGGATTGCCGCCGCTAAATCAGGAGCTACCTTTGGGTCAGTGGATCGCGCGGCCCGTGAAGTCATTGAAGCTGCCGGGTACGGGGAGTACTTCGTCCATCGTGTCGGCCATGGCCTCGGCATAGATGTCCATGAATATCCTTCACTGCACGGGCTCAATGAAGACATTATTGAAGTGGGCAATGTCTTTACGGTGGAGCCGGGCATTTATGTACCGGGCGTAGGCGGTGTGCGCATTGAAGATGATGTCTTCGTCAGTGAAGACGGTGCGCAGACACTGACCACCTTCCCTAAAGCTCTGACTGTACTTCATTTATAAAGAGGCATCGAATCACCTTTTGACAAGAAAACTCAGCATAATTATATAAAACAGCACGTCTCCAAATCAGGAGACGTGCTGTTTTATAATACATTAACTTGCTCTATAAGGACTCCTGGCTCTTCTAGGCGGTAGTCGCCTTCGTATCGGAAGCCTCCGGGAGTGGCATATTCGGTTTATCCTCCGCAAAAGTAAATGTGCGGGCAATATACAGTACCGGTGTCCCTGCTGCAGTGAGCAGGAATTTGATAATGTAGGTGGTCAGTAAGATCTCTGTCCATACCTTCAAGTCGTAAATCCCAGCAAAAGCAATCGTACAGAAGACCAATGTGTCCACAAAGGAACTCACCATCGTGCTACCATTGGTACGAATCCAGAGCTGGCGGGAGCTGCCATAATACTTTCGAATCCACGAATACAGCCGCACATCCAGGAACTGACTGACGAAGTAGGCTACCAGACTGCCCAGTGCAAGCCGTGGCATCATTCCGAAAATCGTCTCCAGCGAAGACTGGGCGATATCACTTTCCTGCGGCGTGAACGCCAGCGCCATCTGCATGATCACCGTCGTCGTAATCAGTGTGAAAAAGCCAAACCATACCGCTGTCCGCGCCTCCGCTCGCCCATACTTCTCGTTGAGCAGATCACTGGCCATGTACAATGTCACATACATGGTATTACCAAGCGTCATGACGATGCCCGGGGGCATGGAAATAGTCTTGGAGACCTGAATATTGGCAATGACGGTGGCAACACCCACCCAGGCGTACATCCCTTTTTTGCCGAACAGTCGGTAGCACAGCAGAAAAAACACAAAATTGACGAGGACAAAGAGAATCCCCCACCATAAATTAAACATCTTATAACTCCTCCTAGTTTTGTTTACGCGGGATGGTTACGAACCGCGGTTCCGAATTTTCGGAACAAAACATAAATACTCTACCATAACAGAAGCAAAGACACCAGAATATTTTGTTTTTTGCGTAAATCCTCTTTTTCCCATCCTCTTCTATTCAATTTTCGAAAGTTTCGACACTTTTTTATCTTTTTCAGAAAATAATACAGCGAAAATCGATTTTTTCACTATTCAACCGCAGGTTAATTATATAAAATAGTTATCAACAATGTGTGTTTATCCCACCAGAGCGATAGTATTAACCTGATATACGACCCTACTTACGGAGTTATCATAGCTATCCATACATAAAAAGGCATCAGGCTTGGGATAGAAAGGCATATCAGAGAAAAGGAGAGAATCCAATGTTTCGTTTCAAGCATTCGATTAGCCGAAAATTCACGCGCTTGTTGTTTGTCGCCATGTTGCTCGCGTCTCTTTTGTTAAGTACAAGCTTTTATTTCATATCGACTAATACGTTCGAGAGCTATGTACTGCCGCAGATCAACAAATTGCTGACCGGAGCTGTTCAGGATGTATACAAGAACATCAATTCTACCCACGCCCAGCGGGCGCTAGGCAAGAATGAGCAGTCAATTACCAATATCGAATACTATTTCAAGGACAAACGCAACCAACATGATGTAGAAACGATCTTTCTGGCGAGTCTGAACGACGGTCAAGCTACCGTACTTACCGCTGATCATGGCTCCAAAATGAAGGCAGGAGACAGCCTGCAAGTGACCCCAGCTATGGAACAGGCCTTCAAGGACCAAAAAACGACGCTCAGCGATATCTATAGCGACGATTACGGTGTACATAAAACAGCCTACATCGCTATTAAAGGCAGTCCGATGGTTATCGGCGTAAGCTCTGATGTAGCCTTTATCACAGAAAGAATGAACGGCATCCTCTGGACTAGTGCAGGAATCACCTTGCTCGTTCTCATCCTCGGCATCACCGGTGCCCTACTTATGAGCCGGCGGATCACACGCCCTATAACACAGCTCGCAGCGTACAGTAATAGGCTCGCGCAGGGTGATTTCACCCAGGAGTTGACTATAAAAGGTACCGATGAAGTAGGCCAACTCTCCGAAAGTTTCCGAACCATGACTGAACGCCTTAAAGAAATGTTCGGCCAGGTTCTGGAGACCTCCAGTACGGTTGTCGAAGACTCCAATGATCTCAAAGCGCGTGTGAAGGTCCTGAACGGGATGGCAGAGCAGTCCGCCCAGTCCGTGATCGAGATTGACAGAGGCAGTACATCCATAGCTCACAGCGCGAAGGACAACTCGCGGGCTATGGAAGAGATTAATTACAGTATCCAGCATATTGCCTCCGCCGCAGGAGAAGTTACTGAACAAATCAGCGAAGCCTCAGCCGAAGCGCTCGGCGGCAATGAAATTGCCCAGATGGCTGTTGAAAAAATGCGTCAGATTGAACGAGCTTCCGAACAGTCACTGAGCCAATTCCAGGTCATGAACGAGCGCTCCCTCCAGATCGGTGGAGTGGTGCAGGGCATCACAGAGATCACTAAGCAGATTCAGATGCTCTCTCTAAATGCGTCGATTGAAGCGGCACGGGCCGGAGAACATGGACGCGGCTTTGCCGTGGTAGCCGGAGAGGTACGCAAACTCTCAGAGCAATCCCGGACAGCTACCGACCAAATTCGTGAATTTCTACTTGGTTTGCAAGAGGATATGAATCGCTCTGTCACGGAGATGAACCACGTCAACTCGGAAGTAGCATCCGGGGTCGGCAAGGTTGCAGAAGCGGGAAATGCGTTCAATCACCTGTTGATACTTATTCAAAGCATCGACCACAGCATTCAGTCTGTGTCCGCAGCCACTCAGCAAATCTCGGCCGGAAGTGAGGAGGTCAGCGCCTCAGTGGAAGAAACAGCGCAGATTACTGCAAAATCACAGGCTAATGCCAATACACTCTCCCAAAACTCCGAGCGACAGGGTGCGGAACTGGAAGGCCATTCTCGTACAGTAGAGCATTTGCATGAGCAAGCCACGAAGCTGCAGCAAGCCGTGCGGCAGTTCAAGATCTAACATATTCCCAAGATGTGACCAGCCCCCGTCCTATAATGGACGGGGGCTCTCTTGTATATGTCTTTAGAAACGCTCGTTCTATTCCCCACTGAAGGCTCTTGAAATCCACAACGTTCCAACTGCTATGCTATAATAGCCCTGAAAGATTTTTTCCAGTATATGGACAAATCTGCTTTTGGAAGTTAAGCGTACCGGGTTCTCAAGCTGGGTGGCCGGCTGCTGCTTCAGGCACTTCTCAGTCCATACTGGCGATTCCAGTGAGCTACCCGGCTTTAGTGGACAAGCTGGGTTCTGACAGGCTATTCGGTTAAAGTGATTTTGGAGGTAAAATCATAGCACCACCTGATAGCAAAGAGGCTGCCGGTTATTGTCCGCAGCCTCTTTGTGTTTGCCCTTCTATGCTGTTTTCACGATCATAGTCATCCGATCTCAGGAACCTTCCGCGAACGACAGCCCCTTCTCGGCAAGTGCCGTGCGCAATTGGCCCAGCGCCTTGGGGCCCATGCCATGCAGCTGCAAAAGCTCGCGCTCGGCAAGCTTGCTCAATTGCTCAAGCCGCACATATCCGGCTGCAGCAAGCGCTCGCTGTGCCGGCTTGGCCAGGGCTGAAAAGTCCGATTCCAGCTGTGCGCCAGCTCCGTCATCACCGGAGTTGGTTTGTGTATTTTTGGACATAAAGGGTGCACCTCTATCCGTAATAATAGTCGCTTAATGTTATCAGGCTTCCCACAGTTACCAGACTGGCATACCCATTAGATCTTCTTGGTCTTAATGCCTTGGCGCCCACAGAATGACCGACACGCCTACCATACAAATCAAGGCACCTGCCCAGTCGTAGACATCCGGTGTCTTCTTGTCCACCAGCCAGCCCCACAACACGGCCAATATGATAAACACTCCGCCATAGGCGGCATACACCCGCCCAAAGGACGGAAACTTCTGGAGTGTAGGAATGATACCATAGCCCACCAAAATAATAGCCCCGACAATACCATACCAAAGCGGCCGGGATTCCCTCAGCCAGAGCCAGACCAGATAACCGCCCCCGATCTCCGCAAGGCCGGCAACAATGAATAACAGTATAGCAATTGCCATTAAAATCCCCCTTCTCTGTCTATCCCCATGATTCCATAGATGGCCTCCATGTTCAAGCTTTGTCTTGCAGCATCGGCCAGACGATCGAACTCCATCTCGCGGAGCGCAGCCGCCGAGTAAGTTGCCTCCAGCGGCTTCAGGCCCTTGGAGACACGCAACCCGTCAAGCCAGGCTCTGCGCAAGCGGTCATTATGGAACACCCCGTGTAGATAGGTTCCCCATACTTTTCCGTCCTTTGTGCCCCATCCTTCGCCAAGCGTCTCGCCGTTCCCCCCTGTTAGCTCGAACAAGCTGTGAACAGCGTCTGCATCAAGACTCGTGGTTGTACCCATATGAATCTCATAACCAGCAATAACGTTGACCGAGTCTGTATCAGAAGTAGCGCCATACAGCTGAAGCGGATGGCCAGGAGCCAAGCGTCCGCTAACCCGTACAGTAGTCTTATGCTGTAAAAAAACTGTAGACAGTGGCAAATACCCCAGTCCGGCAGTTGTCCCCGGTTCATGACTCTCCACGGCATGTGGATCATGCAGTTCAAGGCCCAGCATCTGGTAACCTCCGCAAATCCCTGCAAGCTGAAGTGTCCCCCCTGCCAGCGCCCGATCAATGGCATCCGGGAAACCCTGCTCACGTAAATAAGACAGATCAGCAGCCGTATTCTTCGTACCTGGCAGCAGAATGACATCTGGCGTCCCCAATTCTTGAGGACGGGTTACATACCGTACAGCGGTATCCGGTTCTTCCCCCAGCGGATCAAAGTCGGTAAAGTTGGAGATTCTCGGATAGCGGATGACGGCAATATCCAGTTCCTTGCCTTCATCCTTTTGGCGGTACCCGGACGTTCCTTCCAGCACCACGGAGTCTTCAGCTTCAATACGAAGCTGCGGCAAAAAAGGCAAGACACCCAGCACAGGAATACCCGTACGCTGCTCCAGCCAATCCAGACCAGGCTGCAGCAGCGATAGATCGCCGCGGAATTTATTAATTATGAACCCTTTGACCCGTGCAAGTTCATGCGGCTCCAGCAGTTCAAGCGTACCCACCAGAAAGGCAAACACGCCTCCTCGGTCAATATCAGCCACCAGCAGCACCGGCGCATCGGCCCAGCCTGCCAGATTCATGTTCACAATATCCCGTGATTTCAGGTTAATTTCCGCAGGACTTCCCGCCCCCTCCATCAGCACGATGTCGTATTCCCTGCGTAGGCGGTTCAGGGCATCCAGTACCGTGCCTTTGGCTTCCGGGAGAAATTTCTCGCGATACTCCCTGGCACTCAGCGCAGTATGAGGTACCCCATGCACGACGATTTGCGCACTCATCTCGCCGGAAGGCTTCAGCAGAATAGGGTTCATATCGGTGTTTGCCTCAATGCCGAAGGCCTCTGCCTGCATCCCCTGAGCACGGCCAATTTCTTTGCCGTCCACGGTGACATAGGAGTTCAGAGCCATGTTTTGCGACTTGAAGGGCGCGGTGCGGTACCCATCCTGCTTCATGATCCGCCCGAGGGCCGCAGTCAACAAACTTTTGCCTACATCAGAAGCGGTTCCCTGCAGCATCAGCACCGCTGCAGATCCCTTCTTGTCTTGAATCTTATCCATGGGATTCCTCTCTTTCTTTAGGCGCCGTATAGCGGCTGCGATACGGCAACTCGTTCATAGCAGGATATGCTGGAGCATTGCCAGCACCAGCAAGAGTACGGCCTCCAGCAGCTCGTTCAGCGCGCCGTACACGTCGCCGGTGAGGCCGCCGAGCCGGCTGACCGCCCTGTGGGCAGCCATGTTGCCGCAGATGAAAGCGGCAACTGGCAGCAGGAGGGCCGCGGCCAACGTCAGCGGCCAGGCTGTGCCCCCGCCGAGCGCCAGCGCAGCACCCGCGGCGGCGAGTGAGAGCAGCGTGGCGCAGATCCCTGCGCGCTGCTCATGTGTAGGTGTCAGGCCGGCAAAATTGGCGGCCAGTCCTTCATCGCCGCGGGCAATCGGCCAGCGGACCATGGCCCGCACCATGGCCCAGCGGCTCCAGACCGGGGCCAGCACAAGCAAAAACAGCGACGTATAGGAGTTGTCCGCTAAGATCGCTGCCAGCAGCGACGCCTTCAGCAGGAGCAGCAGCACACAGGCGAGCACACCCATAGCCCCTACGCGGCTGTCTTTCATAATCTCCAGCATTCGTTCCCTTGAACGGTAACTAAGCAATCCGTCGGCGGTGTCCATCCAGCCGTCCAAATGCAGTCCGCCGGTGAGCGCCACCCAGACGATCAGGCTAAGAACCGCAGTCGGAAGCGGTGGTAGCAGCAGGCCGAACAGTCCCGCTACCGCTGCTGTGCATAACCCGATGGCTGCACCCACCAGCGGATAATATACCACGCTGCGCTGTAGCAGCTGCTTGGAAAAGCCCACATCCCGGCGGATGGGAAAGCGCGACAGAAATTGAAAAGCAGCTGTAGCGGCGTCTCTCTGGGTCCTCATAGCTTGTACTCCCGGCTTTTCAATTCAATTGGAATCCCGGCGGTCACCAGAAAGACCTGACTGCATTGCTGAGCTAGTCTGGCATTCATTCGCCCTGCCAGATCACGGTACAGCCGCCCCAGTGCGTACTCCGGGACAATACCATCGCCCACCTCATTCGTAACCAGGATGAGTGTGCCCTGAAAAGAAGCCACGCTCTGTTCAAGTCTGCCGATCTCCCGCTCCACCAGCAGCTTTCGCTCATTATCTTCCTCCACAGCCAGCAGCACGTTGGACAGCCACAGGGTCAGGCAGTCCACAAGCACTGCCCTCCCACCAGAGAGGCTGTCCAGCAGCCCCGGCAAGTCCAGCGGCTCCTCAGCGGTCTCCCAGGCATAGCCGCTTTCTTCCCGCTGCCTGACATGTAGGGCAATCCGCTCCTGCATCTCTCCATCGAAGGCTTGTCCGGTAGCTACGTATAAAGCCCGATCCGCTAGTGACTCCATCAGCCGCTCCGCAAAGCCGCTCTTGCCGCTGCGCGCCCCGCCCGTTATCAGAATGCTCATGACGGCTCCTTCTCCGCGCCGGATATTCCAGCACTTTCAAAGGTCGCCATCTCGCGCATGATACGACAGACCGCATCGATCATATGCAGGCACAAGACGCCCCCTGTGCCTTCGCCGAGCCGCATGCCAAGGTTCAGTAGCGGCTCCATCCCAAGCCGTTCCAGCAGGAGACGATGGCCCTGCTCGCCCGAGACATGGGAAGCTATCATGTAGGCGCTCGCCTCCGGGGCAATGGCTCTGGCTACCAGTGCCGCCGCGCCGGAAATGAAGCCATCCAGCACAACAGGTATGCGGCAAGAAGCCGCCCCAAGAATCAGCCCTGCCAGCCCGGCAATTTCTAGCCCGCCGACTTTGGACAACACGTCCAGCCCGTCCTCTGGATCCGGCCTGTTGATGCTCAGCGCCCGTTCCACCACGGTGATCTTATGCTTCAGAGCTTCACCGTTGATACCGGTTCCCCGGCCGACTGCAGTCTCCGGTGTGACTCCTTCCAGCGCACACAGGACGGCAGAGCTCGCCGTCGTGTTGCCGATTCCCATCTCACCGGTAATCAGTAGCTCCGTGCCGCTCGCAACGGCATCCTGTGCCACACGAATTCCGGCCAAAACCGCCTGCAAAGCCTCGTCCCGGCTCATAGCCGGCCCCTGTGCCATATTATCCGTACCAAAACGCACCTTGACGTTCAGCAGATCGGGGTGGCTCACATTGCCATTCATTCCGATATCGACGAACTTCACCTCAGCCCCGGCGTGGCGGGCCAGTACATTTACCGCCGCGCCGCCGTGAAGAAAATTATCCGCCATCTGCAGGGTTACCTCTTGAGGAAAGGCACTGACGCCCTCGCAGCATACCCCGTGATCGGCAGCCATCACAACCACCGTACGCTTGTTATAGAGCGGCTGCTCTGTCACAGAAATGCCGGCCAGTCTGACTGCCAGCGCCTCCAGCTGCCCTAAGCTCCCTGGTGGCTTGGTCAGGCTGTTCAGGCGAAGAAGTGCCTGACGCGAGGCGTCCTCATCCGGCGGGACAATCTCTCCCGTCATTTCATAAATTGCAGATAACATCCAATGTTCCCCTCCAGATTTATTAAATTCTTGTGCGTCCTTCTCAGTCCGGGTTAGTTCGTAACTATAACGTCTCCGCTTAGCTTCTCCTTGGCTTTTCTTTAGCCTTCCCTTTAGATTTTGATTTTGGTTTTGACTTCGTTACTGCTTTCGCCTTAGATGCTGCCTTAGACTTCGAAGCAGATTACGCCAAAAACCCCCGCTCTATAAAGAGGGGGGCGAAGCTTTCCATAGCCATTCTGATGCATATCCCCATTTCTTCTGCTAAGGATTATAGGGGATATGCAAACATCTTACAATTACATTTTTACCTTCATGAAGCTCTCCATCCGCTCCAGCGCCTGCGATAACTTCTCTGTGGATACTGAGTATGAGCAGCGAATATGCCCCTCTCCTCCCGCTCCAAACACATGACCGGGCACGGCTGCAACACCAACTTCCTTCAATAACTGCAACGCAAACGTCTCAGAATCAAGCCCGGTGTGAGCGATACTCGGAAAAGCATAAAATGCACCCTCCGGTACATGGCAAGGCATCCCGATCGAACGGAATCCGTTTACCAGCAGCTCCCGGCGCTGCCGGTATACTTCTCTCATCTCGTTCATAGCCTCAAGGCCATGGCGCAGAGATTCTATTGCAGCAATCTGTCCCAACACCGGGGCACACATGGCTGTATATTGGTGGATCTTCAGCATTGCTGCCAGCAGCTCGCGGTGGCCGCAGGCATAGCCAATTCTCCAGCCGGTCATGGCGAACGCTTTGGAGAAGCCGCTGAGTACAATGGTCCGCTCCTGCATCCCCGGTAGTGAGGCAATACTGACATGCTTCCGGTCATAGGTTAGCTCGGCATAAACTTCATCGGAGATAACCAGCAGGTTGTGTGCCTTCACGATCTCCGCAATCGGCTGCCAATCCTCGGCAGTCATGATTGCGCCTGTCGGGTTGTTGGGATAATTCAGCATCAGCAGCTTGGAACGCGGGGTAATTGCCTTTTGCAACGCCTCGGCAGTTAGCTTAAAGCCATCCTCCGCCCTCGAGTCCACCTCCACTATGGTAGCCCCATTAAGATAAGCGATTGGCGAGTAAGCGATATAACTGGGTGAGGGCAGAAGAATCTCATCTCCTGGAGCAGTGAACGCCCGCAACGCCAGATCCAGCGCTTCGCTGCTGCCTACAGTGACTACTATTTCGCTTGCAGGGTCGTAGCGCAGGTTGAAGTTATTTTGCAAATAGTGAGCAATTTCCTCTCTAAGCTCCGGCAAGCCTGCATTCGGTGTATATCTCGTTGCTCCCTGACTCAGCGCCGCCATACAAGCTTCTCTGATATGCTCCGGGGTATCAAAATCCGGCTCACCCACGCCGAGCGAGATAATATCCTGGTTGCCGGCACTGAGCTCGAAGAATGCACGGATTCCGGAAGGCGGGATGTCCCGTACGCGAGGCGCTATCCAATTATTCAACATGAACCGGCACCCCCTTATTCTTGCTGCGTTCCGTCAGAGAACAGCTGATAATCCGATCCAATAATGCGCTGAATGACAATCCGGCTGCCGCTGCGCTTTTAGGAAGCAGACTCGTTGTTGTCATTCCAGGCAGCGTATTGACCTCCAGTACATAAGGTACACCGTCCATCAACAACATATCGACCCGGGCATATACGCTACACTTCAACGCCTTATAACAGGTCATTGCCGCCTTGCGCACCAACTGCTCCACCTCTGGCGGCAGGGTTATCACAACCTCTTGCGCCCCACCTACCTCATACTTGGCACTGTAATCGAACCACTCCGAAGACGCCGAAGTAATGCCTACCACCGGGAGAAGCTCCCCGTCCAGGATGGAACAGGTGATTTCCTGGCCTACGGTATACCGTTCAATCAGGATCGACTGATCGGGATCACTGGTAAAAGCCTTCAGCACCGCACCTCGCAGCCCCTGCTCATCATTCACCTTTTCCATTCCGATGCTGGAACCGCCTGAATTCGGCTTCACCATCACGGGATAACCCAAACGTTCCACAGCTTCCGGGGAATAATCGTCCATGCTGTCCCAACACAGCCAGTCGGGTGTGTTGACTCCCTCGTACCGGAGGATTTTTTTGGCCAGATCCTTGTTCATGCACAGGCTGCTCGCCAGCACGCCACTTCCCGTATACGGGATGCCCAATGTCTCCAGCGTTCCTTGTATCGTTCCATCCTCCCCGTAAGCGCCATGCAGAGCTAGAAGAGCAACATCAAGCCCTTTGACCTTCTCTACAAGCTCCTCCCGTGAACTGAATACAACCGGAACCACCTCGTATTTATTACGGTCCAGATGATTCATCATCTCTCTGCCCGTGTTCATCGATACCTCAATTTCTGAAGAAATGCCCCCCAAAATCACGCCAACCTTCATCTCCAGCACCCCTTCATCCCATTAATTGCCTAGCCGTTCTCCCAATGATTTCGATTCCTTTGACAATATCCTCATCCGCCACTCGAGAGAAGCCGATCCGCATCGTATGCTGCCCGCCGCCATCGGTATAGAACATCTCTCCTGCCGTAAAAATAACCCCCTGCGCACGGCACGCCTCAAGCAAAGCTCTTGTGCTAAAGCCCTCCGCAAATGCGACGAACAAATGCAGTCCCCCATCACTCGTCAACGTTTGGTACGGAACATGTTGCTTACAGCATTCCAGGGTCAGCTCATATTTTCGTTTATATTCCGCTCTCGCTTTTTTCAAATATTTCTCCAGATTGCCGTTGTACAAATATTGATAAAGGATCGACTGATCCAGAGTAGAAGTGTGAATCGTCTGCGCCCGCTTGAGGCTCTCCAGATAATAGATCAGTTCCTGATCAGCCAGCACCCAGCCTACCCGAAGCCCTGGGAACAATACTTTAGAGAAGCTTCCGAGATAAATCACACTATTGCCTGCACCCGCCGTCGCAATCAGTGGCGATACATGCGATCCTGAATAACGCAGCTCTTCATTAAAACCATCCTCAATAACCGGAATATCGTATCCCGCCATCAGCTTCATCAGACCCTGTCTTTTCTCAGGAGACATGACAATCCCGGTCGGATTATGGTACGAAGGCACGAAGTACGCACAATCATACTCTCCCGCATCCAATGCCTTCTCCAGCTCACCCAAATGAATACCATCCCGCTCCATCGGAATGCCCTTAATCCCGAAGCCATGCAGCTTGAGGTTCTTGATCGCTGTGTGATGCGTAGGGTTCTCGGTCAGGACCTGGCCACTCTTCCGGTTCAGGGCTGACAATACGATATTGAAGCCCTCCGTGAAACCATTGGTGATCAGGATGTCCTTGCCTTTCATGTCCACGCCCTTGTGTTCCATATATTGATGTAAATAATCGATTAACGGTTTGTAGCCCTTGGCGTAGCCGTAGTTCAACAGGACATTGCCTTCCACTGCCATACGGTCCATGAAGGCCCGTTTAACATTGTCTAGATCGAATAAACTCTCATCCGGCGCAATGCTGGTAAAAGAAATAGTACCCTTTTCCGCACGAAGCCCGTGCTTCATAATATCCAGTTCTTCCGCCAGCATGGCATGATCGTTCAGATGTCGCTTCCAGTCCATAGTGCGGGAAGAAACCGTCACGGTACCGGGTGCAGAAGAGGCTACATAATTGCCCTGCCCTTTAACGGCGTAGACAAACCCATCGTCCTCCAGTCCTTCATACGCCGCGATTACAGAGTTGCGACTAACTTGCAGCAGCACACACATCTCGCGGGTGGACGGCAGCTTCTGACCACCTTGCAGTGCGCCTTTTATAATTAAGTGCTTCATATAGTCTTTGATTTGTATATATACCGGTCGTCCGGCAATGAGCTTAAAATCTTTAAACATCCATCATCGCCCCCATAGCTATCATGGCATAGTTAGCAGGGTAAAAAAAGAACCACGATCCCGGATTTTTCATCCAGTCGTGGTTCTTAGGGGTTATGATCTTGTTTGGTTGATGCTCCAAATACCTATAATTATCTCTGTGCCTATCTCTGTTTCTACTTCTGTTTCTACTTTTGTTCCTACTTTTGTTCCTACTTCTGTTTCTACCTCTGTTCTTACCTTTGTTCCTACCTCTGTTCTTACCTTTGTTCCTACCTCTGTTCCTACCTCTGTTCCTACCTCTATTCCTACCTCTGTTCCTACCTCTGTGCCTACCTCTGTTCCTACCTCTGTTCCTACCTCTGTTCCTACCTCTGTTCCTACCTCTGTTCCCGTGCCTATCCTTGGCCCTGTTGAAAACACGGCCTTCTCTGTGATGAGTATTTCCCCGGTAACTGCGTTATCTGCGTAGATCTGCTCTCTCGCTCCATCTGCCTCTGTTCCATTGCAGCCGAAGTAACAGTAAAGATCCCAGTGGAGGAGCGATCGCCTCCCGGAATGAAGTCCCCGTTCGGGTGAGGGCCAGCAGCTGACGGATCACGCCCCCATGTGTCACCACCAGCACACGTCGGGGCTGGCAGAGCTCTCCCTGAGAAGAACAAGAAGGCACCCCTGTGGCTACCTCCAAACTGTCCAGAAAATGGGCCACTCGATCTGAGAACTGTGCCCAAGACTCGCCCCCTGGAGGGGTGAAGGCGGCGGGATCATCGATCCAGTTCCGGTAAAGCGCTTGGTCCTTCAACTGCTCATAGTTGCAGCCCTCCCACTCACCGAAGTTCATCTCACGCAGCCGCTGATCATAGACAGCACTGGCTGCGAGAGGGGAAGCGACTGCAGTCAGGGTCTGCCGGCAGCGAAGCAAATCGCTGCACCACACTTCCTTGAAGCTCTCGTATCCGGCTAGCTGCTCCTTGAGCCTGAGCAATAACCCTCCGCTGTCCGGCAGCAGCGGGAGATCCGTGTGACCCAGGTAGCGCCGCTCCGCGTTCCACTGTGTAGGGCCATGGCGTATCAGCACCAACTCCAGCTCAATAACTCTACCATTATCCGAATGGGGTTCTGTATTCATATATGCAATCATTCCTATACATGCGATTGGACTGAATCTACTAAAGAGGATAAAAAAGTAATACTCACTTTATCAATTCTTCATCAGTATCTATATAAGACGAACATAAGATCCGAACATAAGATCTGAACGTAAGATTTGAACACAAGATCTGAACATAAGATCTGAACACAAGATCTGAACACAAGATCTGAACACAAGATCTGAACACAAGATCTGAACACAAGATCTGAACACAAGATCTGAACATAAGGCTCGTTGTCACTGATGTGGAATGTTTGGACTTACGGTCGCTGTTGTTCCTAGATTCCTTCTTTATAAACCGTCTCTATATAGAACGCCTAAAATAACAAACAAAGCCTAGAAGTTATCTCCGAAGTGTAATTAACGGCATTTTTGTACTCTAAATAGCCCGTAATTGTCGATAGGTGGTAATTAAGTGCAATTTTGTACCTTAAATTCACTGAAATACCCTCTATTGTACTTTTTTTAAAAAATAAGGTACAAAAACGCCCTTATTCTCCTCATTTACCTCTAATCTACAAATATAAGGTACAAAAATGCCCTTAGTTGGGTAGGTAGCGTCATTTCCCATCGTTCTTTCTCGCTTCTCCCTTAGTCCTCCTTAGTTCTTCTCAGTTCTCTTTAGTTCTCCTTACTTTCCTCTCGCTTTTTTCTTCGGTTCTCCTCGCGTGTTCCTCGTTCCTTTTTGCTTTTGTTACTTTCTTTTGTTACTTTCTTTTGTTACTTTCTTTTGTTCATCTTATCTTTTCTAAAAGATACAAAACTCGCGCGCGCCCTTGCCACCTAGGACAGTGTTAACCGAATCAGCAAACTAGCCTATCAACCAATCAATCAGTCAGTTAGTTAGTTAGTTAGTTAGTTAGTCAGCCAATCAATCAGCTATTAAATCAACTAATCAATCAACTAATCAATCAACTAATCAGTCAACTAACTAATCAGCCAAGCTGTCGCTGCGCAAAGACAAGCAAAGATAGAGGAACAGAGCAACATCATCCGCGAGGCCTGGAGAATATCCTCCGGCTCCATGACCCTGACCGGGTCGCCCATGTAGGCCCGGAAGGAGGTTACGCCATGGTAGACGTTCTCCCCGCCCAGCCGGATACCGAGCGCGCCAGCTACCGCTGACTCTGGGAAGCCGCTATTTGGGCTGGGATGCAGGCGGGCATCGCGCCTGATTATATGTATACAACGCCGCCAGTCTAGGCGTAGCAGCCAGGCGCACATCGTTAGGAGTCCCGCTGTGATCCGGGCAGGAATGAAGTTGGCAACATCGTCCAGCCTGGCGGATGCCCAGCCGAGATGAAGGTACTTGTCATTCTTGTAGCCTACCATGGAGTCGAGCGTATTCACCGCTCGATAGGCCATGGCTAGCGGCGCACCGCCAAGCAGGGCATAGAACAGCGGCGAGACAACAGCGTCTACGATGTTTTCAGCCACAGTCTCCACAGTGCCGCGAACAATCTCCGGGCTGTCTAACGAGGTTGTGTCGCGCCCCACAATCATCCCTACCGCCTGACGGGCAGCGGGAATGTCCCCCCGACGCAGCTCGGTGTAGACGGCGAGGCCGGCGTCCTTCAGACCTTTGGCAGCAATGGTGGTTGAGATTAGCCAGGCCGAGGCGACCCAAGGAAGCCAAGGCGCGATCATCGCGAGCAGCCATAGCAGCAGAGTCGTCAGACCCCAGGCTCCGCCAGCCACGATTAGCGGCAGGAGCAGCCCGGCTGGCCGCAGGTTGCGGGGCCGGGATACGAAACGGCGAATCAGACGTTCCACGGCCTTGATCACCTTCCCCATCCCTACTACCGGATGGGGAAGTGCCCGCGGATCACCTACGATTCTATCAATAATATAGGCGGCGAGCAGAATCAAGGCCGTAATCACAGCCCCTCCTCCCAGGCTCTATTTTCATTGCCTACTCTTATCCCTGGCCTTGTATTTTTATCCGTGCTCATTAACTGTCCTTCCTCGTCTGCAACGATTTCAGGCTGGCTGTGACCGCACCATAGACCAGCCGCCCCAGAGCACCGCCCAGATCGGTAGCTGTCCCGGCATAGACATGCTCAGCGCCGTATCGTCCACTCTGGCTTACGCCCAGTACGATAGCATCTGTTGTCGTACCCGTCGCCGTCAACCCGTTCTCGGGGTCAGTAATCCCGAGATCCGCGAGAGCGGCTGTCTTGGCCTCGACAGCTGTCATCACAGCATTAACCATTGCCGCAGGCGATAGTCGTCCATCAATGCCCAGCATAATGTTAATCGTGCCTGGCCGGTATGCCTTTAGCACGGGGCGGGTTACCCCTGCACGAGCCGCATTGCCTGCAGCTGCCGTAACGCAGCAGAAGATTCCGGCAGAGCCGGTATCTTCCTCGAATACCGCAGCATGCTCCAGCGGCACGGCTGTCATCAGGCCGGCGCAGCCTGTCGCAGGATAACCCCATTCCCGGAGCTTGTTCTCCATATCGCGCACCGGATCACTGCATTCATAATCCCGGCTGACAAACAGATTTACCGCTTGTGTCAGGGGCATCATGCCCCCGCCATATACTGCACTCGACAGTCCATCCACCTCAACCGGGAACGCCAGCAGTAGATGGTCTTCCTGTCGCTCCAGGGTCAGCCCGGGAAAGACCGAAGAATGGATTACTGCGGTCCCAGCTTCATTCATAAAGGGGAGCTTTGCTCGACTCAGCGTGGCTTCATTCCCCTGGATTACAACTCTGTTGAGTTCATTCAGATTGTTTTCATTCAGATTGAGTTCATCCAGATTGTTTTCATTCCGTTTTGTTTCTGTTTCTGTTTCTGTTTCTGTTTCATTTCTATTTTGTTCACTAATATTGATGTCTCTCATCATCCCTTTGCCCCCTCCGTCAACATTGTTTTTTCACTGCCTCGTCGTTGCTGCTCTCTTATAATCTCCTCAATGCGCTGCAGCAAGATGGTATTATCCTCATGCCCTTTGACCGCAATGCGGATATGTCCCGGCCCAAGGCCAGGATACATAGCACAGCTGCGGACCAGGATGCCGCTGTCCCCCAGACAGGCCTGCATCTCTGCCGCACTCCATGGCTGCGGTAGACCGCACAGCAGGAAGTTGGCTTCGCCCGGCAGCACATCACAGCCGATTCTAGTCAACCCTTCCAGCAGCAGCTTCCGCTGCGCCGCAATTAGCTCACGCGTGCGGCGTTCATAGGCCTGCCCGCTGGTCAAGCACGCCTCTCCAGCCAGGAGAGCGAGCGTGTTCACGCTCCAGGTGACCTGTTTATCGGACATGGCAGCGCCAAGCGACGGATGAGCGATAGTGAACCCGAGCCGCAGGCCTGGAATGGCATAGAACTTGGTCATGGAGCGGATCAGCACGGTGTGTGGGAACCGCGCAAGCTCCGGCAGCAGCGTGGCCCGCTGCCCCGGCTCAATAAAGTCGATGAAGGCCTCATCGACAGCCAAATATGCACCACTAGCCTCGGCCTTTTCCGCCAGTAGCACCAGCTCATCCAGCGAATACTGGATGCCATTCGGATTGTTCGGCTGGCCGAGGAACAGCAGCTCCACCCGGTCCAGTAAGCCGGAGAGTTCTTCTACTCCGGCCCGATAGCCGTTCTCCCGGGTGCCCTGCACAGTCAACACCTCTGCTCCGAACTGCTCCGATAGCTGGCGATATTCCGAGAAGCACGGCTCTGCAAGACCTACCCTGCTGGGAGCAAGCGCCAGCAGCAGCAAGGACATACTTTCGGCGGCGCCGTTGCCAACGGTCAGCCATTCACCGGGCACACCCAGCGTTTCCGCGAGCAGGCCCTTGAAGATCCGGTGGCCAGGGTCAGGATAAGCCGTGACCGAGGGCAGCGCCTCCCGCAGCCGTTCCAGCAGCCCTGGCGGCGGACCCAGCGGATTAATGTTGGCGCTGAAGTCCAGAAAAGCGCGGCCCTTCCCCCCGTAGAGTTCCGCAGCCGTCAGCAAATCCCCGCCGTGGCCGTATTTTTCAAGCATAACAGCACTTCCTTATCTTATATTTACGTTACCTATGTAAGCCAATGCCCTCATTTTGCGCTCTAGCTGGAAATTCGTCAATGACTTCGCGCTGCCGAGCGAATCTCTCGTGGAGAGGGTAGTGAAACGCTTTTGTGAATTCCCTACTTTTAGTTTAAAATAAAGGCTGTATTCAATCATGCTGCAACGGAGGAACATTCCATGCTATTTATCGATAACACGGGGATTACGGATGCATCCATCAATCTCGCGATTGAAGAATATGCGCTAAAGCATTTGCCTATGGACGAGAGCTACTTGCTCTTTTATATCAACAGTCCGTCTATCATTATCGGCAAGCATCAAAATACGATTGAAGAGATTAACCAGGAGTACGTGAAGGACAATAACATCCAGGTTGTGCGTCGTCTATCTGGCGGCGGGGCGGTCTATCATGACCTCGGCAATCTTAATTTCAGCTTCATTACCAAGGATGACGGCGAATCCTTCCTTAACTTCCTGAAGTTCACGCAGCCGGTCATCGACTACTTGCGGAGCATGGGCGTCAATGCCGAGCTCAGCGGACGGAACGATCTGCAGGTCGGAGAGCAAAAAATCTCCGGGAACGCCCAGTTCTCTACACGCGGACGCATGTTCAGCCATGGTACGCTGATGTTCGACCTCAATCTGGAGGATGTACAAGCTTCGCTGAATGTTAATCCGGAGAAGTTCAAATCGAAGAGTACGAAGTCGGTTCGCAGCCGCGTAGCCAACATTAAAGATCTTCTAGGGACGGATATGACGATTGAAGAATTCCGCAGCGGTCTGCTGCGCTCAATCTTTGGCATGGAGCCTTCCGAGGTGCCACAGTACAAGCTGGAACAAGACGACTGGGTAAAAATCCATGAAATTTCCAAGGAGCATTACCAGAACTGGGATTGGAACTATGGATTGTCACCGAAGAGCAACGTCAAACACACACGTAAGTTCCCTGCCGGAATTATTGATATCCGGATGGACATTGAAGATTCCTACATCAAGGATATTAAAATTTATGGCGATTTCTTCGGTGCTGGCGATGTGGTAGACGTTGAAAATGCACTTCGTGGCAAACGTTACGAGCAAGTCGAAGTCAGACAAGCGCTGGCCGAGCTGGACCTGAAGCATTACTTTGGACGGATCGAGCCGGAGGAATTTTTCGGGCTGGTTTTCCTGGAAGAATAGATTTCCTGTATATAAAAAAATCAATAAGGCTCTCTCGCTGCACCGCGCAGCGAAAGAGCCTTATTTCTGTTATGTATTGTCCCAGCCATGTTGCTGCAATGTCGTTGCTCAGTCTGTGGTGCTTTACGGCGAGAGAATAAACGCATAGATTACCAGCGCCAGAGTAAGCACAATACACAGATTCTCTACAGCGCTGCCCTTCTTCGTGCCGGTGCTCATCAGCCTCAGACGTAGCTTGAAGGGGATTGGTGGCAGCGGGGTAATCCCGCGCTGAGTAAGGGAGTCTGCCAGCAGATGCAGCGCATAGGACATGCACCCGGCGATCCACAGGCTGCCGCCATCATCCAAGCCACGGGAAGCAAAATACAGCAGCGCGCCCCATCCGGCCACGCCGTACAGCGTGTGCGTTAGCCCACGATGCGGGACAATGGATGCGACGATTAGCACGCAAGCTGCAATATAGTTCCATGGAGCATAGGCGTCTGCGAATGCAATCAGCCCCAAGGCGATCAACAGCATAACAAGATGCCTCAGCCTGCGTCCCGGCAGGAAAGAAACGCTGCCGACAAGCAGCGCCAACGCAATGTTCCAAGGCGGCTGTACTAGGCCGGCAAAATAAAGATAAATAGCTCCGCCAAGCAGCGCCACCTGAAGAATTCGCAGTACGAACTCAGGAATAGCCTTGCGTACCAATAATGAATTGGGCTCATCAATATCTGGCATAAGCGAGCTTACCGCCGCCACAGCAATGGCTGGAATGGTGATCTCATAGCCTAATAGATTCATAACCGACAGGGTAACCCCGGTGCTGATGATTAAATGGGATTTGCCCATCATAGGAGAACCGCTCCCTTTCCAAGATGTAAACGCGAACAAATGTGCGGTTATCGAAGTATACCAAGACCCTGCTCTTTTGTCTAGCTTGAACCCTGAAATGGCCTGTTCCATAAAGGATCTTCGGCAGCTTTGTCTTGTTCTTACTGCTTTTTTAGGATACAATTTGGACAACTTGTCTTTCTGTATAAGACAACTTTCAATGCCAGGCATCAGTACCCATTTGATCTGATTGTTATAACCAGAAAGAAATAAGGAGAGAGAAACCATCCATGTACAAATTGATTGCTATCGACATTGACGACACACTGATTAATGATGACAAGGAAGTTACCCCGGCCACGCAGCAAGCGTTGGAGCAAGCCGTTGCCGCAGGTGTAGTGGTAACACTGGCCACTGGACGCGCCTATGCGTCGGCCCAAGCCATTGCCCGCCAAACCGGACTTAACGTGCCGATCATTACGTACCAGGGTGCACTCGTGAAGAACTTGCTGGACGAGAACGTATTATATGAACGTTATGTCCCGCAGGATGCCGTACGCAAGCTGTTCGAATACTGTGTAGAGCATAATCTGCATTTGCAAACCTACATTGACGATAAACTTTACTCCCGTGAAGAGAACCAGAAGCTGATCGACTACTCCGCTTTGAACAACACCCGTTACTATATCGAACCGGACTGGGAGAAGCTGGTGCCAGAAAAAACACCAAAAATGCTCATCATCGACGATCCTGATTTCCTGGATGAGCTGGCGCCGATTCTGCGTGAGCTGCTGGGAGATTCGGTGCATATCACCAAATCCAAACCTTATTTCCTAGAAATCATGCACCACGAAGGCACCAAGGGCTTGGCTCTGGAATTCCTGGCCGGCCATTTCGGATGCGATCTGTCCGAGACCATCGCTGTCGGCGATTCCTGGAACGACCATGAGATGCTGGAAGCAGCAGGCCTGGGTGTAGCCATGGATAACGCAATCCCGGCGCTGAAGGAAATCGCTGATTTCATCACCCTCAGCAACAACGAGGACGGCGTCAAGCATGTCATCGAAAAGTTCATTTTGCAGAGCGAAAATTAATACAAAAGTGCCGCACAACCGTGTATTTTAACGGCGTGCGGCACTTTATTTATATATAGATTTAGTGACCTGTTGACGAAAGTATCGTTTCCTTGATCTGAGCTTCTTCCTATTCACTCTCCAACTGTGAGCCGTAGCTTCATCCAGCAACAGAGTCGGTGCATCTTTCAGAATTGTCCTGGTAATAGACAGTCTCTGGCGCTGACCCCCTGAGAGTCTGGCCCCTTCCTCAACAACCTCTGAATCCTGCCGCATATAGGCAAAATACCCTCTGTTGCTGGAACGAATCCACTCTCCCCTAAAATTCCGCTCCTCGCACCTTGGCATACACCTTACTGTCATGTAATTCCCCGTTCATTGCCCGCCGATTGCTACGTAAAATCCCGTCCAGCGTATAGCCCGCGCGTTCCGCTACGGCTGCACTTTTCAGATTATGGGCGCTGCAACGGATCTCAATCCGGTTCGCTGCCAGCTCTCGGATCGCAAATTCCGTGACCCTGTTCACCGCTTCGGTCATGTACCCTTTGCCAGCGCAGCTGCTCCTGATCCAATAGCCAATTTCAAAACTGCGAATGTCCCAATTGATGCTGTGCAATCCGGTGCAGCCAACGAACCGACCAGACGCTTTGTCAAAAATACGCAGGTGCATTTCAGTACGCTTTAGAAATTCCAGCCTTGCTTCACGTGTGAACTTCTCTGATTCCTCCAAAGTCTGCAAGGTTTGGGCGAACGGCATCCAGGGCTTCAGCAGCTCCTGACTTTCCACAAGCGCTTCATGCATACTGGCGCCATCCCCCCACAATGGAGCTCGGATCAGCAGACGTTCTGTCTCAAAGCTTTCGGGAAAATCAAACAAGATTGGTTCTTGTGATCCTGACATTATGTAATCCTCCAATGTATTTGATTGTTATGCTAAATAGATTGAAGCTGGAATTTTCACACGAGCTAAGTACGTCATTGCGGAAAATATAACTATGTAATTCTTTTACGCAGGTATATCGATTATATTTAAAACCCCCTAATAATACCATTAATTTGTATATATTAGGACATAAAAATACCGTTCACACCAGGATCATTTTCCAGGGGGTGAACGGTAACATTTTATACGAGCATATTTTAATACTATAAAGAGCTTCCCGGTTCATACAAAGTCAGGAAAGCCTCAACGACTTCGGCCGAATTCTTCGCGGCCAGATCGACGTTGGAGGTGAACAATTCAGCAGCTCCCGCGCCGACATTGTCTGAGATCCCGCGGACCGAAAAGAAGGGAACCCCGAATTGATAAGCCGTTTGGGCGATGGCTGCGCCCTCCATGTCCGATGCCTTGGACTCAGGGAACCGTGTCCGGATGGAGACAGCAAGCTCCGAATGCCCGATGAAAGAATCCTCTGTGGTCACAAGTCCCGTCACGACGCTCCGCTCACTATTGATGAGGGCAGCTCCTTCCAGCGCCAAGGCTACCCATTGCTTATCCACCGGGTACGAAGCTGGCATCTGCGGTACCTGTCCGTAGACATAATTAAAAACAGTAGCATCCACATCACTGTAGGTAAGTTCCTCGGCAATTACTACATCGCCGATCTGGAGGCCCGGGTCCAACGCACCTGCAGCACCAATGTTGATAATCAGCTCGACCTGAAACCGCTCCAATAAAATGGAGGTGGTCATTGCCGCGTTGGCCTTGCCGATCCCGGATTGCACCAGCACAACATCCTTGCCCTTAAGACGTCCGGTGAAGAAATTGCTTTTGGCCACTACCAACTGCTGAATGTCCTCCAAATGTGATTTGATCAATGCTACTTCTTCTTCCATTGCCCCGATAATTGCGATACTCATGACTTTCCCGCCTTCTCTTTGTTGGAATTTGCTCTGTATTCTGTTGTATAAAGCTCAAGCTGTGCTATTGCATCTGCTACTTCTTCTGCTCCAATGTGACCCGGCATTCTGTGAATGGAAGCGTTCTGAACGGTGGCCCGTTCTCCAAGCTGAAGCCAATCCTCACGCCCCAGATGTCCAAGTCCCATATCCTGAAGGCAGGCGGGCAGACCCAACTGCTCATAGAATGGCAAAAGAAAATCAATCTCCGTCCGGTTGTCCTCTAGCGCAAGCTGCACCAGCACTCCGTAAGCCACTTTATTCCCGTGCAATTGCCCATGGGCTTCCGGTATGGCCGTTAGCGCATCATGGATGGAATGAGCACCCGCTGTACGCCCATAATCCTCTCCGAAGCCGCCCACAAGACCAGCAACCATAATAATAGTCTCGGCAATTCGTGTCAGGTCCTCATTGGCCTGTCCCCTCCGTAGAGCTTCAAGTGCAGCCTCGCTGTGTTGCAGCAGATGCTCCTTGCATTTTCGTGCCGCATACCAAGCCAGCTCCACCTCTACTGGAGGGGAAGCCATGCCCCGGATGATCACATCAGCTTCGTACCATTTGGCCAGGGTATCCCCGATACCGGCGATCAGCAGCTCTGGCGGGGACTGCGCAATGACCTGTGGATCAAGCAGAACCAGCGCATTGCTGTATGGAAACACATCCATACTCACAAAGCGTCCCTGATCGTCATACATGACGCTCAGGGACGACCATGCCGCACAGGTCGAGGCCAGTGTGGGCAAAATAATCGCAGGAAGCCGCAGTGCGGCTGCTGCGCTTTTGACCAAATCGCTTATTTTTCCGCCACCTACTGCGATAATAGCTTGAGCCTCACGATCTACAGCTTCAGCCACGATTCCGTCGCGCTCCGGATAGGTGCATTCCCCGCTGTATGCATACAGGTGGACAACCGTCGCCTTCAGTTCAGGCAGAAAGGGCTGCGCCGCACTCCATGAATCCCGGCCATGCACAATCAATACTGTGTGAATGCCTCTTCGCTCCAAGTGCTGCTCTAAGCTACCCCAAGAACCCGGTCTACAGATGAATTCTTGCGGTGCAGCCCGAACTATAATTTCCGGCTTCAATCCTTCGTTCACCCTGCTCATTAGTTACGCCGAGCCTTACGAGCCAGCACGTTGCCAAGAGACTGAATGCCCTGCACGAAAATAATCAGGATAACCACCGTAACGATCATGACAAACGTATCGAACCGTTGATACCCGTAGGAAATAGCCAAATCACCGATGCCGCCCCCGCCAACCGTACCGGCCATAGCCGTAGCCCCAATCAGACCGATCGTAGCCGTTGTCATCGTCAGAATCAGAGACCCAAACGCCTCCGGCAGCAGAAAATGCCAAATCACCTGGAAGGTCGTTGCGCCCATGGCCTCCGCTGCTTCCAGAATTCCCGGACTGACTTCAAGCAGAGAATTCTCCACCAATCGCGCGATGTATGGCGCTATATAGACGATCAGCGGCACAATAGCCGCACTAGTACCAATGGAAGTATGTACGACCCATCTTGTAAACGGAATGATGGCGACCAGCAATATAATGAACGGAAGAGAACGTACAATATTGATCACCGGATTCAGTACCGAAAAAACAAATTTATTTTCCAGAACGCCTCCAGGCCGTGTAATTACCAGTACAATACCAAGCGGAATCCCGAGCAATGCGCCGAAGAACAGGGAGAAGCCCACCATGACCACCGTTTCCCTGAGGGCTCCAAAAAGCTGATCTGCCGTTATCACCGTATTCATACTTTATCCACCTCCGTAATCTCAACGCCCTGACTCAGCAAATAGGATGCAGCCTGATCAATTGTGCCGTGATCCCCGTTCATCTGCAGAATCATCGTTCCCAGCGTCGTGTTCTGAATTTCCGTCATATTGGCAAATAAAATATTCACATTAACCTCATGATTGCGAATTAGATTGTTAATGACAGGCTCGGATGCCGCACCACCGACGAATTTGAGTCTGAATAGCCTTCGTCCGCTTTCTGCTTTGAGCGTATGGATTACACTTTGCGGCACACTGTTGTGAATCACTGTCTGTACGAAGCTCTGTGTCGTAGCATGACAGGGATTACCGAAGACCTCCAGCACGTTGCCCTGCTCAATGATCTCTCCCTGTTCCATCACCGCTACTTTGTTGCAAATCTGCTGGATGACCGCCATCTCATGGGTAATGATCATAATCGTGATGTTGTATTCCTCATTGATCCGTTTCAGCAGCTCCAGAATGGAGCTGGTCGTCTGCGGGTCCAGCGCTGAAGTCGCTTCATCGCACAGGAGAATGGACGGATTACTGGCAAGTGCCCGGGCGATACCGACCCGCTGCTTTTGCCCACCGGACAGTTCCTTAGGGTAGCTAGCAGCCTTGTCACTGAGCCCTGTGAATTTCAGCAATTCTGTAACACGCTCGCGGATTTCCTCTTTGCTCTTCTTGAGCAGCACCAGCGGAATAGCAATATTATCGAATACAGTCTTGGATTCCAGCAGGTTAAAATGTTGAAAAATCATGCCGATCCGCTTTTTCACCTGCCGCAGCTCGGAGGGACTGTATTTGTCAAGCGGCTCCCCGTCTACAAAGACCTGACCGCTGGTCGGGCGTTCCAAATAGTTCACCAGACGAATCAGCGTGCTTTTGCCAGCACCACTGTAGCCGATTACCCCGTAAATATCCCCTTTTTCAGCGCGGAGACTGACTCCTTTCAAGGCCTTAATGGATTGTCCTTTGCGCTCAAAGGATTTATGGACATCTCTAAGCTCAATCATGCTGCACGCCTCCTGACTGTACGGCTATACCCGATTTTTTAAAAATACCTGTCGCTGCAATTCGATCAATGGCTTCGTTCAACCTCTCCTCGCTGTTCACCAGGCCGACTCTGACATAGTATTCCCCCTGCTTGCCAAAGCCTGCTCCCGGCGCCACTGCAACATGCGCTTCATCCAGCAGACGCTCCGCAAAAGATTCTGCGGTGTACCCTTCCGGCACTTTGAACCAGGAGAAGAACGAGCCCTTGGGCGCTGTAACTGCCCAGCCGATTCCCCGCAAACGGTTCACCAGAAAGTCACGCCGCTGCTCATATAAGGCCCCAAGCTGCTGTACACCCTCTTGTGGTCCAAGTAGCGCAGCCGCCGCAGCATCCTGCACCGCCCCGAAAATCGTGCTGTAAGCCTGAGTATGAAAGTGCTTGAGCGCTCCGATGACCGAAGCATTTCCCACCGCGAAGCCGAAGCGCCAACCAGCCATGTTATAGGTCTTGGAAGCCGTATACAACTCCACACCATAATCTTTGCCCCCAGACTGCTGAAGGAAGCTCAGCGGCTTGTGTCCATCGAAGCCAAAGGCACCGTAGGCAAAGTCATTCAGCACCGGAAACTTGTGCTTTGCAGCAAACGCCAGCGTCTGCTCAAAAAATTCTTCCGTAGCGATCGCACCTGTCGGATTGTTAGGATAGTTCAGCATCAACAGCTTCACCTTCCGGGCAATCTCTTCAGGAACGCTCTCATAGCGGGGAAGAAAACCATCCTCTTCGTAGACGGGTATCGTCTGAATTTGTGCTCTTGCCAGAATCGCCGCAGCGAAATAAGGCGGGTATGCGGGATCCGTTGTCAGCAGCAGATCGCCGGGGTTCAGGAGACTTTGTGGAATACCCACCACACCAATCGCCGAACCGTTGAACACAGCTACCTCCGTCTCCGGGTCAAGCTCTACATTGTATTCCCGCTTATAAAAAGCTGCTACCGCCTCCCGCGCGCTTCCCTTACCGTAAAAAGGCGGATACCCCTGATTCAGCGGCTCTTCGACCGCTTCTTTCAGAACTTCGATAATATGCTGCGGGGTCGGCTGATCCGGAGTTCCACTTGCCAGATCAATAACGTCAACTCCCTTGCTGCGGTATAAGGCAATCTTGTCGTTGAGCGCACTGAAATAATTATTAGGTAATTCGCTGACTACATTAGAAGGTCTAAAGTCCATTGTTTTACACCTCTTTAGCAAAGATCGGTTTTGGTATCACCGTCATCCTATCCCCTCAACAAATAGGAGGGTCTGCCACTTCTCCGTAAAGGAATGGCAGACCAGATCAGTTATTATTTAAAGTAACTTGGCAGCTTGTAACCCTCATAGACCGGGTTCGATTTGATGTATTTCTGGAACTCGTCCGAATGGTAGCCCTCTACAATATCCTTAACGAACTGTGCGTCCTTGTTCTTGCTGTCAATCGCCACAATGTTGGTAAATGGATCCGTCATGTTCTCCAGTTGCAGCGCTGTCGTCAGCTTAATATTGTTAGAAACAGCGAAGTTCCCCTGAATAGCAGCATAATCGACGTCTTCCAGCGCCCGTGGACCTTGTGCCGGCTCGGTGGCTATGAACTTCAGGTTATGCGGGTTGGAAGTGACGTCCGAAAGAGAGGTCTGCAGCGGATCAATATTGTCCTTCAGCGTAATCCAGCCGATATCCTTCAGAACATTGAGCGCACGAAGCATATTAACCGGCTCATTCGGCAAATTGACCTGATCGCCATCGCTCACCTCGTCCAGGCTTTTATGCTTCTTGGAGTAAAGGCCCATCGGCGGCGTCGGCACCTGCACAGCCCCTATCAGATCAATCTTTTCTCTCACATTGATAGATTGCAGATACAGAGAATGCTGGAATACATTCGCGTCGATCTCGCCATTAGCCACAGCCACGTTCGGCTGAATGCCATCGGTAAATTCTTTATATGTAATTTGATACCCTTTCTTCTCCAGATAGGGTGCTACTCCATTTTTGAACTGATCACTATAAGGTCCTGGATTGAAGCTGATTCGCAGTGTTTTCTTGTCCTGGCTGGAAGCATCCCCTGAACCGGCAGCTTCCTTGTTGTTACCGCATCCTGCAATAAAAAGTGCGGCAGCGACGATGATTAGTGCAGAATGAATCCATTTTTTCTTCATATGATGTTTCTCCCCCTTGACGTGTTGCTCTCCCCTAACGCAAGACTAGTTCGAATAATACCAAGTAATTGCATCAGATTTAAGATGTTTCATATGTTACAATGCATTAATATTCATGTCAACACATTTACAAACATAATCCGTATAATGTACTATGAATAATCCGCTTTGGCAGACCTAACTATTTACATCCCTACCGGGTTGTGATAGTTTGGAATGAAAAGTCCCGAAAGGAAGAGATATAATCATGGCACAAGTAGAAAGTTTCCAACTAGACCACACCAAGGTGAAAGCACCTTATGTAAGAATTGCAGGTACTGAAAGCAATGAGAAGGGTAGCACCATTCAAAAGTATGATCTGCGCTTCCTTCAACCGAACGAGGATGCCCTGCCGACAGCAGCGGTACACACGCTGGAGCACTTGCTCGCGACTTACCTCCGCGATGAGCTGGAAGGTATTATCGATATTTCCCCAATGGGTTGCAGAACTGGCTTCTATCTTATTATCTGGAACGAGCATAATCCTGCCGACGTGGCAGCGGCACTTACTAAGGTATTGCACAAGGTTCTCGAAACCGAGCATGTGCCTGCGGTCTCTGCCCTGGAATGCGGAAATTACAAGGACCACTCCTTGTTCAGCGCTCAAGAATACGCCCGTATCGTACTGGATGCTGGCATCAGCGACGATCCATTCAGAGCCTAAGATAGAAGGGAACTGTGCAGCATGCTGAGCATTGATTTTACTGGCAAAACATTGATCGTTACCGGCGGCCTAACCGGGATCGGCAAGGGGATAGTGGATTTGTTTCTGGAGGCCGGGGCTAATGTCGTCATTGGCGACATCGCCTGCAAGGCAGATTATGAGCATATCCATGAACGGCTGGTTCATCTTCGTATTGATGTCACAGTGGCTGAGGATGCCACCAGACTCATCGAAGGAGCCGTTCAGGCCTTCGGTCGGATCGACTTTCTGGTGAACAACAGCGGCACGTCTACCATGGATTTTGCCGTGGACATCAAGGAAGCCGACTGGGACAAAGTCATGGATATCAATGCCAAGGGCGTTTATCTAGTCTCCCAGGCGGGAGCCAGACAGATGCTGCGCCAGGGCGGTGGCGGTCGGATTATCAATATTGCCTCACAGGCGGGGAAGAACGGCTATCGCTGCATGGGGAACTACGTGGCCTCCAAGCACGCAGTGCTGGGATTCACCAAAGTGATGGCGATCGAACTCGCCAGTGAGCAAATTCTGGTGAACGCCGTCTGCCCAGGAATTGTGGAGACGGATATGAAACGCCGTGAACGGATCGAGGGCGCACAGCTCCGCGGGATGACGCCGGAAGATATTCTGGCAGAAGACCGCTCGCAGGTTCCGCTAGGCCGGACCGCCGAGCCGGAGGATGTAGCGAACGTGGTCCTGTTCCTCGCCAGTCCTTTCTCTTCATACATGACCGGGCAAGCCATCAACGTAACCGGCGGCATGACCATGCATTAGTAGACCACTTGGGTTAGAGGATAACTGCGTTAGGGGATAGCTGCGGTTAGACGATAGTCGCAGTTAGACAATAGTTGTGGTTAGACAATAGCTGCGGTTAGACAATAAAAGGAGCACAGTATTCGGGTATCCCCCGTGACTGTGCTCCTTTTTAATGCTATGAATTAGCTACATAAAACGCATTTAAAAACAAACATAGCTAAGAAGAAAGAGAACTTATATAAGAAGGTTATATTAAGAAGCATCGAAATATAATTAACGGCATTTTTGTACCTTAAATCCTCTGCTGCTAAGGGTTATTGGAGATTAAGTGCAATTTTGCACCTTAAATCCTCCAGAATCACCCCTTCAGCTTGCTTTTCTCAAAAATAAGATACAAAAATTACCTTATTTTCCTCATTTGACTATTTTTAAGAAAAATAAGGTGCAAAAATGCTCTTAGTTACGGACGTGGCCCCTCTTTTCCACTATTAAGACGACCAGTGAAGGGGAATTTACTGCTTCTAGTGGTTGAAATCTGTTGACACTCTATGTTCCGGTGCTAGCTTGCCTATGGAAAGCTTTCAGGCGAACACTTTGCCCCTACAGTTCCAAACTTCCCGTTCGTTCATCTTCGCTTTTTGTTAATTTCTTTTGTTCGGCTTATATAGTGACACGCTAGTGCTGCTAAATGATAAATGCGGCTATATGCGTTTTCTGATCACTTGATTTTCCATGCTCTGGTTACCCAACTGCCCCTAATTATAATACTTACTATACTTCTCTACTGACATGCTCGCTCTCCACTTGCACCTCTTGCTATATTCGCTGCACTTACTCTACCCGCTGTACCTGCTCTACTCCCATACCTGCTTTACTCCCATGCCTGCTCTACTCCCTATACTTACTCTGCCGCGCTTCCCAGAGGAACCCTCATTCCCGTCCGCGCCAGTGTAACATGCTCCGGCAGAATATAATCCTTTCGTAAATCAACATCATGAGACATGTGGGTGTATATAGCCCGGCGGGGCTTTACTTCCTTCAGCAGTTCCGCAGCCTCGGTCATATCGTAAACAGATCGGGTGGATAGCTCAGCTGCTTCATAATAGAAGCTTGTCCCCAGGACCAGCAGATCGGCGTTATGCATACGCCGGGTCTCTTCCTCCCCGAGCGAGATAGAGTCTGGACAGTAAACCCACGCATACCCCTCCTTCTCCAGTCGGTAAGCATAGGAGTAGCCATTTTTGCCATGACACACTCTCCATGTCTCTATCGCCCAGCCGTCCAGTGTGATCCCTTCATCACAAGGAATCATATCCAGTTGATTCTCCAGCCAAGGATACTGACGTTGAATCACCGGAATAACCTCTGCGGGCGCATAGAGCTGACCTCGATACCCCATCCAGCGGCAAGCGTCAGCCCACTCGGGAAGGCCACCGATATGGTCAAAATGAGCATGTGTCACGAGCAAGCGCCGCATATGGCGAATTCCCTGTTCTTCCATCTGTCGTCTCCAGTCCGGACCGCAATCAATCACCAGCCCGTCGCTGCCGTTGTCAATCAGTACGGAGGAACGAAGCCGAGCGTTTAGTCCGCCCGTTCTCGACTCTGAACAAGTCTCACAATCGCAGTAAACCCGTGGAACTCCCATTGCATCGCCCGTGCCCAAAAATACCAATGTATCCATCAGTTCTCTCTCCTTCTGTCCTATCACGAAGTCTTGTATGCCCATTATAAAACAGGTTAGAGCACCATTGCACGAAGCCAAGGACCCACTTAGTACACCCTATATAGGTCAGCCCCTATAATAAGAAAAGCAGAAAAAGGGACAATCAGCACATTCTAGCTAACCTGATAATACAAAAAGTCGCCCACAAGGCGCTTTGCCCTACGAACGACTTCACTTCCCGTCTTTTTTCTGTTCCGTTTATCTAACATGAGCTCAAGTTATGAACGTAAGGCTCGACCGTCACTACCGTGAGGCTTGGACTTCGGTTGCTAGCCTAGCTTAAATCCCAGCCAGCACCTGATACCAGACTCCACGCTTGGAGTACAGCGTGCTACGCACTTCGTTCCAGCCACCCAGGTACTGGATGTCGAACAGACCGGCCGGGATGGGATAATGACTTTCGTTGTCAGTATATACCTGTTTATTGACCGGACGGAAACCATGCTTCGCAAAGATTTCCTGTGCCTGTGGGCTCAGCAGGTAAGCAACAAGTGCATCCGCGGCCTCGCGAGTACCGTGCTTCTCTGCGTATTTGTCTACAACCGCCAGCGGGTTTTCAATGAGAAGGGTATCCTGCGGAATAATCACCTCATATTTGACCCCTTTGGCGATCCGCGCGAGCAGTTCGTTCTCATAGGTAACGATCACATCGCCAACACCGTATTCGAAGGCGGCCATCGATGCCCGGCCGCTTTTGTCCAGCGACTCCACATTGGCATGTACGCTCTCCAGGAAAGCCTTGGCAGCAGCGGGATCCTTCACCCCTTTCTGCTCCTCAGACAGCTTCAGGCCCGCCCCATAGATGGCGTTGATATCCCACTGGGCGCCGCCAGACGTCTTTGGATTGGGGTAAAGCACCTTAATCCCCGGCTTCGCCAGATCCGCAAAACCGTGAATGCCCTTCGGGTTGCCCTCCCGGGTTCCCAGGGCTACTACCGAGCGGGTGACCATCCCGTCCTCACCGCCTTTGCTTTTCCAGTCTGGCTGTACAAGTCCCGCCTTGACCAGCTTGTCGACGTCCCCCTCCATCGCCAGCAGCGTGACATCCGCCTCAAAGCCACCAGTAATGGCCCGGGACTGAGTACCCGATGCCTCGTAAGACTGCTGGAACTCCAGAGTCTGCCCCGTATCCGCTTTCCATTTGGCCGCAAAAAGCGGTAAGACTTCTTCCATAGCATCCTTGACCACGCTATAGGCACCGATGACCAGTGTAAGGTCGCCTTTGCGCGGGGTCTCGGGAGCCGCATTACTATCCTTCCCTTCACTCACACAGCCTGTTATCGCTAGTACAAGCACAACCAGCATTAGAGCGGCGAGCCATCCGTGCAGTTGTCTGCTCCTTTTGCGAGGCTTCATTGCGGCCCACATCCCTTTAAAATTGTTAGATGATTGTTCTTCATCGGCTCAAGTCCGCTTGCTGATCACGCGAGTGAGCAGACATGGTCACGGAGATTAACGGGAGTTTTTCCAGTTATTTAAGAAATACCTCTCACTCCACACGCCTCATCTTCGTACAACCTTTTATAACAGCACCTTTATCATTCTTTAAAAGAAAATAGCCTAGCTTGGATTGAATTGAATTGGATTGAATTGGATTGGATTGGATTGAATTAGATAAAATAAATTAAATAAATACCGGCATCGGGTCTTCCTTCAGGTTGTTCTCCTGAATCCAGCTATGATCCTCGTTGAACAGGTAAGCGCGGTGCACCAGCACGGATATTTCCTGCCCCACCTGCAAGGTCTCTTTCTCCAGGGAACGGTAGGTCACGAGCTTGTGGCCGTTCACTTCGATCTCTACCAGCCATTCGCTGCCGCGGAAATGCAGATGCTTCACGATGCCCTGCTCTGTAGCTGATGCGACTTTAAATTCATTTAGACTGCCTACTTCGATGTATTCGGGACGGATCAGCGCTTTGGTCGGCTTGCCACCACCAGTATTGTCAAAGCCCTTCAGCTCGGAAGCATTCTCGATTAGCGTGGATTCACCGATGAATGTTGCGACGAACGGGGTTTTCGGCTCTTTGTAAATATCCCACGGAGTACCCTTCTGCTCCAGACGCCCCTGATTGATGATCATAATCTCGTCTGCCACTTCAATCGCTTCATCCTGGTCATGAGTAACGAAGATGGAGGTGATGCCTACACGTTCTATCAGTTCACGCAGCCATGAGCGCAGCTCCTGGCGGATCTTCGCATCAATCGCCGCAAACGGCTCATCCAGCAGCAACAGCTGCGGTTCCGGTGCGAGCGCCCGAGCGAATGCCACACGCTGACGCTGACCGCCTGACAACTGGTGCGGATAGCGTTTTTCAAAACCCTTAAGACCCGTCAACTCCACGAGTTCAGTCACCCGGTCCCGGATAGCTGCCTTGCTTGCTTTTTTCACCTTTAGGCCAAAGGCAATATTCTCAAATACGGTCATGTGCTTGAACAGTGCATAGTTCTGGAAAACGAAGCCGATTCCGCGCTCCTGAGGAGGAAGGTTGTTGACAGTCTGACCATGAAAAATAATCTCCCCGCTATCCGGTGACTCCAGCCCTGCCAGCATGCGCAGGATCGAGGTTTTGCCACCGCCGCTTGGGCCGAGCAGGCCGATCAGATGTCCCTTGGTAATTCCGAACTCCACATCCTTGACGGCATGAAAATCTCCAAAATGCTTATTTAACCCTCGGACTTCGACATGCATATCAATGCACTCCCTTTCTTCTCTTGGTCCATTCCATCAACAGCAGCAGACCTACGGAAAAAGCCGCCAGCACAAGCGCTACACCGCCCGCAGCGGTTACATTAAAATTCTCGACATCCTGATATACGAGCGTAGTGGCCGTTTGCGTTTTATTCATGATATTGCCCGAGACGACCAGCACCGCCCCGAATTCGCCCAGCGAGCGGGCGACCGTCAAAATAACACCGTACATCGCCGCCCAGCGGATTGAGGGCCAGGTAACTTTCCAGAAGGTCGTCCAGCCATAAGCACCAAGCGTCGAAGCCGCTTCCTCCTGCTGAGAGCCAATCTCCTGCAGCACAGGCATAATCTCACGCACCATCAGTGGGAACGTCACAAAGAGTGTGGCAATGACCATACCGGGAAAAGCATACACAATCTTCAGCCCGATCTCTTCAAAAAGCGTGCCAAGCGCGCTATCCGGCCCGAGCAGCAGCACAATCATCAAACCGCCAATTACCGGCGACACCGCATACGGCAGATCGACAATACTGTTCAGCAAGCTTTTCAGCCGCCGTCCAATAAAGCGGGCCCGGACCAGATAAAGAGCCAACATAATGCCGAACAACGTGTTCAGCAGCGTAACCACGATCACAACAAAGCCGGTCATCATCAGCGCGTGCAGCGCTTCCGGCCGGACCAAGGCACTCCACAATCCAACAGGTCCCTGACTGAAGGCGCCGATGGTCATTTTGCCCAGTGGAGCAGCAATGAGTAGAAAGAACACCAGGTACGTTAAGCCAATCCAAAGTCTTCTCATGATGATCTTCTCCCCCGCATCTGTACCATATTGATCAGCCATAGGATGAGGAAGGATAAGGTCAGGAGGATGATGGATACGGCCGAAGCCCCTACGGGATTGTCGCTCTCCACTTCACCGTAGATAAAAACAGAGGATACCAATGTGCGGCCCGGGATATTACCGGCTACGAGCACTACCGCCCCAAACTCCGCCAGCGCCCTTGAGAAGGCCAGCATGCCGCCACCAATCATTCCGGGAGCCATGGACGGCAGAATCACCTGACGGAACACCCTAACTCCCTTGGCGCCCATCGTATATGCAGCCTCTTCTTCGGAAGGGTCCAACTCCTCCAGCAGCGGCTGCACTGCACGAATTACAAAAGGAAACGTAACAAACACCATAGCAATGACGATAGCCGGCTGGTGGAAGACAATCTCGAAGCCCAGCTTCTCTGCGATCCCGCCTATCAGACTTCCCGGTCCGAGTAGCAGCAGAATCATTAATCCTCCCACTGCCGTAGGCAGGGCAAACGGTAGATCCACCAGACTGTTCAGCAAGGCCTTGCCGGGAAACTTGTAGCGAATCAGAACCCAGGCAATCATCGTACCCAGCAGCACATTGATGGAGGCTGCGATCACAGCCAGCTTTAACGTCAGCAGTACCGATTTCCAGGCAATCGGATCACTGAGGCTTTCGGCGAAATTACCAAAACCCAGCGAGAAGGAGCTATAATACACCCCAAGAATCGGCAGTACAATCAACACTACAAAATACAACAAGATCGTCGAGCGAAAACCCCATGTCCATCCCTTGTGTCTAAGCAGCGAATTCAACGATTAGTCCTCCCACCTCCGGATTACCGGTCGGTATAGTTGCCTTTACGCGCAGCATTATTCCCATTAATATACTCGGTTTAATATAAACACTACTTTATCAAAATCGCCTTGCTAACGTCAATTACTTTCCAGCCTTTTTGGGGTAAAATATGTAATGAAAACCATTTCCCCTTGGAATAGGGTTCATTTTAGCGGTTCATGCTGTTCAGGTTTGTTGATCCAGAGAGGAGAAATGTAGCATGCTGAATACGATCCAACTATCTACAAGCAAGCGTGACGAACTGCGGGATATTACCCGCGAGGTGGTATCTTACGTTAAAAAGAGCGGTGTTCAGAATGGAATTATCGTCGTCTATTGTCCACACACCACAGCGGGAATTGCGATTAATGAGAATGCCGATCCCGACGTGAAGCATGATGTCCTGATGCGGCTGGATGAGGTCTACCCTTGGAAGCATCCACAATATCGCCATGCAGAGGGCAATACGGCCTCCCACTTGAAATCCATTACCGCAGGACCTTCACAGAGCATCATCATTCATGATGGTGAGCTGCTATTAGGACGCTGGCAAGGTATTTATTTTTGCGAATTTGACGGGCCCAGACACAGAGAATATTATCTAAAAATCATCGAGGGATAAAAACAAGAGGACCGCTTACGGCTGCTACCGTAAAGCGGCCTCTTTAAAATGTATAGTTCCTATAACACTTTCATCAAGCAGAGAAGTGATGTTATACCAATGCAATGCTTTAAAGCGTAAACTTATAAAAAAAGCAAGCTCTACAGATTGCGGCATAATACCTTGATATGGGAGACTGCTTCCGCTTTGACATCCTCAAAAGATACTTTATCCTGAATATAGTAAGAGATAAATCCATGTGCAGATAAAAATAAGGTCAACGGCATACTCTGCCAGTCCCCATGTACATATCCTTCTTCTTTCATATGACGGCGTACAATACTTGCAAATAAATCAAAACATCGTCCCTGTTCTGCTCTACAATAGGCCAACAGCTCTTCGTCACGGATCATGAACATGATCTCGTATTGATAAGGATGATCCAGTCCGAACCGGATAAACTCCATAATCAGCTGCTCCACCCGTGTCATACCTTCTTCCGGGGGCGTATTCATCGCCTGGCTCAGCAGTGCAGCCACATAATTGAAATCCTCGACAACAATGGCGTAGAACAACTCCGCCTTTTCCTTGAAGTGATAATAGAGGGAGCCATGGCTGTACCCCAAGTGCTGCCCTATGCTGCGCATGGAAATTGCCCGGTATCCTTTGGTAATAAACAAATGCCTGGCTGCCTCAAGTATCCTTTCCCTCGACAACTCCTGCTCCACTGCTCTTCTTGCCATCGTCTATTCCCCTTCGTTGTAGTAAAGCCGCCGCCCTTCCGTTACCAAGGCTTGGCCTTGGGTTAGATCTGTTATCCATGCCATAAATGCATCGCCCTCATCATTGCGTGGCAGACAGGTCAGTGTCACTTTGTCGGTGAATGAAGTCTCGCCGGTCTGAATACCTCTGCCCCGGAGCTCGTTCTCAACCTTGCCCAGCCAGGTGTAATCCAGTTCAACGAATACCTCACGCCTCAGTACACGGGTGATGACCTCTCCTGCTTCAAGCGCGATTGCTGCTCCATCTGCGTAAGCCCGGATCAGCCCTCCAGCTCCCAGCATGATACCTCCGAAATAACGGGTGACAACAATTGCGACATTTTTAACCCCTTGGCTGCGGATTACCTCCAAAATCGGTTTGCCGGCTGTTCCGCTCGGCTCTCCGTCGTCAGACTGCCTCTGGATCTCGTCCCTCTCACCAATCATAAATGCTGAGCAATTATGTGTGGCGTTCCAATGCTGCTTCTTGATGTCTTCGATAAATTGCACCGCTTCTTCTTCATTCTCCACCGGCATAACATGGCCGATAAAGCGTGACTTACGGATTACGATCTCCTGTGACCCAGGAGCGCGAACCGTCCGGTATTGTTCCAGCATGATTCTCCAGTCCTTATACGCAAATAATAGCTAAATATATATGAGGAGCAGCCCGCGGTAATGATACCTATGGACTGCTCCAGTGTGAGTTACGCTAGTATGAGAGTTGTTGCTTCGGTGTAGCCGATGTTACTCGGTAAGTCTGGCTTCCAGCTCAGCCTTTTCCTTCTCGTAACCCGGTTTGCCCAGCAATGCGAACATGTTCTTCTTGTAAGCTTCCACGCCCGGTTGGTCAAAAGGATTGACGCCCAGCAGGTATCCGCTGATCCCGCAGGCTTTTTCAAAGAAATAAACCAGATATCCGAAAGTATACGGTGTTTGGTCCGGAATAGTGACGATCAGGTTCGGCACTTGTCCGTCTGTGTGCGCCAGCATTGTTCCCTGGAAAGCCTTCTTGTTGACAAAATCCATTGTTTTGCCAGTCAGGAAGTTCAAACCGTCCAGATCATCCGGATCATTCTCGATTGTTACGTGATGAGCCACTTGCTCCACTTGGATAACCGTTTCGAAGATGTTGCGGTTACCTTCCTGGATGAATTGACCCATGGAGTGAAGATCTGTCGAGAAATCAACGGAGGAAGGATAAATCCCCTTGAAGTCCTTACCTTCGCTCTCGCCGTACAGCTGTTTCCACCATTCAGAGACAAAGTGCAGGGAAGGCTCGTAGTTAACGAGGATTTCCGTTGTTTTGCCTTTGCGGTACAAAGCGTTACGTACAGCAGCGTACTGATAACTTTGGTTCGTTGCCACGTCCGGGTTGTTGAACTCGTCAGCTGCAGCGGCTGCGCCTTGCATCATTTCTTCAATGTTGATGCCTGCAACAGCGATTGGCAGAAGGCCTACCGGTGTCAGTACGGAATAACGTCCGCCTACATCATCAGGGATGATGAACGACTCATAGCCTTCTTCATTAGCCAGCTTCTTGAGTGCGCCCTTCTCCTTGTCTGTAGTAGCGTAGATGCGCTTGCGAGCCTCTTCCTTGCCGTATTTCTTCTCCAGCGCTGCGCGGAAAATGCGGAAAGCGATAGCCGGTTCAGTTGTAGTACCGGATTTGGAGATTACGTTCACGGAGAAGTCTTTGCCTTCTACGAGATCAAGCAGGTGTGTAATGTATGTGGAGCTGATATTGTTACCGGCAAAATAAACTTCCGGCGTCTTGCGTTTGTCTTTGGAAAGATTATTGTAGAAGGAATGGGAAAGCGCCTCGATTGCTGCGCGAGCCCCCAGATAAGAACCGCCGATACCGATAACGATAAGTACTTCGGAATCATTCTGGATCTTCTTGGCAGCCTGCTGAATGCGGGCGAATTCTTCCTTGTCATATGCTGTTGGCAGATCGATCCACCCCAGGTAGTCGGAGCCTGTTCCTGTTCCGTTATGTAGCTGCTCGTGAGCCAGCTTTACTGGAGCTGCGAAGTTGTCGATTTCATTCTGTCCAATAAAAGACAGGGCTTTACTGTAGTCAAAATTAATCTTTTTAGACATGTGTAATGGTAACCTCCTGTTTGTCTCTTTAAATTTGACACCGTTTGTTACAACTTTATAATAGGATACTTTAATTTTCCGGGGCTGGCAAGGTCTTAGGTCACAACCCGGGCTTTAGAACGATGTTTTTGAACAAAACTGAAAACGCTGCCTAAAAGTGAAGCGCACTCTACCCTGTGGAACCTGTACTAAACGCATGCTAGAATGGAGAAAAGTGCTCCACAAATCCTGTCGAATTTAACAGAAACCCAATAGCGAAGGTGTGAAAAGTAATGACAACTATCGGCTTTATCGGACTCGGAACAATGGGAGCGCCAATGGCCTCCAACCTGCTTCGCGGTGGATTTCAGGTCACCGTTTACAACCGCACAGCTTCCAAGTGCATTCCTCTTGTAGAAGAAGGTGCTCAGGCGGCAGCAACTCCCCGTGCAGCAGCAGAAGGTAAGGATGTTATTATTACCATGATCAGCAACGATGATTCCATCCGTGAAGTGTATTACGGGGAAGAGGGCATTCTCGAAACGCTGAAGCCCGGAACCGTCGTGATTGATTCCAGTACGATCTCCCCTGGACTGGTACAAGAAATTGCAGCAGCAGTAGAAGCGCGCGGCAGCCAGTTCCTTGATGCACCGGTAACTGGCAGCAAGCCAGCAGCCGTGGATGGCACGCTGGTATTCATGGTCGGCGGTAGCGCCGAAGTCATTGAAGCGAACCGCGCCCTCTTCGATACCATGGGCAAAAAGCTGCTGCACATGGGCGGCAACGGCAGTGGCGCCGTCGCCAAGCTGGCCCACAATACCATGGTAGGCATCCATAACGTTGCGCTTGCCGAAGGCTTCTCCATCGCCGTGAAATCAGGCGTTCCGGCGGACAAGTTCCTGGAACTGGTGCAGCTCGGCTCAGCAGGCAGTAAGCAGGCAGAGCTCAAAGGCCGCAAGATCATCGAGAATGACTTCAGCAACCAGTTCTCACTGGCACTGATGCTCAAGGACCTGAAGCTCGCTGCTTCGCTCAGCGATGCCACAGGCGTTCCTACGCCAATGCTGGGACTCGCCAAAAGCCTGTTCCAAGCCGGCTACACCCAGGGCTATGGCGAAGAAGATCTCTCTGCTGTAGTCAAAACCTACGAGTCCTGGATTGGTCAAAAAATCGGTGAAGATAAGCCGGAGCAATAATATAGCTTCGCTGTAGCTGAAGAATTCGCTGCATTGAACAAAAAGACTGCTTTTCTGGACCAGCGGGTCCGGCGAAAGCAGTCTTTTTGATGTAACAAGAAACAGTAACTTAGGTATCGTCAGGTTGCTCCGTCGATCAACCGAGCGCTGTAACCCAAGCTATGCGGAAGAAAAGCTGCTCCCCAGCTCCTTTTGGCAGTTAGCCTATTTCTGAGATGCAACGGGAGCAAGCGCAAAAAAGAGCCCCGCACAAGCGGAGCTCCTTCATAAATATCTATTCTACAAATTACAACTCTGGGTAAGAACAGCAATAATCCGTTACACTGAACACTTCCAACGCAAATTTGGAGTTGCCTGGAACATGGAAGGTTTCAGGGCCTTTGATCTCCTGCCATACCTCAGCGCCCGGAAGCAGCACTTTCAGGTCACCGGACAGAATCTCCATGATCTCTGGGCCATCCGTACCAAACTCATATACGCCTGGAAGCATGATGCCAAGTGTTACTTTGGTTCCATCCTCCAGATGAACCGTACGGCTGGTTACTTGCCCTCCATAATAAACATTGGCTGCCTTGACAATCGTCGCATTGTTAAACTCGCTCATGTCCTGTTCTCCCCCTATAGTTGCAATAGCTTACAGCAAAGCTTTTACGCGGCTAACTACATTCTCCACAGTGAAACCATACTCTTTGATTACAGTATCGCCAGGCGCGGAAGCACCGAAGGTTGTGATACCCAGGATGTCGCCTTGATCTCCAGTGTAACGTTCCCAACCGAAGGTTTGCGCCATTTCAATCGCCAGACGGGCTTTAACTCCCGGCAGGATAACGGAATCGCGGTAAGCTTTGTCTTGTTTTTCGAACAGATCCCAGCTTGGCAAGCTGATAACACGTACATCAATGCCTTCTTCAGCCAACGCAGCTTGTGCTTTCACAGCCAGTTGAACTTCGGAACCAGTGGCAATGATTTGTGCTTGCGGTGTGCCATTCTTCGCATCGGATACAACGTATCCACCGCGTTTGATGTTCTCGCGCACGCCTTCCACAGTACCAGCAAGGATCGGCAGGTTTTGACGAGTAAGCACCAGTGCTACCGGGTTGGACTTGTTCTCGAGCGCATATGCCCAAGCTGCCGAAGTTTCGTTGGCATCAGCCGGACGAATCACAGTCAGACCTGGAATGATACGCAGAGAAGCCAATTGTTCGATCGGCTCGTGCGTAGGACCATCTTCACCAACAGCGATACTGTCGTGAGTCAGAACATAGGTTACAGGCAGCTTCATGATGGAAGCCAGACGAACTGCCGGACGCAAGTAATCAGTAAATACGAAGAACGTACCGCCGAATACTTTCAGACCGCTGTGCAGTGCAATCCCGTTCATCGCTGCTGCCATACCGAATTCACGAACGCCGAAGTAGATATTGCGGCCTTCATAGGATTCAGATGTAAATACAGGCAGGTCTTTCAGGTGAGTCATCGTGGAACTCTCAAGGTCTGCAGAACCACCAACCAGTTGTGGTACGCTTGGAGCCAGACCGTTCAGTGCACTACCGGAAGCCACACGTGTGGACACGGCTTTGTCTTCTGTTGTGTAGAACGGAAGATTAGCATCCCAGCCTTCTGGAAGCTCACCATTCAAAGCAGTTTCGAACTGGGCAGCCAGTTCAGGATACGCTTTTTTATAAGCTGCGAACTGCTCGTCCCATGCTTTGTTAGCGGCAATACCCTTATCTTTCACTTCTGCAAAACGTGCACGAACTTCATCCGGCACATAGAAATCTTCTTCGTATACCCATTTGTAGAATTCCTTGGTCAGCTTCGCTTCTTCTGCACCCAGCGGAGAACCGTGTGTACCACCATGACCGCCTTTACCTTGCTTGTTCGGGCTACCGTAACCGATAACGGTTTTGACTTCTATCAATGTTGGTTTGTTCAGTTCAGCTTGTGCTTCAGCAATCGCTTTTTCGATAGCAGGAAGATCGTTGCCATCCTCTACACGCAGCACTTGCCAGCCATAAGCTTCAAAACGTTGAGCTACGTTCTCGGAGAACGCCAGGTTCAGCTTCCCGTCAAGGGAAATATCATTGGAATCGTACAGGACTACCAACTTGCCCAGCTTCAAATGACCAGCGAGGGAAGCGGATTCGGAAGAAATTCCTTCCATCAAGTCGCCGTCACCACAGATTGCATAGGTAAAGTGGTCGACGATTTTATGTTGATCTTTGTTATAAGTAGCTCCCAGTTGGGCTTCAGCCATAGCCATACCCACAGCCATACCAATCCCTTGTCCAAGCGGGCCTGTTGTAGCGTCAACGCCAGCAGTGTGGCCGAACTCCGGGTGTCCTGGTGTCAAGCTGCCCCATTGGCGGAATTGCTTCAATTCTTCCATAGGCAGATCATAACCACTCAGGTGCAAGAGGCTGTACAGCAACATCGAGCCATGTCCTGCGGACAATACAAAACGGTCACGGTTCACCCATGTCGGATGTTCCGGGTTATGATTCATTGTTTTTGCAAACAATTGATAGCCCATCGGTGCGGAACCCATCGGCATACCTGGATGTCCGGAATTTGCTTTTTCAATTGCATCAATGGACAGGGTACGGATCGTTGTGATCGCCAGATTGTCGATAGTGGAGTTCTCTTCCTTCTGGATAGCTTGTGTAGAATCACTCATTTTAAATTGTCCTCCTCTGAAATCTCAAGAATGTCATTTTGACTCTTATTGTATCACTAGTGTAGAAGCATTACCATTTCTTTTTGCACGCACTGGTCTTAGGTCCAGTATTTGTTTAAGACTAAAGTTTGTTTTACTACGCCGGATTATACAGTAAGATGGAATAACTCAGGCATTATTTTACCTAAATATCCATTAACACCAACAGAAAGGGACCTCCGACATGACTCAAAGCAAACATATTTATATTGTGTTGACCGGAACGGGTACCGCTTTCAGTGGTTTTATCCGCTTGTTCACAAGGGCCGCTCTGAATCATGCCTCCATTGCCTTTGATCCTGAATTGCGGGAAGTCTACAGCTTCGGTAGAAAAAAAATGTACAACCCGTTTGTCGCCGGGCTTATACGAGAGAACTTTGTGGACCCTTTTTATAACAGTGCAAACTGTGCCATTTATCAATTAAAGGTATCTAATGAAGAATACGACACCATGTATAATCACGTTCAGGGCATGATGCAACAACAGGACCGCTACAAATATCATTTGCTGGGCCTGGTCGGGGTATTATTTAATATTAAAATCGATAGGGAAAACGCCTATTTCTGCTCGCATTTCGTCGCGTCTGTCTTCGAAGAGACCCAGAGGCTTCCTGTGAATAAACCATCCTGCTTCGTGACGCCAGAGGACTTCGCCCTCTCGTTGTATCACCATAAGATTTATAGTGGCAAGCTGTGCTATTACCTGCGCATGATCAATTACAATTCGACTCGCTCAGGCAAGCACATTGTGACCTCTAGTACCGCCAGAATAATGAAGGACATAGAAAAACAGGCAGAGGAAGCCGTTGTTTAATCGACATTCCTCCACCGTTCACGCGTGCTATTTTATGCGATGAAACCGGAAATACTCTGACCAATCGTCCAGGATTTGAATCGTTACCTTATCGATCTTGACCTGATATTCGTTCGTAGCCGTGAAGGTGAACGTAAGGGGGCCGTCAGGCAGCTTTTCAAAAGAGGAGTCATACAGCTCCCCCTTCCATACCAGCTTATCCTCATTATCCGGACGAAGCTGCGTGCTGTATCCGCCCGGCATAGTCACCTCCACCGTATCCGGCAACCCTGTAGTGTCCGCCAGGAAAACAAATTTCTCTCCCGCCCAAAACACGCTATAACCCCGTGGCTGCTCTCTGTCACCACTCTTCTTCAGATTATAATTCTGTCGGTTCAAATTCCACTCTTCCGTATGCTTCACTCCGCCTTTAACACTCAATAAATTCACCATGAGATACTTCCGTGCGGAAACATTACTCCAATCGAAACCGTCAAACACTTCAACCTCTACCGCATACTTTTCATTCTCGATCAGTGCTCCGGCTGGAGTTTGCCACTGCTTCGCACCTGAGACCTGGTCCCCGGATTGTACTTTTATCGCTCCTGTAGCCAGATTGATGATTCTTACACGGAAACGTTGCTGCAGATCTCCATCCTCATCCTGGTAATCCCACTTGATGATTGGAGTCAGTGTACTGGCGATTGTTGGCTTACTAGGGTTGTCACTTGTTGGATAGGTGATGTTGACCTTCGGCAACCGGTTCACCACAGTGATATTTTGCGATAGCTCTCTGAACAGCCCCAGCGAATCGGTAACAACCTGACGATAGGTAAATGTACCGTTAGATGTGAACTGTTTGGTGATGTCCTTCTGTGAGCTAGCAAGTGCTTCTGCTCCACTTCCAGGCTTGAGATAATATCTGTAACTGATGCTATCTCCCTTCGACTCGTCTGGATCGGAAGCTGTGCTCTTGATGTTTAGAACATCCGTCCGATAGATCGGCACCTTCGTAGCATCCTTGCCTGTATCTGTAATCAGCGTAAACCCAGGTCTCGGCGGGTTGTCGATGATGAACGACTTTTCATTGGAAACCTCAGACCACGAATTTTTAGAATAGGCCCGTCCTAAAACCGTGAAGTATTCAAAGCGTTCAAAAGTATTATTTGGTATTTGATACTGCCTAAGTAGACCAGTAGGATCCGGATTTTCAATGGTCTTCACTAAGAGTCCATCCTTCATAAAAAACTCCAATCTATACTTTTCCTGTGGATCATTCTCAGGATCGGCATACATCCATTTAATTAAAGGATCTCCTTCTAGCACTGCATCAATTACCGTAGGATTAGTAGCTGTACCACTTGGGTTCGTTAAAGCCATCGATGGTGGTAAGTTTTCCTTCACATTGACTTGTAGAGCAGCGATGTTTGACTTGTCACCGATCTGATCGATCGCCCAATGTTCAATTGTGTATACTCCTGGATCTAGGAAAGTAAGCGCAATATCGCGAGTAGTATAGGATTTAATCAATCCATCACTGCTTTTAACTTTCCAGTAATACTCTAGAGAACTTTGATCTGATGTATCCTCATCGTAAGCTCCTGACGTGTATTGTTTCGTATCATATTGGTTTGCGGACGACGGTCCATTAATCAAAGCAACCGGTATATGATTTTTAACAGCAAAGGTTCGAGTAGCGTAAGAACTTAACATACCATCTGATGCTTGAAGCTGCATTTCCCAACCATCTGATATCGCTTTTTTATGGGATATTCCATTTCGATTAATAAGCTCTCGAATAGTCATAGACTGATATCGATTGTTTCCTGCCCAGTAGTAAGGAGAATTATTAAATTTCGCATTCCAGGCATAAGCTAATACATCTCCATCTTCATCCGGATCAGGAGTTAAGTTATCCATCGTAATAACCGTATCACGGTACACTTCGCTTGGCATCATAAAAGCAGCAGCCGGCGGGTGATTGATCACCAGCACATTTTGACTGTAGGCTTCGGACCACAGGCCACGATTATTATGAACCTGTAGTCTGATTTCGTAATTACCAACTCCATATGATGCTATATTGGGCGGAATAGTTGCACCACCCCAATGTTCAAATACCTTATTCCATTCATCCTTAATTACAGTCCAGTAATATATATCTAAAGGAGCATTATCTGGATCGAAGGACTTGTCCGTAATGGTTGTGGACTTGCGGTAGGATACGATATTTGGATTAACGGTAAACATTGCTACAGGCGGTAGAACCCCTGCTGTATTCCCAACAGTTCGTTCACACCAGTCACTCCAAACTCCGATTCCATTATTGCCGTCTATATCTCTAACCCTCAAACGTATATTATAATTTTCAGTTGAAGAAGATACATTCTGCAGCTGTCCGTCTGTCCACATCTCATCCGAACTTTTTTTATATTGCCATTGCCACTGCATAATCCCTTTATCAGAACTTGAGATATGATCTAAATCGTAGGACAAATCTACCAATTGCACATTTCCATTTATTAGCTTAGCCGAAAACAATGCTATAGGTTTGCGATGCACTTGAAAACTCATCGTTGAGGCTGCATCACGACTCCACATTTGATATTCAGCAAAGCGAGCATCCGACTTCGGGTTATCCTTTGCTTGATAACTCACTACGTACTGACCCGTATAAGGAAAAGAAGTGTAAAGACTTGTTCTCCATAGTCCCGAATCACCGATAATCCCCATTGAGTTATCAAAGTAATTCGGATCATGATCATATTTTACCCGTTCGGCATACTTAGGATCACCTTCATAGTCCTCATAGGTAGTACCACTATTCACGATTGGAGTATTAACAAGAACAAAAGCATTACGTTTTAGCCGGTTGGTTACTTTTAAATTCAAATTCACCGAATCCGACATATTTGAAGGGTCTGCCACTTTTACCGTCATCGTGTAATCGCCAGGAGGAATCGAATCCCCTATAGCGTCTAATGGGATGGAGAAATACTGATAACCTAGTGTTTGAGATACTTCTGTCTTCCTATAAAAAATATTGGGTATCTCAGCGCTTATGATTAGATTATCATTATCAGGATCATGAACATATCCCTCGATGTTAAGTGTATTTCTCCCAGGCTCATTTTGCAGCACCTGGTTATTCGGTGTGTTTAAAGAAATGGTGGGTGGGCTATTAGGGATTAAGCGAAATACTTTGGTAAGCGTTATATTAACTGACGGACCACTTACTCCATACATAGGACCCCTGCGCATTGAATCCTGCTGTCCCGCTGAAAAGTAATATTTCATCACTAATCCTACTGGAACGCCTCCAGCCCCTTTTTTTGTACTATAAACATCTTTTGCTAAATTGAATGTGTGCGAAATGGAATTTTCCGCAAACGGCCCTTGAAACCAAGTCATTTGTAGCGGGGTCCAACTGGTATTGGAATACCAGCCATTTGGACAACCATAACTAGTTGCCGGTAGATCTGTTGATTGCCCCTCTCCAATTGCCGCTACACAGAGATCGTTCGCAATGACACGTACATCTGTAGAACTTTGAGAAGGAACTAAGTTTGCTGTAGTCGTCATTGTTGCATCTGAATTCAGATCGAATGTTAATTGTCCTGTTGCCTTATTATATTTAAGATTCGTTAGCTTGTGATCATTGATAGATGCAGTAATATTACCGGATCTCCACCCTGCATCAAAATATTGTGCTGCAGCAGGTATGTTTATATCTTTGAAATTGATAATATTCGGATCACCAGTAGCAGCTTCGGCGGTTTGAAGATAATAATTAGGAAAAACGCTAAATACCAATGAGATTACAAGGAATAAAGATAGTATTTTTTTTGTCATTTAATCACCTCTTCTACCAGGACCAATCAACTTCTGGTGCTCGATTTTTCACTTCCACTATCCGTGAGCTTAATTTTTGTCCATCTGAATTTGTGGATTTACGGTCTGCTAAAGTGACGAACTCATCGATCGTAGGCTGACCAAATTCCTCAAAAACGGTTAGGCGAATTTCATATTTCCCAACCTCACTAAGCAGCAGATTTAAACGATCCTCATTGTCATTACTGAAGATCACCCATGGTTCTCCGTCAAAACTTCCGTCATTATTAGAGTCATAGCGATATTCCCACAATCTGCGTCCCACTACATCTTTATCAGGGGAATACGACATATCATCCAAAGAAACTACTGCCTTGTTTCCGTAATCAGGACTTCTATAGACTACTGCCGGCATAGTGAAGTAAGCATATGGTGCTTCATCTGGAATAATATCAAAAGTAATCTCGTTTGTAGCAGAATATCCAAGCGTGTTTTCTACATAAATCGAAGCTTTATATTTACCAGCCCTTTTGAATAGAATATCTTTACTTTCAAAATCAGATAATGTACCGGCATATTTAATATCTGCATTCGTTCCGCCAGAGACAGCGGTTATGGTCACTCTCGTCTTTGAAGAAACTAACGGAAACCGTGTGGGACTCTGGCTTTTAGACATTAATGTAGTCTTTCGATTTTGCTTAAGCGTCCCTTCTATTACTAAACTCGCTGATGGTGTTGGCTCAATTACCGTAACTTGGGTGCTTGTACTGCCAAATAGATTATCATTATCTACAACTGTCAGCGCAATAGGATACGTCTTTCCAATCTGCTCTCTGGTATACCAGACATAACCTCTTGAGTTGTTTCCGATCTCCCCCTGTGCTCCCGAGGTATCCCACCAGTAATCCTTAATGTATCCATCCGGATCATAGGAAGCAGCTCCACTAACAAGCATATCATCCCCAGCTTTTATGTATCTTGGTGCTGATATTCTTGCTACAGGTGGCTTTCCTTCAGGGGGTGTAGGAACGGCTGGGGGCGAAGGAAAAGAAACCTCAGGCTTATTCTTATAAACACCCGCCGAAATTTCTAAAAGCTGTTCCAATGAATCAATAGGTCCATTTTTAGTAACAATAGGTTTTTTGAAACGAACAAGAACCCTTAGCGCATAATCTTGAGTATGGGTTTCGCCCTTCACATCCGGTTTTTTTATCGTAAAATCAAATACGGTGCTAACATTGAAAGTCTTTGCAGTTTCTTTTTTCGTTTGTAGGGTCTGGTCCCTATTTTTCTCTTTTGCATAGAAGACCCACTCTTGAATGTTTGAGGCATCCGTGTAACCTTGCAGCTGTCCCATTAAAGCGATTTGCACGGGTACATCCGTATCTCCCAGTTTTGTAGGATTTGGATTAGGTTTGTTTAGAGTTGCTGTTCCGGTAAGGGTAGGTTCTGTTGGGAGATTGTAATCAAACGAGATATCTCCACTATATTTATAAGAGGTTACATTCGCTGAGGCTGTAAAGTAGTATTTTAATGCTGTTCTATACCGTCTACCCAATGCATGACCGCTTTTATCAAAATTTTCACTCAATGGTTCAGGACCATAATTTTTCAAAGCCGCATCAGTTTTATAATAGATTATAAATTGTTTTCCATTTACTACATTATGATTAACATATGTTGGTGGAAGAAGATCTGTAGGTACAACTAATTGGACAGAGGACTCTATGATCTGAGTTGGATCAATTACCGAATTCACACTCTTGTCGTACCATTTAATCCCGGATCGTGATACTTCTGACTGAGTCACCACCTTCATATCCGGGGGATCTTCTCTAGGTATCTCATTACCTTGTCCATTCGTATTGTGATGTTTCTGAGCGTTAAGGTAGGGGTCCCACTCATTTATTTGCCATCTCACACCATCTGAATATCGCCAAATTGAATTGCCGGGCGTTGTTTCAAATAGATATCTAAAAGAACCGAAATACCCGAGCACATTATCGATTCGTTGCTTCGATTCCACACCCTTTAAAGTCACTTTTATTTTCCCATTCTCTATTGATAAATTTACTCTCTGACTAGTACCATTATACTTTAGAGATGAGGTATTAATCGAAGAACTGGATACACCACTAGGAAGATCTAAGTAATATGTCTTCTGACTATTGGCAGATCCAGTAAGAATTTCTGAGGGTATTGACACTGTTTTGTTTAGCGTATTAGCTGCCCTCGTTTCCAGCGAAAAAGATGTTAAAAACAACGTAAATGTAAATATAGCAATGCATAGTTTTTTCATATAGACTATTCCTCTGGCATATTCACAATGTATTTTTCTTGAAATTGGCCATTAACATTAACGTAAATAGAGATATCTTTAGGATCTTTAATATATCCATACATCTGATAGGTAGATAGTTGTTCACCTGGTTTCAATACCCAATCCCACAATGCTTCTCTATTATTGAGCTCATCTACTTTCTTTCCAGGAGTGGGTGCATCGAGGCTACTGCCATTTACATTTATACGCCATTTCGGACTCAAATCTCTTGCACCTTGCTGAATGATCTTATTACTTTTATTTTCAATGGTTAACTTTGTCCATACCATATATTTAGTAGGTGTTCTATAAATTCTATCTGAATAACCATATTTCTTCATGAGCGTTTGCGCTTCAGTAGATTTCACGTCGTAGAACATCAGCTTCTCCAGCGTGTAACTCAAACCCCCAGCAGTAACAGTAACCGGCAGCTCAATGTCCTTTTTCAATCCAAACTTAAACAAGTTATCTGTCATGACCGGCTGGGCTTTTGTAGTAGGAGCTGCTGCTGCATCTGCTTTCGAATCGTCCACTGCACCCTGTCCCAAAATTCCACCTACCAACATGGTTGCTGCTAGAGTTACCTTCATCATTGTGTTCTTCATTCGAAACATCTCCTTTAGAATATTTATTTGATGCCCTGCTAAGTCTCACCACAGATCAGCCTTACCACTCCAAATATGCTTCAGTTCATCTCCACCGGGTAGTTTTTCCGCCATACCTGAACAGGTCATCCGCCAAAAACAGGGTTATGTATTACGGCAATAGAGCCCGAGATAATACCATCCTCACAGGCTCCAGTTGCCGCTAAAATTACTTATTGTACTTGTACTCCTGAACTGCCGGTACGGTAATGGCTTCTTGCTTTTTTGTTCTAGCAATCAATACCGGATGCTTGGTTTCTATCACCGCTATAACGGAAGGACCTTGTATATATTTGGTGATGCCGTATTTACGGTCCTCGTAGAGTAGCGGGAAACTTGCTCCTTTGGATTCATCTACGATATCGAACTTTACGATTTTGACCTTGTCTCGAAATCTACTTCCAGCCTTGGGAGAGAGATCAATACCTAGCCCCAAATTATGGCGAAGCGAATCCTCAAAGGTCGCATAAGCTTGGGCGGGATCGATAATCAGCCGGCCCTGCGCGCGGGCAGTCTCATCCATTTCTTGTGCAGCATCATGGACTGCGACGTTACTAGCATCCTTCAGCATGCTCCGCACGGTGTCCCATTCCTGATTCTGAATCTGAAAAAACCAGGAATAAATAAAGATCAGCAGCACAAAAGCCAGTTTGATAATATAGTCCATCTGTTAGCCCATCCCCATCTAGTCCAAATACTCACTCATTATGGATCCATGCCCGTAATAACGTGTCGGCTGCGACATGCCAGAGAATTTGTAAGGAAACAGATTCAGTCGCGGTGCTGTTACATAGACGTCAATTCGCTGCTTGCGCGCCTGCACGCTTTCCGTACTGCTGGTGATTGAGATCGAAGCTTCTGGAAAACCGACCGCCTTCAGGTTAGATATCACTTCGCTTCTCATTGCAGAGGTAACCATTCCCTCAGTAGCCGCCTTTTGCGTCAGAAAAGAGGTGTTGGCCTTTACCTGCAGATCGAGTAAATAATCAAGATAAGTGAATATCGGCTGCAAAATAATAAAGAGGACAAGCCACATGAACAATGCCCTGAGGACAGTCGCTTTCACGGATTCTGCCCCCTTCTAGTATTGCTCTACTTGCTTTGTATAAGTAATGATGTCATCCTGGCTGTCGCCAATAATGCCAGTAGCCGCAGTGATAAATATCCCGGCGATGACAAAGCCTATGGCCAGAAAAACCGCAACAGAAATAGAGTCCTTTTTCATAACTCGTTACACTTGACCGTTTAACAACAAATGGGTTGCAGCACTTTGAATCTGTCCAGACGGTTGTACAATCATCACTTTAGGAATGTCCGGTTTACTGTCACGCGCATTATTAACGACATCCCTGACGACAGGAACCAGGATGGCGATAACGATAGCAACACACAAAAATCCGATAGCGATAAACATACCTGTAGATATAGCGTCTTTTTTCATTGTTAATATCTCCCTTTTAATTGTATATTTTTATTCGATTCTTGAATATGACATTTTTTCACTGAAACATACCTACACCGCCAAAATCCCCTTTTATTAACATGATGTACTGCATCGCCAAACAAACAATCATCAAAAAGGTGGCGATCGACGGAATTACGTTCACAATCGTTGAAATATCCCCGATAAAGGACCATTTTCGCAAATACTGATCGCTGGAGATTTTCGAAATGATTTTCCCCTGTTCCCGCAAATAGTTGGCGGCTTCGACATCGTCGTCCATACTCTCGGTAGCCAGCAAAATAGAACGGATATCGTTAATAAAGCTATGGTTCGCCGGAAACCTTCCACAAAACCATTCTATGGCCGGTTCCACCCCTTCATCGACCGCACGCTCTGACAACTCACGCAGATCCTGGCGGATATACTGAAAATGATCTGCAGAGCCTCCGCAAAAAGCAGACAGTTGGACATATCCATGTTTTCGCAGCCTGTTATTCTCATATAGACGAATGAAGGAGATCAGCTCACCGTCCTTTTGAACCATCGTTCTCTGGTGATACCATGACAACAGCCAGCCGAACGGAAGATAGCGCACAGGACTAGTAACCACTAGAATGAGACCTGCAATCAATGGATCATAGAGTGAAAATGGTGCGGCGCGAATGAAATCTCCGATAATCTGGAGCAGAAGATAGATAAGCGCGGCAGAGTAGCGAAACAGGGTGATTTTCTGGGCCGATACAGGTATTCCGCTATGATCCAGCAGTTGCTGAAGGCGGTCATTCTGTACACGCTCACCAATCTTATTCCACTTTAGGCCAAGCCTAAGAATATAGCGTTCCTGCTTACTGCTACTGCTCACAAAAACTAGCAACGCAACGTACGCAACTCCCAATGTGGCAAGTAATAAAAATAATCTATCCATAGTTCATCACCTTAATGGTAGTCCAGTTTAGGTCTGGCAAGAACCGTGCTGATGACAAAGGAAATAAAGAGTCCCGTAATAATGATCATCAAAAAGGTCAGGCCAAGCGGAGTCTCAAACTGCAGTCGCAGGTACACATCAGGCTTCAGCATGTAGATAAAGGTTCCGACAGAAGAAAATAGCACCACCAGATTACCGTACAGCCCCAGGCTGATTGCGTCTCGACTGTTTGCTTTTACCGAAATAATAGTCTCGCGCTGTTGCTCCATCGAGCGGTTCAGCATCATAAGCGAGTTCTTCAGATAACGTGTACCTTCTTTCTCCGAATACAACAAATCCGACACAAACTCCACGGCGAAGGTTGTTCCAATCGCGGAAGAGAAGCGTGCAGCCTCCTCATTCAGTTCTCTTTCACTGCTGTAATTGGAAAAGGCGGCGCCAAGCAGCTTGAGCGGGGTCTTCAGCACGTTATCCTCTGTGAGAAAATCCGCTGTTTTGTTCAGGATGGAATCTACCGATAGATGTGTGAATTTCGTCGATATTTTTACCACATCCAGTAGATCGTAGCTTCCTCTTACCTTACGCTGCGCATGGACATACCTTAGCCGGAAGTACGGAATCATCGCAGAAATAAAAGCTGCAAATAACGGAAAACGCCAGGCCCCTTGAATGGGCACCCCCTGCTTAAAAGTAACTCCCTCCATAAAAGGGTTAGAGAAGCTCAAACGACCGGGAAGCTCGCTTAGTGTCAATAGACCAGACAAGAAAACCGCCGTAAACACAATGCCAGAACCAAACATAAAACGCATCACACTGATCCCGGGCTCGTACTTCCGCTGAGCAAAATAAAGCAGGTGATCCAGATGGCGATAGATCCACAGCCTCTTCCGAAACCTGCTGACCTTTTGCCCGAACATGCTGGCCTTACGGTGCAGCTTCTGATCCAACTTCTGCCCAAGCTGCCGCAAATGCTGCTCTACGAGCGGTTTAATCATCAGCCATAATGCCCATACCACCAGAACATGCAGAGCAAACCGTAGTAAATACTGCAAAAGATTCATAGATTCACCGCCTTACTTGTTAAGAACAATCCGCGATTTCAAGCTTTCCTTCAGGGGCTCCACCATCGGTTTGAGACCGGCCAGATGTCCAAGCTCCTTGAGCAGTATTTTGGCGGCTGTGGCGTTTTTCTTCGCCATCTTGGTCATCAGCGCCTCTGTCAGCTCATCGTTGTATGTCCACTCCGCCCGCACCTCGTCCCAGCGCATCAGATCATTGGCAAAAACTGAATTACGGGCCTCATCGTAAAACACCTCCGAAATACGGGACAACCGCTTCTTCCCATTAGGAATGCTCTCCAGAATAAAGACCAGTTCACAGGCCTTCAGGGCAGAAATAAGATGGCCCTCCAGGCTACCACCAATCCGAGTCGATACAGCAAAAGCCCCTTGATACGGAATATCCTCCGAGTCAACTGTGTGAAACGTGCCGGTGATGCCGTCATAGCCCTTTTCGCCGCTCCAGAGATAAAATTCCCATTCGTTATAGCGCATCTCGGTCATGTAGACGATGTTTGGGTCATGCCGCAGCGATTCCACGCCGACCTCCATCAATTCCTCATTAGCTGCCTGGATTGGAATAATTCGATGGCCTTTGATCTGATACGGCAGCGTAGATTCCGGATGCTTCTCAATCATGACCACCCCCATGCAGGAGGTAGAACCCAGCAGCTGCTCACCGACAATCGTATTGGCAAACGTTGTTTTACCCGAACCGACAGCACCTGCGATGATCGTGTTACGGAATGTCCCAGCGAGCGCCCGAATCAGCTCCACAGCTTCTACCGGGATGCATTCCGTGCCAGCCTGATCATCCAGATCAAGAAACTCCACAACCTGACGTCTAAGCGAGATTGTCGTGAAGCCCTCCCAGACCCGCGGGGACACCCAGATTGCCAGCCGGATGAAACGTCCGGGCCAGAGTGGATCGTCCATTTTAAACTCAACCGAAGGGTGATCCTTGTTCAGCTTTTTGTTAGGGTCGCTCTTCAGCAAAGATCGCTTCAGCTGTTCCACCCGATCCAGAGAAGGCATCTCGTACGGATAAGGCACGAACTGTCCCTTGTGGTTATAAAAGATCTGTTTTCCTATCATCTGCAGTCCCGTAGACTCGCTGTATGCCCGGTCGGTAAACCAGCGGTAGGCTGGACCGAAGCCCTTCCATTCGTGGAAAAGAGCCTCCGCTGCTGTCCGGTAGGCCTCCGGCACCTGACCTGTGAACGGTGTTTTGCGCAGATACTTTTCAATTTCATTCATAAAATAACTGACCGCCTGGGGATCACCAATCAGAGCCTTGGCATTAAGCTGGAAATAGTAATCATCCTCCCGCTCCAATCCCGCATTCATATCATTTTTCATTTTTTGCAGAAAAGCGTAGAAATCTTCTTTCCCGGGCTTGCTGCTGCGCATCACACTTCTTTTAAGCGAAAAAGGCTCCTGAACACTAATCATGAGAACAATCCCTTCTTGCGTGTCTCAGGTGCCAATCCAAGTGCCACCATTAAGAAACGCACCTTATCATCGACCTGCTGAAGCTCTCTTTTGCCAAGCGGGAGATTCTCCTGAAAGGATTGAACATATGGGATTTCCAGCATAATCTCGCTGCCGATCCGATGCGCAAGATTTTTCGGTGTCGTAATCTCTTCCAGATTGCTTCTGTTAATAATCAGTTGAAAATCCTGTGGTCCCAGATCCATGTGCCCGGCCAACTCTAGCAAGGGTTCCAGTCTATATTCGTGCTTGGGATGGGTGACGATCAGTCGCAGCGCACTTTGATGCATCCCCACATACCAGGCAGCACTTTCCGGAATGGAGCCAAAATCAGCAATCACGATATCGGCATTCTCCGCTGCCCGGGCCAAAAGATACTCGATCTCCTCTTCCTGATAATCCTGGGCGCTCAAGTAGTCATAGTTGCCCGGCAGATAAGCATAGCCGTCCTGCTTGATCAATTGCTCGAAATCCTCGGCGTGCAGCATCTTGCCTGTAATTCTTGGACGCAGCCTGTCCAGGCTGATTGTTGTTCTACGGTCAAAGCCTGGATCATACAAATCAAGGCCCAGTAAAATCACGCGTAAGCCAGCCGCAGCAAGTCTCCAGGCAAACAGCTTGGCCGCACTTGTGCAGCCGATTCCGGGACCTGACCCGAAAAACCCAACCAAATTGCTGCGTTTCTCGCCGTCCTCTTCCAGAATAAAATGGATTTTCTCGATAATCGCCAATGAAGTTGATCGAGGCGGGATAAAATGAATCCCCAGGCTCTCGCATAACATATGCACCGGCTGATAGCCGTGAACTCCCTTTTGCATATACAGATAAAGAATCGTCGTTACCGGGTATCGGTGGCGCAGCTCACGCAAAGTCTGTACCGGGACCTGCTCGCTGGTTGCCAGAAGCATGTGCCCCTCCGTATGGGGCGGATCAGGCAGCACATTTTGAGTGACGACTGTAAAGCCAGCATTTTTAATCTCATTGACAGTCAGTTGATCCATTCCAAAGCTAAAAATCTTCAATTACGTTCTCCCTCCTACTCCACCCGCACAATCCACAGCTTCTTACCCTGCTCCAAATATTGGCCTAAGCGCTGACCATCACTTTTCTTCAGCTTCAGTTCAGGTGATGCGACCTTCCCCGTCGATGTGAACCGATTATTCGTGTTGCCATGCTCCGAGTCGAGCACATCATTATTATCCTCCGAGCGCACATAGTTCACTGTGGCTCCGGCCAGAAACAGCGATGCTCCAGAGTCAGGAAGCTCTGCAGCCTCCTTACCGTCACTTAAAACTCCTGGCGTGTTGTCTATACCGTTGGCAGCATTGCGCTCTCTAGCTGCACTAGCATTGCGAGAATCACCCTCGACCAGATAAATATCCACCTTGTCCCGGCTGCGCAATGAACCATTGATGGCATAAATCCCCTCCTTCGGAATTGGGAATATTCCTTCATCAGCCGTAGGCTCCAGCTCGCTGACATCAATCAGGTAGTCGGTGAGAATACTCCCATTCGTTAAATTGACATTTGTGATTTTATGTTCGACCTTCCGGATATCTGTAACGACACCGGCGGGAATGTCCTTGGTCTGAACAGAATCCAGGTACAGATCACTAGCGGTCAACTCATAATTTTTAGGCAAAAAATTGCCGTCTGCTACCTTGACCTTCACTACCGTCTGGGCCAACACGTAGGGCTTGAAATATAGATCGTAGCCAAGTAGACCGCCGAACCCTGTAATCAGAATCAGAAATGCGAAAAAATAATTACGTTTTAGCAAATGCCTTCGCTGTAAAGACAAGCCCTCTGCCTCCTTCAAAATACTAATTTTGCCCACGACAAAATGCACTTTGGCATGGATATCCAAAATGCTGGTAAAATGCTTTTTTACCTGTAGGGAATTAAGAAAGTTATAAGATTATCCAAGAGGAACTACACTGGGGGATTCTGCGGAATGAGCATTCCGGCTGATGAAGAATCCGGTGAACGCCGGGTTTGCAAGGGTTGCACCCGCGTTCACCGAAAAGTTAGTTGAATTAGTTAAACACGACAGTCTTGTTGTTGTGCACAAGAATACGATCTTCAATATGCCATTTAACGGCACGGGCCAGAACTACACGCTCGATCGTACGACCAATTCGCTTCAGTTCATTCACATCGTCGCTATGACTAACGCGCTGAACGTCCTGCTCAATAATCGGGCCGCCATCAAGCTCTTCAGTTACATAGTGAGCTGTAGCTCCGATAATTTTCACCCCGCGCTGGTAAGCCTGTGCGTAAGGCTTGCCACCGACGAAGGCAGGCAGGAACGAATGGTGGATATTGATGATCTTGTGACGGAAATGCTCGATGAATGAAGGCGAAATGATCTGCATATAACGGGCCAGGATGATGACATCAATGTCGCCTCCGATGACTTCAAGCTGCCGTTTCTCTGCTGCTGCCTTGGTCTCCGCAGTAACCGGGATATGATGGAATGGAATGCCGAAGGATTCCACATAAGCCTGCATATCCGTGTGATTGCTCACCACAAGGGCAATTTCAGCATCCAAATCACCGGCCTGCCACTGCCAGAGCAGCTCGACCAAACAGTGATCTTCTTTGGAAACAAAGATGGCTAGCCGTTTTTTGTGACTCACCTGGAAGATCTGCCAATCCATCTTGAACTTGTCAGCTACTGCACTGAATTGTGTGCGAAGTTCTTCCAGCCGCTCCCCTAGCTCCGAAAGATCAAATTCGACTCTCATGAAAAACATGCCGCCATCCGGGTCCATTGTATATTGATCAGACTGAACAATGTTGGCACCGTGCTGGTGCAGAAAATGTGATACTGCCGCCACAATTCCCGGTCCATCCGGACAGGAAATGAGCATCCGCGCACGATTCGGATATTGATGACTGCTTGATGAATGATCTCTCTTTACATGTAATTCCATGTTCTGTGTTCCACCCTCTCATCTACTTGCGCATGTCTAAAGTTTTGCTTAAGCGTTAACCAGAATTTGTTTGCCGGCAAGCCACGCGATCAAACGGTGATTGATACCTTCCTCACTGAGTTCAGGGAACAATCCGGCAGCCGCCACATGATCATACAACCGTTCCAGCGGCTCGCGTGGGTCAGCCTTCTTGGCCTTGGCATCGTTCTTCAGCAGATTCCAGATATCCAGCACATACTGGCGGGAATCAATCTCCAGCTTGGCAAAGAAGCTATGCAGCTCCTCAACCTCCTTCAGAAACTCCGGTCCGAAGCGCTCTGATACGTTGCCACGCAGCAAGGCAATCTCCACCTCATACATCGGCCGCTGTGTCTTGGCATCTTTACCGATCCATGGTGTCTCCAGGATAAACGGAAGACCCGACAGTGCTTCATGATGAACCACCTTATTGATCGCATCGAAGCCAATAAAGCCGGATCCTATCGGTGTGTGACGGTCTTTGCGCGCGCCGGAAGGATTCTTACTATCGTTGATATGAATAACGCCTAGGCGGTTCAAACCAACGATCTGATCGAACTGTTGCAGCACTCCATCCAGATCGCTAACGATATCATACCCGGCATCATGAATGTGGCAAGTATCCAGACAAACGGTCAACCGTTCGTTGTGAACGACTTTGTCAATGATTGAGGCAATCTCCTCAAAGCTGCGGCCGATCTCTGTACCCTTTCCGGCCATGGTCTCTAGCGCAACATGAACTTCTGTCTCATTAGTACCGTTAAGCACCTCATTAAGACCGTCTGCAATCCGTTGGATGCCATATTCCGGATCCTTGTCTGTATAAGCACCTGGATGCAGTACAATATTCTTGACGTCAAATGCATGTGTACGGCGAATTTCCTCCTGCAAGAAATCCACAGCCAACTGATACGTATTGTCCTTATACGAGGCCAAATTGATAATGTATGGGGCATGGACAACAATCTCCTCTACCCCGTTGGCCTTCATCGCCAATTTCCCTTCCTCGGGATACATCGCTTCAATCGGCTTGCGACGCGTATTCTGCGGCGCCCCAGTATATAACATGAACGAGCTAGAACCGTACTCGTTGGCTTCCTTAGCAGCGGTCAGGAGACCCTTGTCCGAGCTGGACACATGTGAACCTATTTTCAGCATGCCTTTTTCCCTCTTTCCATCACGAATTAAACTATATTCTACCGTGAACGGGGGAATAAATCTAGGCAATGCCAAGCTGGCATTCCGACTTCGCAAAACTTGGTAAATACGCTATACTTTAGACCAGAGACAAATTTGTGATAATAATCATTGTTAAAGGTGGTTAGGACATGTTTATCAAATCAGGGCTTGGAATGTTGTCGGTAGCACCGAGCAATTGGTTTATGAACTCCATCGCTTTCTGGACCTTTCTTCTACTTGGCTCCATGTGTATCGGCGGCTACTTTATGTTTCGCAAATTTCTGAAAGTGCTTCCCAAAGCCGATGGGAAGTCCAAACTTGATTGGCAGAACTATTGGGTGGAGCGTAGCCGACCACTGTGGGGCAGCGAATCTAAAGCCTTTTTGGATCAACTCGTTCAGCCGGTGCCCAGTCCCTTTCGAGATATCGCCAAACATTCCATTGCTGCCGAGATCGGAAAGATAGCGGTGGAGAGCAATGCCTCTGAAGTTACACGCGATCATTGCATCAAGGGCTACATTGTTGCTACCCCCCGGCGGGATAACCGTTTTCTCGTCAGTTTTCTTGAAAAGAACGGAATCGATTACTCTCCCTACAAGCATTTGTTCAAGTAGACCATCATACAGAACTTCCGTGGCATTCCGAGCGGCGAAATGGAGGCATACAGTATGAAATACGTAATATGCGGCGGCACAGGCTTCATCGGAAGCAAGCTTAAGGATTACTGGCTTCAGGCCGGTCATGAAGTATTGATCGTAGGCCGCAAGCTGCCTGAAGTGAAGTCATCACATGCCAAGCTAAGTTATCATACCTGGGACGGCCTTGCAGTCAATCCCCTCCCTGCCGAGAACAGTGACGCGCTTATCAATCTTGCCGGCTCCTCGCTAAGTCAGCGCTGGACCCCAAAAGGAAAGCAGTCGATTATACAGTCCCGTCTGGTCACCGTAGCGGCGGCAGCCAAGCTGTGGCATGCGCTGGAGCATCAGCCACCTGTGATCGTTCAAGCCTCCGCCGTGGCTATCTACGGTACGTCCTTCAATGATACTTTCGATGAATCTTCTCCCGCCCATGTGATGGATTTCCCTTCAGAAGTCGTAAAAGCTTGGGAAGATGCTGCAGATGCAGCCTATCCCGATATCAGAAGGGTCAAGCTCCGTATAGGAGTCGTACTTGGCAACGAAAGTGGAGCTTTTCCTATGATGAAGCTTCCTTACCTTCTAGGCGTTGGCGGCAAAATAGGTAGCGGTAAACAGTGGCTGTCCTGGATTCATCATGATGACATCGTGAAGCTAATCGACTTCTGTGTCCATACGCCGGATATTTCCGGTCCAGTCAACGCCACAGCCCCGAATCCGGTCACCAATGATCAGTTTGGTCGAACCATTGGCAAGGTGTATAAAAGACCACACTGGTTTCCACTCCCGGCATTCCTCTTGAAGACAGCCGTAGGCGAACTTTCGGAAATTCTGTTGGAAGGCCAGCGAGTGCTTCCTTCCAAATCGATAGCGCACGGATTCAGCTTCACTCATCCTACACTAGAAACTGCACTGCAAGACCTCAAGGCGTAGTAGAAGTAGAAGCTCCCCAATAAAGCAACATTGAATTCAGGGACTAGGCTGTATGAAAGATATAATTGCCTTTGACAATAGTAAATTCAGTTCCTTCCATGAGCGGGTACTCTTTATATGGGATCATAGCCTCCCCCTGTAGCAAAGTTCCGTTCCTGGAGTCGAGATCCTTAATGACATATCCGGCTGGACTCTTGAGTATTTCAGCATGCACTCGGGAGGTGCCCTCGGATTTTTCTACATATTGGGCCACCTCTTCCGAACGTCCAATAATAAAGCTTGCTCGATCCAGTTCGATTCGTTCAATCGCACCGCTGTTATTGTGATCACATCGTTCCAGATACGGTGCAGCACGTCTGTGCTTATCCGTCGCCACATTGTTATCCGGCGCATTTTCCACTGATAACAGAACGGTTGCCGAGGTAGGTAACGAGCCTGAAGCAGGAAATTCATGAGCAGGATGCTTCTGGTTTTGCACTGATCGGCTATTGTCTACTTTCTGCCTATTTTTCAACGGTTCTACCTTGGACAGCGGTGGTGATAAACCGGCGTTCATAGAGTCCCTTTCAGATTCCCTTTTAAGGCCCCTTACAGAATCCCTCCCAGAATCTCTTCCAAAAAAACTGTCCGGTACCCTGAGGCTCATCCCCCGTGCAATCTCTTCTGCATCCGGTTCATCCTCGTCTTCCTTCTTACCTAATTTGATGACCCCAGTCCACACCAGCCAGCATGTAATCGCAAGCAGCAACGTTATGATTCCGCACACTGCTAGCCATAGAGTTGAAGGATCACTCATATAAAGAAATTTCCACAACAGTGCATCGCCCAGCAAGCATCCAAGCACGATATATGTTCTGTATGGCGAGGCCCGCTGTGTTTCCTCTGCTTCCGTAAACCCTGAACTTGTTTGTTCCTGGCTCCGCTGAAAAGCGGAATAACCACCCGTCCATGGGGTCGGAGGAACTCCTGCTGCTGTAGGTACACTAACAGAATCTTGCATGCCCGCTTTCTTATCAGAACCCCCGATTGATGGCCGTGTCCTTAACGGTTGATCAGATAAAATTGACGGCTCAGGATTCTCAAATCTCGGGAAAGGCAAGACATTGCTGTCCCTCTTGATTTCCGAATGCGGCTTCACCACTTCCCCCTCAGTCAGAAGCTCTGCCAGCAGTTTTTTTAAACGGACGGGAGTGAAGTCCTCTTCTCCACAGCATTGCAATAATCGCTGTACACCATCGCCCGTAAGCTCCTTCACTGAAGCCATCAGCGTCATAATCAGGGATCTAAAGCCTTGGCCGGTAGAGATTACATTATCCGGACTTAGCAAGGGAACGTAGGTCAGATAGACTTTTCCGGAGTGTAGCGAACCTTCGACGAAAATATAGTCCTCATGCAGCGCATACTGTTCGGCTTTCAGCATGTAGAGTCTACCCTCTTCTATCGATTGAGCCACCTGGAGCAGCAAACCGAAGAAAGAGGTCATACTCAGTTTCTCACCTTTCAGTAGATGGCTGAGCATTTTTTTGCGGGATAATCCATATTCCAGAGTGACTCTTAGGTCGATCTCCTTGAGCTGCAACCGCAAATGATGTGGGATTTCTGAATTCATAAGCATACGGACCTGTACCATATTGAGCCGCTCTGCACGCAGCCCTTCGGGAACACCCAGCATCATGCTGATGCCATCCTTTTGCATAAAATCACGGGTCAAACCAAACAACATTGATCACCTCCCAACCTCAATAATATAGATAAGCACATACAACAGCGGGTAGCACCGCCAGCATAAAAGGAAATTTCAGCAGATGCCCGCCGCCTGACTTTGCTATACCCAGATTGCGCAGCACTACAACCCCCGCCACTGTTCCAAAAACTTTTCGCAACCGCACCCACGCCTCTTCGCGCCGCAAGGCGATGATCCAACCGATGACCGCCCCGAACAAGATCGAATACATGATGGTCTGAGCTGTGAACATAAAGCCAGTCCAGGCCCCGATGCCAGCAAAAAGCTTAACATCCCCGGCTCCAACAGCCCCGATAAGATGCAAAAGCAGCATCACTGCAAATCCCCCAGCAGCCCCGATGACTGACATTAAAAGACCGTGCCAGCCGTTCATGAGCGACTGAGCCAATAGGCCTCCAAGCCATGCAGACACTGTAATTCGATTGGGTATCCGCATCGATCGTATATCTGTAACGAGTGCAGCCACCAGAAACGGAAGGCAGCCCCAAAAAGCCCAATCGGCCATTCTCTAACCCCCTTTTTTACCACTCACGACTGTAAAATTGACTTCGATGGACTGCCCATCATCTGTCTGAATAACCAATGTCCAGGAACCTGGCGTCGTGTTAACGCCAATCTTCCATTCCCATTCGATATATCCATCCTTGTCCGCCTGCTTCCAGCCCAAGTACTTTGCCTTGCTCAAGCCACTCTTATAAATGACTGTCAAGTTAGCAGAGGTGCCCGGTGGGATTTTGGCCCGAACCTTGCCCTGCTTGTTAACAACACCGGGATCCGGCTTCTCCAGGATCACAATCGAAGGCTCTTCTTTTCCGCCCTCTTCCCCATTTCCGCCGCGGCCCTCGCCAGTATCACCGATCCACAGACGCTCTACGGCACTTGCCTCCAGCACAATATTTTGATTCAGAAAAGGAACCTTCATGGGCAAATCATAGCTTACCTCCACACCGAAATAGGGCCTTGTCCCCTTCTTCAAATCTGGGATAATGACATTGGACACATGAATTCGGTCATACTCCAACATGTCGCTGGCGAGATAAGGCTTCATTAAAGGCTTTATGGCCAGGTCCAACACACTCTGTGAGGCTTCCGCCTGAAGCTTCTGCAAGGGTCCTTCTCCCTTTTCTGCTGCAGCCAGGGCCCACTCATTCAGCGGAGGCGGCAGATCATTCGCATAATCCTCCCCCCATTCCATGAGCGAAAGACGGGGAATTCCCCATGGCGAGTGTGCATCTGCTTGTTTGCTTCCCGGATCACTTCCTGTAGGATTTGTTTCGCTGCCACTGTCTTTATCCCATTTTTGAGCTGCCAGAGCTGCGGGATAGATATGGGTGGAGATGACTTTCACGGTGTCCGAGGCCGTGCTTTGCAAAGCGGTGGAGTATAGACTCATTTGAATGATAAAGATCAGGAACAGAACGAATAACAAGAAAATGGGGAGAACCATTGCCGCTTCAACCACCATGCTACCCTCGTTCTTCTCATTGCTTCTTCTTCTTTTGAGCCATAGCCTCATAATCTTCACCCCCTCCGCCTAATAAGCTGAATCAGCCTGTATCCCCCTATAGTAAATCTTTCCTTTCACATCCCCCGCAAGCACTCCACTGTAATTCAGCAATGTAATCATCCCTGGCAGAAACCATAGACGCAGTCCAAAACGAATATTCGCGGAAGCATAAGTATTTCTCTCTGCGGGATTGATACCTGTATTGAGCCGAATCACAGCCAGCATTCGTGATAATTGTGATTCGCCACTGCCATGTATCATGAGGAACAACCTCAAGTAATCACGGTAAGTCAACTGAGCCGGTATAAACTCTGATAATGGAATTGAACCATCCTTGCATAGTTTCAGCATGTCCTGAACTGCCTGCTCAATGCCGTACAACAACGCAGCCGCCAGAACAGCCAGTGGATTGCCAATACCCGCTTTTTTGACAAACCCCTCCATGGTGCGAATGGCTAGCCGCATGGCGAATATTTCACCATAAGCGGCGGCAATGTTGCCTGCCGGATTATGGAATCCGTACAAAATATACTCCAGTTCCTGAGCATGCGGGTCCATCTGTGCAGCAAGCTTGTCAACATTCGCGCCTTCCATACCGCTACCCATAGAGGACAAAGCAGAGAGATCAAAATGTTGAAAATAAAGTGCTGAATACTCTGTTTGAAAAAGCCTATCTCTTGTTCCTGTAAGGGCACTGGTCATGACATCGTATACCCCGTCCATATTCGTCATCGCAGAGCTTCCGGCAGCATAAGGATCGGAGGAGGTTTGCCCGTCTTTTCTGGCATCGTCCAATCCTTTATTCAGTGAAAGAATTTCCTCGTAGTACTTCTGCAAAGTATCATAGCGCTGCATAGCCTCTCCTGCCCGGTCGTTCAGCTCTCGAATTATATCTATTGTCTTCATAGCATCACTCAGCTTGGTCTTGGCCTCTTTCTCCCACTGCTTCCGCTGTTTATCCGAGCTCCGGTGCTCTTCAAGTGCAGCAAGCTCTGCTTCAATAAGGCTACCTCCAGCACCATAGCTGCCCAGATAGTTCCCAACAGATTGCGCAGCTGCTAAAACCGACCCAATCATTCTTGAACCATTACTGTATAGCCCCGAAAATTCAGCAAGGACACCCGGCAATGCGGCAGTTACTGGTTCCAGCCGTTCAAAACCTCTCTTTTGAGTGGAAAAATGTTCTTCTATCCCTGTAAAGTCAGCTTGATCAAGAATAAGAGAATCCTCCTGCTCACGAAGCTTGTGTAGCGGATCAGAGTCTATTTCATTACCACTACTGCCTGGAATATCCCAATCCTTCGCCCGGTCACTCTTACTAGAACCGCTGTTTCGGGACTGCTCCAGCACGACCTTCATTTCATCATTCAGCTCTCTTGCCCGTAACAAAGCACTTTCAGCCTGTTCTATGAAGACATTGTGCTGTTCACGGAAAGCATTCATGGCTGGCGGAATTCGCTGAATTACTAGTGCCGATTGCTGTGAATACCGGGATAACGGATATGTATATCTCGCCGGCTCCCGACTATCACGGTTCATGTCCCACGTATACTTGTAAACAAAATCATCATATTGAGCCGCTATATCCGCTGCCGTAGATACCTCACCAAGCGTACTTGGCTGCAAGCTGTCCCCCGGTGGATTCATGATAAGCTGAAGCAGCGCCCTGCCGCTTTCTGCAGCTTGCTTCCGTCGTTCTATCATCAGATCCAGCGCTTCCTCACGCTCATCATAAAGTGGCTGCAATGCCCGGAGTACCTTCGTCACCTGCGAGGCCTCCGCCATCGCCCCGGACAAAGGTTTGAACTTGCCGCCCAATTCCAGTGTAAAATCGATCGGTGCCTTATATTTCATCTCTTCATTAATCTGACGCCGGAAAGTCCCATACTCGCCTAGCGGCCGACTCCATTCCACAGTAGAGCTCTCAACGCCCATCTGAATAAGATTAAAAGCGTCAGACCGACCGCTTTCGTGCAGATTATCATTGAGTACGCTGGATAACAGCATGTTTCCATCCGTTCCGCCTGAAGCGAACAAACCGTATTTCTCCCTTAGCTCTACATCGTAAGCCGATAGCACGGAACGTATTCCGGCTCGGGCAAGACGTTCCCCCTGGGTATTGGCCGCAGCAATCCGCGCATAATCAATCAGAACCGCATCGAACAGGAAGACAAAGGCCAGCACCATGATCAAAAAGATGGATACCGAACCGTCTATTCGAAAAAACCACCCTCCTTTCCTGCGCTTCAAGCCTCGGTTAGAGCCGTTATACGCTCTCTTCATCCATGTCTTCCTTTCTTCGTGACTACTTTCTTCCGTTCCCAGATTGAGCCCCATTCCCAGCCATTCTCGTCACAAACTCTCAATAGGATTGCTCATTCTCACTTTTTACCAAGCTTCATCATCATTGCAGAGGCATCCTGCTTGTTCATAGGCTGCCGGGTCTCCCCGCTTCCTTGACGTCCTTTAAACTTGGCGCCGTAATAACGCATCAGATCTACAGTACGAATAAACTCCGCCGGTTCAGTAACGACAGATGTGGCTTGTATACTGGGACTTGCGCCATCCGATAACACATCGTCCAATACAGGTAAGTGGAGCAGACGTTTTAAATCCAGACTCACTTTGCGCCCAGTAAAGCCATACTTATAGCCCATCTCCCCTGGCATATTGGCTGGGACCATACGGGATGCATTAGCCAGTTTAAGATCAGGCAGCGGAGCTGAATCTTTACTTCCCGCCGGAAGCTCAATCTGTGTACCGCCACTTCCCCCCTCACCACCAAATAATGATGCAATTAAACTGTCCTCCCCGATACGCCAATACAATGAATCATATTCACCTGCAGCAACTGCTCCCGTCTTCTCTTTATGGCTATTGTCCCAATTAAACGCCGCCCGTTCAGTAGAAGCCGACGCCACCTGTAGCAGCATTGTCTTCTGATAACTGTACAAGCCGAAAAACAGAAGCAGCATGGTAATGAGCATAATAATGGGTAGCAGGAGGGAAGCCTCGATGGTGAAGCTGCCGCGATCATCCCTCAGCAACATCAATCGAATACTTCCTGACTCTTCTTGCCAGCAGTACTAATCAGCGATTTCACAACCTCTTGTATTTCTTTTCTAAACACCAATACTACAGCAATCAATACTGCAATAATCAGAATCATCTCCAAGGTGCCGAGTCCCTCCTCGTCCTTCCAGAAGCTTTTCATTTTCCCTATAATCAACGACATCTCATCTTCCTCCTCTACATTTTGAGCATCATAATTGCCGGTGCTCCCACCAGCACAATAACGATTAAAAAGATCACTACCATCGGAAAGACCAACTTCGAGGAAGCCTGCTCCCCACGTGTCCGGCTGACCGCCTTCCGCTTATCCCACAGCATCCGTGACAGGTCGCGGAGCGCCAATACAAAATCACTCCCACCCCTCCGGTAATTCAATAACACGGTCGTGGTAAACAACGATACTTCCTGCACAGCACAGCGTTTGCTAAAGTTCTCAAGCGACTGCTGAAAGGAATAGCCGCTCTCCCATTCCCCTGTCATGGCTATTAACTCTTTATATAACGGGTGTTTCGTATTCCCTTTGCGGCTCTCCACACAACGCTGGATTGCCCGCTGCACGGTCTCACCGGCGCCGACCAGTAGCACGATGCTATTCAGTAGCTCAGGCAACTCCAGCAAAATATTCTGCTCCCGCAACCGCACCTTTTTATGCAAATCACTTGCCAAAGCAATCGGCAATACAAGAGCTAGCAGAGATCCTAGTACAATCCCCGTCTGTTCCCCGGTTAAAAGCGTCAGTGCGCTCCCACCTACTGCCAGCAGCCAGCTATAACTGAGCATCTCTCCCGCGAACAGCAGTGTTCGTTCTGCGCTATATCTGGTACCCTCAATCCGCTGAATGGAACGCTGAATTTTGAACATCACTGACGGAAAACGACTACCAATGCCAAGTCTCTCAATCAACAGCAGCATTGGTTCACCAAGCTGTCGCAGCCTCAGTCCCTCCATGGGCAATGTGCGCAATCCTGCATACCGGTTGCCACTTTGCACCCGAAAGACACACCAGAACACTATCAATAGAAGCAAGACCACACCAGATACCCATCTCATCCTCATCCGTCCTTCACAGCGGGATATTCATTATCTTGGAAGTCCACAGATAGCACAGAAACAACCCCGCCAGTGCTAATGTAGATATAACCATCCCTAGCCCGGTGTACATAGGCTCCATATAATCACCCGCCGTCAGACTCATAAACATGATCATGGCCAGCGGAGAGATCAACAGAGCCTTAGCCTCGAATTTCTTCTGAGCAATGCTGACAGCGATATCCTGTTGAATATCAAGCTTCTCGCCGATGACTGTCGAGGTACGGCGCACTACCTCCACCAGATCACCGCCTGTCCGCTTACATACCGTGAACACATCAGCGAAGCGTTCAATATCCTCCAAGCCAGCCCTTGCACTAAAATCATGCAGCGCTTCTTCCACCGGCTGTCCATTCTCCATACGTGTACAGATAATGTTCAGCTCGGCAATCATATCGCCGCCCCCTTCGGGGTCCAGCATGTGCAAATCCTGCACCGCTTCCCGGAAGGCGTTTTCTACAGAGCGGCCTGCCGAGAGAGAAGAGGATAATGAGAACAGTGTCTGCTTGAACTGTAGCGTGAGTCCCATCCGGCGACGATTATGCAAATAATCACGCAGCAACCGCGGAGCATAGACTCCACCCGGTACTAGCAGCAGAGCTATGAGCCAATGATGATAAAAGAGATAGCCAACTCCATACAGGAGCAGGCTCCCGATTAGGATCGCCGCATTCTTTTGCCAAGAAGATAAGATGTAGACTTTGTAATCCGGCAGAACCGTCCTCACCCCGGCACCAGACTTTCCGGTTTGAGCCATGGCAGAATCCTGTTTGAAATTCCCGCGCTGAATCAAACCCCTCCTACCTCCTCCCTAGCCTTCTCGGCATACTTCGATAACGGGTGTGTCGCGATACCCGACATTCTAAGCTTGCTGGTATGCAGCATAGCATTACCGCAAGCAGTCAGCCCTCCCTGAACCCGTCCGTCACGCTCTCCCGTCTCCCGGAATTCGTAGAGTCGATTGAGCTGTACTTCTCCGTCCTTCAATCCGTCAACTTCACAGATTTCCATTACCCGACGGGATCGATCACGCAACCGAGAGAGGTGCACGAAGATATCAATCGCCGAGCTAATCTGCTGCCGAACCACCGTAACCGGTAGCTCTGCCGCGCTTAGCACCATGGTCTCCATGCGGCTGACCATATCGCGGGCGCTGTTTGAATGTCCCGTGGACAAGCTTCCGTCGTGGCCAGTGTTCATGGCTTGCAGCATATCCAGGCATTCCGCGCCCCGTACCTCGCCAACTACAATCCGGTTCGGCCGCATTCGTAGTGAAGAACGGATCAGATCGCGGATCGTAATTTCCCCCTTGCCTTCTGTGTTAGCATTGCGTGTCTCCATGGAGACAAGATTCGGAACGGTGACAATCTGTAGTTCCGCTGAATCCTCAATCGTAATGACACGCTCCTGCGAGGGGATGAACTGGGACAATGCGTTCAGGAATGTGGTTTTACCTGAACCTGTCCCTCCACTAATAAAAATATTGTATTTGGCCTCAACCAAAGTCTGGAGCAACTCCGCCGCCTCTTCACTGAGCGTCTCGCGCCGGACCAGTTCATTCATGGTCATGGGCTTTTCCGGGAATTTGCGGATAGTCATCGCCGGACCTTTCAAGGCAACGGGCGGTAGAACAATATTGACGCGGGAACCATCTTTGAGTCTCGCATCCACAATGGGAGAAGAATCGTTAACCACCCGGTTCACACCGGAAACGATGGTCTGGATAATATCCTCCAGTCTGCCGCTGGATTCAAAGGCCAGTGGCAGGCGGCGGATAGCCCCCTCCTCTTCAATGAAAATATCTTTGTGGCTATTGATCATAATTTCTGTGATTGCCGGATTATCTACCAGGGGCTGAAGTACATCCAGCCCGCGGAAGGAATCGAACAGCCGCTTCACGAGCTCATGCTTTTCCTGTGCCGTTAAGTAGCGAAGACTCTCCCGCTCCAGAATGGTCTGTTCAATATAGGCTGTAAGCTCACGGTTCCCGACAGATGAAGTAACATCCAGTCCGGCCCGGATATCACCGCGCAGCGCCCTGAACATCTCCTCATTCATAACCGGTGTTCCCAGTAAAAACACGCGGCAGAGAAGGCTCTACGACAGCCCTACATAGTTCCATAACCGCTTGCTGGAATTGAGGGGAGTTCAGATACAGTTCCTCGCGGTGCCGCAATGTCCAAGACGGAATATAAGGAAGTACCCCATCCATACTCAGCCCTTCCGGCAGGCCCCCTACTTCAATGTCATCTGACCCAAAGTTCATGACAAACCGGCTCTTCTCAAGAATGCCCGGCGGCAGACCGGAATGAGGTGCACTGCAATGTGACAGCCATCTGGCCATCTTATGTATGTTCAGATCATCATTGCGCATCACCCACAACAGAATGCTGCAGCGCTGCAACACCGCCTTGACCCGCTCCTCCTCTATGTTACCGGTATCGATAATGACAACATCATAGTTACGAGTGGCTATGAGCAATTCCAGTAAGTCGAGTGTATCCTGCGAAGTCATCTGGAGCATTTCTTTGAGATTGTTCACAGGTCTAAACGCATCGCTCTGCAGCTCCTCATGACGAATGACATAACGCCCCAGTTCAGGGGGTTCTACCTCATCATTGTTCCTACCAGCCTGAAGATCATAGAGCAGCCTTTCGAGCCCTGGGACATTCCCATGCGGCGGGCGAAGAATGATACCGCTGCTATCCACACTTTCCAAATTGAGATAAAAGACTGACAAGCCCTGTTCGCCCAGAACTTTCGCCATATTTAGAGCAATGGTCGTCTTGCCACTGCTGCCGCTACTGGAGACTACGCCGAGCAGCAAAGTTTCTTCTTTGGCCGATAATGGCATGCCTGAACGCCTGACATCACATAATTGCAATATTGATTCCAGCAAGGAAGGCAACGACTGGTACTTGGCAATGACTTCCCCGCCAGCCAAACTCTTGTTGCTGGTCCCAAGGTAGCTTCCTGGCCCTCCATCCTCGCTCATAACCGCCCATCGCACAGTGCTTCGTCCGCCAACTAGCCAAGCTTCAATAAAGGCCGCATCCCCAACAACAGCATCTGGCACCTCATCGCCCTGTATAAATTCTGCAAAAGCCTCCATCCGGCTGAACGCCGTGATCCGCAGCAGATCGCTATACTGGCTATGATGAAGATAATGCAGTAACGGTTCGATGTATTGACTCTCCCGCACGGCCAGCACAATCCTTGCCGCCATGCCATCACTCTCCTTTCTCTAAAAAAAGACAGCAAAAAAGCACCGCCAAAAACCGTGAAAAACGGTTGATGAACGGTGCTTCCGTTACTATCCTTTAATTTACAGCTATAGTAGCATATATATAAACAGGCGGCAATCCTTTTTTTCACAAATCAGGTAAGACGCAAATTCAATCGAGAGACTTCGTACTTCAGAGCTTTATCTCCCCCGGTATAGCTACAACGAACTGCTTGCGTGTATCCGGCCAGTCCGTCAGTCGCCCGAGTTCAGAGAAGGTTCCATCAACATTGGCTACGCCGTAGGTCACCGAACCACCCCAGATACTGGTGTTAAAATACACATATTCCTGGGATAGTACAGGCCGCTTGCCATACTCCTTGTAGATCGGATGCCCAAACACAGAGGTAATATCTTTGTTCGTCGCCTCTTTAGCATTGTCCAGAGTAGCTTCCCAGACTGCTTGGCGAATATTATCCTTAATCTCGAAATAAGTCACGAAATGCCCGTTCAGCAAGTAGTAGCCATCTGATTTTCCCTTAGCAAAGTAATAACTTTCGGAGAAAACTTCAGCATCACCGGCAGTACTCTCTTCTATTAACCGGGAAGGTGTGCTCCCGTCCAGTGGGATTTGCAGTGCTGCGATCCGCGAAGCCGCCAAGTCGCTGCTGTTATAATTCTTCAGAATCGCCGCGTTGGCCCGCTCTTGAATCCAGACTGTATTGGTAACGGCATCTACAGTAACCCTTGCGCCCAGTGCCTCAGCAATAAATCTCAGCGGGACCGTAACTCTTCCGTCCACAATCCTGGCAGCAACCTCCAGCTGCATCGGATTATCGTTGATAGAAGCAGTTCTATCACCAACAGTAAGCTGAATAACCGTAGAATCGCGTTTAATCGTTATTTTCTTCGTTTGAGCCACCCACTGCATGGAGAGATTGGCAAAGCGTTCAAAAGCCTTCAACGGAACCATCGTATGCCCGGATTCGGTTACAACTCCCGCCACGCTTGAATTATTCACCTTAACCTGAAGCTTGGGGGCCGCAGACACCGTACCCGTAATCCATAAAGAAACCAACATGAAGACCAGCATGTGAATCCCCGCTTTTCGAGCCATTGCTCCATCCCACCCTGTAATTTATAGATAACAGATCAATATAATGAAATGATACAATAAATATACATTTTTCAAAAGCATTAGCAAGCGCACAAACCGCACTCTCTTTGCTCTTACAGAAATCTCTTCCGGATCTCCGGTGTCGGGAGCAGGCACTGCTCATCACGTCCGAACCAGCGGTAGCGGTTGCGCGCCACATAACGATAAAGGATATCACGAAGCGAACGCGGCACTAGAATGAACACGTAAGCCAATGGCCATGGAAAGCGGAGTCCACGAGCAATCCGTAGCGCCGCAGCTGACTCTGTATAATACCTCCCGTTCTCCACCAACACGACAGTGTCGAGCTTCCCGGGTTCAAGACCTCCATCACGGAGCAGCCCAGTAGCGATTTCACTTTGCAGGGGAGCGAACATAAATTTGGCATCGGGATCACGAGGAATAATAAAGCGGACCAGCCCCTGGCAGAGATGGCATACACCATCAATAAGTACTACCGATTTATCGTGCAGCCTTACATCAGCCATCTTTGTCGCAGGCCCACCTACAGAGTTTTGTTGCTCACCCATAATCCGCGCACCTCTCCCCGTTTTTTTCCAATAACCCTGTTAAAAAGCAAACAAAAACGCGGAAAAAAGCTTCCGCGCCATCTAAGTTCCGTTCATTCAATTATTCAGCAATAGCCTTCTCAATCCACAGATTATCGCCAATCATTTGCTCTTCGAAATCAGCACTAAATGCGTCCATACACTTGCAGATGAAATCTTTGCGACAAATTGGACATGGCGTTTTCAACAAACGGCTGATGTTCGTCATTTTCCATTCCGGAAACCGATGATAAAACGCGCGGCACTCCGTTCCGTCAGCAAGCTTGATAATGAACTCGTACAATCCTTCCTTATCATTGCTGCTGGCCTTGGTCACATTCGTAATATTCGGTCTGTAAGACATCTTCATCACCCATTATTTAAATTTTTGTTCGTTATTTGCACACGCGACATATTCAGATACTTAGACATATTAAAGAATTTTAAGGGGGATGTCAACCAAGGCGCGCACCACCGAATCTCTTCCATTGTTCATAATCCCTTTTTTAGATAGCATTTCCATAAAAACTACACTTCACCCTCTTCTTTGAAAATAGTAAAAAAGACCCGCTGGGCAAGCCGGGCCTTCACTACGCATAAGCTATAGTCATAACGCTGCGCTCTATGTTCTATACCACATTCAGTTCCACTTCAATATTACCTCTCGTAGCTTTGGAGTACGGACAGAAGGCATGGGCTTTCTTCGCCAGATCCTCCGCCTGAGCCTTATCGATACCGGGGATCTTCACATCCAGACGTACAGCCAGCTTGAAGCCGCCGTCACTGTCATCCTTGCCAATCATTACGTTGGAGGTCACTTCCACCTCTTGAAGCTTCACACCTTCCTTACGGGCGATATTCGCCAAGGCACTCTCGTAACAGGCGCCGTAGCCTGCTGCGAACAATTGCTCCGGATTGGTGCCCGCGCCACCGGGACCACCTAATTCTTTGGGCATACTCAAGTTGTGTTTCAGCGCGCCATCAGAGGATTCGAACGAGCCTTCCCGCCCGCCACGTACTGTTGCTGTTGCTGTGTACAATGCTTTCATCAGTCATCTTCTCCTTTAACCGCTGTATTTGTTGCAACCTTACACCCTACCTTTAAACAATGGGCATAATTTGAAACCATTTGTCACAGATACCTTGCCATCAGCATTTGACTACGAATATAAATAGTGTACAATTAAATTGACATAAATATTTATAGGTTTAAAAATTAGGAGGCGTTATCCATGAGCATTTATAATTTTGAAGCCCAAACCCTGCGCGGAGAAGAAGAATCTCTCTCCAAGTACAAAGGCAAGGTACTGCTCGTCGTGAATACAGCCAGCAAGTGCGGGTTCACCCCCCAGTTTAAAGGTCTCCAGGAAGTGTATGAAAAATACAAAGATCGTGGATTTGAAATACTTGGTTTCCCAAGCAACCAGTTTGCCGGGCAAGAGCCGGGCGAAAGTGAGGAAATTGCCGAGTTTTGCGAAATTAATTACGGCGTGACCTTCCCGATGTATGAGAAAGTAGATGTAAAGGGCGATGAAGCGCATCCGTTGTTCAAATATTTGTCCGCTGAAGCACCGGGATTGCTGGGCTCCAAGAGCATCAAGTGGAATTTCACCAAGTTTCTTGTCGACCAGGATGGCCGTGTCCTGAAACGTTTTGCCCCATCAACAACACCGGACCAGATCGAAGCAGAAATCAAGCAATTGCTCAAATAGCACTTTTCCGGATAGCAAAAAAGGATACTCACCCCACTGCAGCTTGAACCTGCGATGGAGGAGTATCCTTTTTTTAGATGCAGTCTATTCCCTTAGTCTCTATTACCACTGGAAAAGAACAGCTATGATCCCGAGCAATGCCGGCAAGGCCTGCACGTACAGGATCGTTTTCTTGGCTGTAAGGCTGCCGACAATCCCCGCAATTAGCACACACGCCAGGAAGAACAACTGAATATGACGTCCGACTTCATCTCCTGGATACAGCAGACCCCAGATCAAACCAGCAGCCAGAAACCCGTTGTAGAAGCCCTGGTTGAACGCCAGCGATTTCGTAGCTTTGGCATCTTGCTCTGTCAGCCCGAAAGTCTTCATCCCCTTGGGCGTAGCCCACAGGAAGCATTCCAGATACAAAATATAAATATGTATAACCGCAACCAGACCCACCAGAATTGTGCTTATGATCATATCTTCCACCTCCAAATTTATGCTATCTGATAATAACAAAAAAAGCCTCGCTAAGCGAGACTTTCTTGATCTTACAATATGCGGTAGAGAGGACTCGAACCTCCACGGGTATACACCCACTACCCCCTCAAGATAGCGTGTCTGCCATTCCACCACTACCGCGCGGTGTGTACAACGTAATGCAATGTTCTGAGGTCAACATTCAATATTATAATCCAGTTATCCTCAAATGTAAAGATGTTGGCTCAAGAATTTTCTTCCGCCGCTTTGCGCCTCCGATATTCGGTAAAAGCCAGGTATTCCTTGATGAATATTTTCTCATCCGGCAGCAGTTCAGTGTGGCAATCCAATTGCCGTATTTGGTCAAAAAAATAATTCTCGCTGCTCTCACGCAACATTTCCGGTGCAGCTTTGCCGAGAATCAACCAGTCCAGACTCACTTGAAAGTATGCCCCGATCTCGATAAGTTTATGAGTGCCAGGGGTGGATTTGCCACGCTTCCAGTCGCCCATATTCCCGGTGCTAATCCCTAGTTCCTCGCAAAATGACTTCTTCGTCATCCCTTTTTGCTTGATCAAGTACTCAATACGCTCGTATATGGACTGCATTTGCTGACCTCCTTCCACCTTGATGTATAATCACTTATTTAAGTTATTTTTATTGAAAATGACGTAAAAAAGTATATAATTAACTATTATTATGTCTTATTCCATTATATCATACGGCTGGAATATCGATAAGAGGTGAGACAGATGAACAATAAGCATCCCATAACGCCTTATGGGTGGACAATCAAACAGCGTTTGACCGAACTCAGACTTGACCAGAAGGATTTCTGCCGAATTTACGACATCCCTCCCTACCGCCTATCCAATTTGATCCACGGAACACGCAAGGCCGAGCGGTACCGGCGACAGATTGAGAAGCTGCTGAACCTACCGCCATCCTAGCAATGGGCCCATTAGGGATCACAAGGAGCGAAAACTTTTGTCACAAAGCCTATCCCCTTCAGCCACACCATCCATTGACTCCGTCCCCCACAATGCACTGATCATAGACCGGCACGGCACCATCCTGTCACTCAATAGCCACTGGCGTACCTGCTGCAAGGAATACAACCTCCCATCACAGCTGGCAAGAGTGGGGAGCAATTATCTTGAGCTGCTGCCTGAGTGGGTTATGGAGCCTACTCTTTTGCATAGCGTCTTAAAATCTACGCTGGGCGGAGAACGCCTTGTAGTCAGTACCGATTCTACTATACTCTGTGCCCCCAAAGGCAGACGGGTGTTCCGGTTTGAGGTATTCCCCGTTCTGGCCGCTCCTTCCTCTGAGAAACCAATATGGGTCATCGCTCATCATGATGCCGGACCCGTTGTCGAGGGTCGCCACATTCAGCCTCTGGCCATTCACCGCTCCGCACTGAAGCAAGCACTCAAGTTCATCCCCATCTGTGCATCCTGCAAGTCCATCCGCAACGATCAGGAAGAGTGGCTGACCATTGAGCGTTTTTTGCAGTTGCAGCTCCATGTACAATTCACACATGATATCTGCCCAGAATGCGTCAGGCAGTTGTATCCCCAATACGCCGGTGCTTTTAAGGGAACCTCAGGACATACATAAATTCAAAAAAGGTAAGAAATTCTCTGCGAAAGCAAAGAAATTCTTACCTTTTAGCTATGCGGTAGAGAGGACTCGAACCTCCACGGGTATACACCCACTACCCCCTCAAGATAGCGTGTCTGCCATTCCACCACTACCGCATATTGGTGACCCGTAGGGGATTCGAACCCCTGTTACCTCCGTGAAAGGGAGGTGTCTTAACCCCTTGACCAACGGGCCATGCTGTTCAATTATGTTCTTGTGACAACAAAAATCAGTATATCATAACTCTATTGATTTTGACAATACTATTTTTCAAAAAAGTATGAAGTGCGTTTCGTGGACTCTGAAAGCCCTCTCCTCTGCTTCTTTTTCTCGCTGAAAGAACAGTTAAGCCTCTTCCTCTACTACCTTTTCTCGCGAAAAAAACAGTTGTGCCTCCTCCTCTACTACCTTTTCTCGCTAAAAAACAGTTGTGCCTCCTCCTCTACTACCTTTTCTCGTAAAAAAAGTTGTGTCTCCTCCTCTTCCTTCCTCCGCAGAGACATACAGCCACATATCCGATTGATGATGTCAATCTTGGCCTTCAGTACAAAAAAAGAAGAGCCCCAAAGGACTCCTCTATACGTTCATTATGTATAATCGCTTCATAAGCCACAAAATGTGGCGGAGAGAGAGGGATTCGAACCCTCGCACCGCTTACGCAGTCTAACCCCTTAGCAGAGGGTCCCCTTATAGCCACTTGGGTATCTCTCCATGAAAATGGCTCCCCGAACAGGACTCGAACCTGTGACAACTCGATTAACAGTCGAGTGCTCTACCAACTGAGCTATCAGGGAACATTAAAAGGTGTGAACAAGATATAATATACCATGATTTTTCGATATCGTCAAGCGGTTATTTAAATTTTTTGTGATCGGTTTCATGGGAGGTGTGACAACAACGTTTGCTTGGCTGGTTTGAACCTCTACGGGCTCGGGGAAATGCTACGATCAATATAGCCGCTAATGACTGAATGCCCTCAGACAAGCCGCTATGGGTTCGGAGGGTTCTTGCGATCGGTCTTTAAAGCGAACACTATCATTTCTCCAGAATTCCTCCGACCCTTCGCTCTACTACAGCGCAAGAAAACACTGTTTAATATTCTTTTATATAGAGCGATTAAAATAACAAATAAAATCCGGTTTTCGTTTCCAAAGTGTAATTAAGGGCATTTTTGTACCTTAAATATTCTGTAGCTGAGCAAATATCGCAATTAAGTGCAATTTTGTACGTTAATTTTTCCATAATTGGCTTTTCAGCGTACTTTTCCCGAAAATAAGATACAATAATGCCGTTATTTCCCTCATTTACCTCTTTTCAATAAATATAAGGTACGAAAATGCTCTTAAATTGAGGATTTACTCAATATAGATCGGATATTTAATGCCGCTCCCGTGAAGGAAGCAGCCTCAGATCTTCAAGTATCTCCGCACCTCAGCAATTTTTAAATCCAGGCTTCCACGTGAGAAGCGATCAAGAGTTAGGCCTATTGATTAGCCAAAAAAAGGCAGAAAAAAGCCGCCCATTCGTTATAGTGTTTATACCCCTACAAACACTTGAAACGAGGCGACTTCATGATAATTTTACTTCATTCTCGAATATCCTGCAATCATCTATTCCAGAAGAAAAAGTGTTAGCGATTCTGAATGAGTTCAATTACATCGATGTCCCTCGAAAGTTCACCGTCTATTCCCTGTTTCTTTTCTTGGCGGAGGCTGCTTTTCAGGGGTGGGGTGGGATGGCAATCAAGACTGGGGCAGCGTATGCATAACGTTGGACTACAGAAAGTCGATCATTCGACTCTCTCTAAAAAAGCCAACGTTATTCCTTTTTTCACCAAGAGTATTATGGTCACGGTTCAATAATGTCTATTTCAATCCACGCTCCCACGCAGGGAGCGACGCTGTTGTCGCTGCTTCTCGCTCCTCGAATGTCAGATTTCAATCCAGGCTCCCACGTAGGGAGCGACACGAATACTAAAACGCAAAGGGGACGGTTATTAATATTTCAATCCACGCTCCCATGCAGGGAGCGACTATTCCAAGATGCGGCTGACGCATCAAATCTCATATTTCATTCCACGCTCCCACGCAAGGAGCGACGACCAGTCACCTGTAAACAGTGCGGCGAATATGTCATTTCAATCCACGCTCCCACGCAAGGAGCGACTTAAATAAGGGGGGACGGTCATGGAAAATTTGGAATTTCAATCCACGCTCCCAAGCAGGGAGCGACTTTTCCTTACTGACATGGGCTTGCATCTTCAGGATATTTCAATCCACGCTCCCAAGCAGGGAGCGACAGCCACGCCTCAGAGCCCTTGTGGCACAAGGGCTCTGAGGCGTGAAAGTGCGAACCTCTTCTTTTCCATTCTAAAACTTCAACGATGGGAGCGCAATAAGCGGAAAAAGCCTGTGATAGCACGGGGTGCGAATGGCCCGGGGATTTCATGTGAGCTTGGGGTTCGCACCGTTTGTCGTCTAGCCCAGGCTGGTTGGAATTACTGCCCGAACCATTCTCCGTCCTGAGGAATCGCTACTCTGTTAAGCAGCCCCTCTTGTTCCAATCTGGCCTCAAGCTTCTCACGGGTAACTAGACAATGATTGATCGCATCCATGTGTACGGCAACAACCGAAGTCTGTGGTGCATACGCGCATAGATCGACTACATCCTGATCATCCATTGTGATATGGCCACCGGTCAGGAAGCGAGCGCCCCCGGCATTGACAACGGTCCAGTCAGGCGTATACGTATCAAGGGCTTGGCGGACATCATCACACCAGATGGTATCTCCAGCGATATACAGCGTGGGCTCCCCTTCTGCCTGAAAAACAAAACCGGAGACTCTCCCCATCATCTTCCCGATCTCTCCGATGCCATGCTGGCCGCTGGTACGGGTAAGAGTTACGCCACGGAACGTAAGGGAAGGCTCAATTACCATCACCTGTTCAAAACCATGCCCGGATATGGTATCCTGATCTCCATCCTGGCATAATACGGGTATACTATGTGAGAGCAGTGACACGGCAGCCTCATCCCAATGATCGGGGTGAAGATGCGTCACAAGAACAGCATCCGGTTGGAGCCACTGCTGGACGTTTCCTGGCAACGGCACGAGCGGGTTTTTACGGTCATTCTCCGTATTGAAGATTGGCGGATTCACACCTTGTTCACTAAGCATCGGGTCAACCAGAAAGGTCACGCCGCCGTATTCAATCCATAGAGCCGCATTGCGGATTAGTTGTATTTTCATTATTCGACACCTCTTCTTTAGAATATCTTCTGCTACAATTTAATTATAAATAAGCGCCGAACAAGAATACATTTGATGCGGAAAGAGATTGCCCCGTTCTACTTTCATGCAGAAAGGATTACACGATAATGTCGCAACATTTGATAGATGACGTAGATTACCGCATTCTCCAGCAGTTAATTCAAGACTCCACACTTAGCCATAAGGAGATTGGACAACAGGTCCATATGACCGGGCAAGCCGTTGGCGCGCGTATCCGTCGAATGCGTGAGCTGGAGATTATCGAAGGCTACACCGTACGCTGGAATCCGGGAAAAATCGGACAGAATGTCAATGCGTTTGTGACGGTTTTTCTAGCCTCCAATGCGGCTCATCCGATATTTCTCGCCTTTGCTAAAGAGGACCAGCGGGTCGAAGAGATTCACAAAGTTACCGGTGAGGGCTGCTATTGGATGCGCGTACGCGCGACCAGTCAAGAGGAACTAAGTACCTTTCTGGATGAACTTCTGGGTTATGGTAACTATAAGATCAGTCTGGCGCTTTCACAGCTTAAATAGTCTCCGTTGTGTAAAATAAAGCCGCCGAGAAGGAAGAGTACCCCTCCTTTTCGGCGGCTTTTGCATTTAAAAAACTCAGTTATTCAGCAGTCCAGCCGCTTCCAGTACACGTGTCAGGATAACTGCTGCTTCTGCACGGCTCGTATTCTTGCCAGGTGCAAAGCTGTCCGCTGTCTGCCCCTTCATAATGCCGGAAGCTGTGAGAAGCTCCACGGAATCTGTGGCCCAGGAAGAGATGCTTGCGGAATCCTTAAAGGAGGCAGCACCCTTTCCTGTACCCTCAGCTACATTCAGCAGCTTAAGGGCTCTTGCGGCCATCACAGCCATTTGCTCCCGCGTAATGGAAGCATTCGGACGGAAGCTGCCGTCCTCATAGCCTTGAACAAGTCCAAGCTGCGCCGCAATGTTAGCAGACTCTGCGTACCAGGCTGCAGCCGGCACGTCACTGAACGAGACTCCAGCTGTTTTACCCGGCTGGAGATCCAGCGAGCGAACCAGCATAGCCGCGAACTCAGCACGACTAACAGACCCATTTGGTACAAATTGTCCAGCAGACTGTCCGTTGACAATTAGTCTACTAGCCAAACGCTCAATCTCAGCCTTTGCCCAGTGTCCGGTCACATCTGTGAAGGTAACCGGGTGCAGAGCAATTGCGATAATTCCGTTGGCATTGCTGCTCTTCACGGTAACCTTCGTAACTCCATTTTCTACAGTGAATACCGCCGGTACATAACTGAAGGTACCTTTCACTGGATCGTAGAGCAGGGCTACGGCTGTCTGCGGATTAAGCACCTCTTTGACGATAAGCGTGCGTTCCACATGAGTCGTACCAAATCCAGACACCGGTACGGAAGTCTTACCATCCGATACACTCAGACCAAAGGTTGCTGGAATTCCCTTCACGGTAAAGCCTTGCTCCTTCGCTTTAGCGATCAACTGTTCAAGTGTTGTGCCGCTTTGCGGCTCCAACTTGAACTCCAGCGTGCCGTCCGAATGTCCTGCACCCTTCAACACCTCTGCCACCAGGCTGAGCGGGAGGCGATATTCCAAGCCGCTGTTCTGTACCACAAGCACGGCATTAGGACTTGCCGCTGCTGCATTGCGCAAGGCTTCTGCGCTGAAGCGGGCGGTGCCATCGGCACTAACTGGAATCTCGATCACAGTCACCCCTGCGGTCGTCTTGGCTTTGAGCTGCGCATCATTGTTAGCAGCAGCCGGTGTGGTCACGACCGGAACCGAAGGATTGCTTGAACCCGGGCTTGTTCCTGGGTTGGTTCCTGGGTTGGTTCCAGGATTGCTACCCCCATCCGGATCAATGTAACTGTTATCCATACCGTCATCGCCATCAGAAGAACCGTCATCCGGTTTGCCTCCGACCGGCTTCACAATGATCGAATACTCTCTTTGCACGTTTCCTGCTGCCACGGTGAAGAGAGCTGTTCCTTCACTAAGGGCTTTGAGCTTATGATTCTCAAAGGAAGCCACTTTATTGTCTGCTTTGACAAAAGTTAACGTTGCTGAATCCGTCAGATCACTTCCGTCTTTGTCTTTCACCGTAAGTTCAGCGGAATCACCTACGGTTAACACCACAGGTCCGTTCTGTCCGTCTGCCAGTGAAATTGTGAACGGCTTGATTGCAGTGGCTACGCCCTGATTCAGCTCATTGATGATAAAGCCCGAGGCCGGATTCGATACCAGTGACATCCGCTCCCCGCGGATAATTAGATTGTCGGCCAAGAGTGAACCTTTCAGATCCGGCGTCACATCAATACCATTCGTTCCAGCACCGTCAATGACATGATTGACAATGCTGACACCGTTCATTTTCATGCTACCATGAGCGATCAGCCCGGAATACGTGCTGTCCAGTGCAGTATTGTTCTCAATCTTGATGTTGCCTTTAATATCATTCTCCCCGGCATACAACCACAAGGCGCCCAAATTCAGGCGATAACCGGAATCATAGCTGCCGGTACGGATCATCGTGTTACGCTCTACAACAGTTGTGCCTTCAAAAGGTTCTGCCGAGAAGCGGGTAGATACCGCAATACCAGCACCGTTAGTAACGGTGTCCTTAACAATGTTATCCTGAATTTTGTTGTCCTTACCACCAAACACTACAATGTTGTCGGCCAGCCAAGGCAGCGATACCGTATTGAACCGTGCGGTATTGTTCACACTTGGTGTCCGTTCCGCCCCGTTCACATCATTGAGTTTCGGATCCGTGAATGACCACATCGCGATACCATCATCGCCCGGATAACGAATGTCGGTCTGCTCCATCATGCTGTTTGCAGTGCCCACAGCAAAGTTGATGCCGTCTGCCATCAGATTGCGGATGCGCAGGCCAACCATATGCAGGCCGTTCGTACGGGCTTTTTCACCGGTTACTTGAGTCAGCCACAGACCCGCCTTCGTATGCTCAATCCATACATTCTGGATGACCGATCCTTGCCCGAAAGCCCCATGGAATGCGTTCGTTATGGCTTCATCATCCCGCTCATTGATGCCACCCTCGATCAACAGATCATAGACGCCGATCTTGCCGCCATGACCTACAAATTTGGCTCCATTCAGCGTTGTGTACCACATGCCGGCACCGCGAATTTGAACGGAATCCAAATCCAGCAGTCCATCGCCAACCTCAAATTCGCCGGCCGGGAACCAGACGCCCAGGCCTTTGCTCTTGGCTGCTGCAAGGGCCGCCCTGAACGCAGCGGTGTCGTCCTTGCCGTCATTCGGTACAGCACCATACTCCGTAACCGACAGGAATCCAGGCGGCTGGCGGAGAGCTGGGGCTACTTGCTCCATATCCGCAAGGTCGATGATGTAGGAGGATGCGTGATCGTCCTTGTCTTTTTTCAGCGTAATCTTCGCTCCAGCCGGAAGGTCTCCCGTCAGTGCATGAATCTCGTCAAAGAAGCGGTGTGCACTGCCTTGAGCAGGATCGTTAGACCACGGGTAGCTTCCGTACTCCCAAGCATACTTGGAAGTCAGCTTCAACTGCTGTTTGAAAGTACCGTTCACATACATGGATAAGGTCTCTTCGGCTCCCTTGCCGTCTGGACTGTCCGGAATCGAATAGCGCAGCACAATGGAATTAGCTGGCTTCGCCAACGTGAACTCAACGTAATCGCCTGTGTTATTCAGACTCACGGCCTCACGCCCGGAGGCTTCTGAAGCGACATTACGGTACAAGCGGGAAGGCCCGATAAGCGTACCATTCGTCACGGCATCTTCCGCTTCGTAGGTAATGTATGGCAGCGTGGCACCGCGATAGCTCTTGTTCACACTGTTATACACAGTCAGACGATCCACTTCAATTTTGCTCCAGGATGTGTTATCACTGCTCAAAGAAACGGTGTTAATACCCGCGCGCAGCTTCATCTTCACCTGGACCTTCCGCCATGTGGAAGAAGCATTGAAGGACGGAGACCCTTGCTTGATTCCATTCACATCCAGCTGTATAACAGCAGCATTGGCATTGTTGTTCTTATAGCGAAGTGTAGCCATATACTCGCCTGCTATTGCTGCATTAACTGCAAAACGAATCACTTGATCGCCATGGAAGGCATCTTTCCCCGGGTACACGACGTCAGAGGATACGGGGGTGAAGCTCCATTGCGCCGCATCCTCTTTTGCCGACCCAAGGATAACTTCACTCGAACTATGCGAAAGCACTTTGCCGTTCTTGGCATTAATCAGCAGGTTATAGCCCAGCTTCTCCTCAAGGGTCCATTGTGCGGACACTGAAGCAACACTAGCCGTTAGTATAATCTGATCATTACCATCAACAGAAAGATATTTCTTCGACGCTTGATTCAAGACCAGCTTGCGCCCGTTAAAATCCTGTAATAGCCATTGCGAGTGTGCTGCTGAATCTGCTGGTTCCGCGTATACAACTGCCCCGTCTTTTTCAGCGAGTACCTTGCCGTTCACTCCCTTAGGAGCAATCGTAATCGTGTTAGTATCGCTCAGAATCGGTGTAGCCGTATCTTGATTACGCGGTTCGCCCGCAGGGGTGTTGAAATCGGCTGTTGCTGGTTCCAGCGCCCAGTGTACAGAATCGGAGGATTCCAGCAAAAGTCCGCGTTCCGCGTAGCCGGTTCGATTCTCCACATTGACGAACTCATCGTCATATGCTCCGAACAAACTCCGAATGGTATAGTTAACCCCATCAGAAGAAAGCTTCACAGCCCAACCGGAGGCCCCGCCGGCTGCAGGTTCAGCGCCCGCGCTCTCCAGGAACGAATATTCTTCGCTCAGGGTCAGATAGTGTCCAGTTGCCCGGTTCACAATGTACTGCTTGCCGTCCTTGGCTGAAATAATCCAGTGCGAATAACCGTTGTCTGCCGCCGGCTGTCCGTACAGAACCACGCCATGTTCATTCTCATAGAGATAATCCCCGCTACCCGCATTCTTAAAACGAACCGGATAAGACGGAACTGGCGGTTCAGGGATGTTCACCGGTTCAGCTGTAAACTGCGCGCTGTCCCGTGTGGCTGCATCTGCGGCTTTGCTGATTTTGATTACTGCATGCCCATCCTGATCAGATGCACCGTACAGGTAATGGCCCGCCCAAGCACTCTTGAAGGTCGTTTGGCCAGATGCCTTGATATCGACCGCCCACTTAATGCTGGCCCATACGTCATAAACTGTTTTTAAGGTCTGAACCGCCTCAGCCGGTTCTTCTTGTTCAATAACACCGCCCATATGCTCCAGGGAAAGGTAGCGGCCAGTGCCTCTATTCTTGATTTTCACACTGTTCGCGCCAGGAATTTCTTGCAGCTGCCAGATAAAAGAATCATCGCCCGGTGCAAGCGCACCGTAGGTAGCCTGACCAACCGTCAGGTCCTCAGCAACTGCCGCAGCCGATTTGGCGGAAGGTGATGGCTCTGGTGCATTCTTCTTCCCATTCTCAGGCGTGACTGCATTGTCGTCTTCCGGGTTATAAGTGGCCTCTGTAACGGTTGCGTTCTTCGCTGCCAGATCCAGTACAGGTTCAGGCAATGGCCCGTCTTTCAAATACTGGTCTTCTCCGTTCACACTGTTCAACTTAAAGCGGAACACGTCCTGCTTCTTCTCTGTCACCGGAACAAAACGCCATTTCGGGCTGCCCCAAGTCGGGTTAATAGCACCGTATTCTGCGTATTTAGTCATATTTTCCAGCGAAATAAATTTGGTAGGAAGTTCTCCTGGCTGCTTGTCAGCCACATTTGCGATGACGTAGTTGTTATCGCCCATATTTTTCCTCGTCCAAATAAATCCGGTATCGACCTGATTCTTATCCGTCAACGTGGTGACCTGAATGTGGCCTTCCGGCATGCTGGTAATATTGATGTAATGACCAGTCTTGCGATTCTTGAACAGCTTCCGTCCGTTATACTTCTCCACCATCCATTGGTCGGACTGATCCTCTTGCACATTACCGTATTTCAGCAGACCCTCCTTGTTTTCATACCAATAGAAGGATTTCCAACCGTTCTGGATACGGACATAGTGCTCAGAAACCGGTGTTGCCGGGTCAATGAGCTCCCATTGCGCAGCTAGCGAGGCCGGATTAGACGAACCACCTGCGCTTCCGCCTTCTCCTATAGCCAGATAAGTGCCCTGATCACCGGCATTGCCAATGGTCTGATAATCATCAACATCATCGGATTCCTTGAAAATCCATTGATCAGTGAGACTGCTCTCCCCTGCCTGAACAGCCTTAACTGTGCCATCGGTATGGGTCAAATAATGATTCGTAGCGACATTGCGTATCCGCTTGTTGCCATCGTAATCCTCCAAATACCATAAGTAGACTGCTCCGTTGTTGCTTGATTCCGGTGCAATGGTTCCATGCTTAAGCTGTCCCCCATCGCCCTCATACAAGAAATCCGTAGCCACTTGAGCATCTGTATACGTTGCCAGCCGGATCGGCTGCAGCTCAGAGACAGGAACGATTTGCCACTGAGCGCTAGGGTTCGCCGCACTACCCGGCCAATTGTTGGAGCGAACGTCATTGTCGTCGGGGTACTGTGGATTCAGCCATTGTGGGTTCCCGCCATCGGTCATGCCGTAATTGCGAAGGGTTATGTAGCCCGTCCCATCTCCTGCAGGCGCATCCTCCTGTACCCACTGGCTTAATTTCACATTGTCAGGATCAATCGCCGTAGAGAAGACCCCGTACCAAAATTGTTCGTTCTGCTTGATATAGTGCCCTGTCGCACGGTTACGGATCATCAGGGTCCCGCTGTCGCTCGGCTCCAGATACCACTGGGCCGTTTCATCCTTGGCATCTTTGTTACCGTGCAGGACTTTGCCGTCTTTCTCATACATGACATGTCCCGGGTGCAGCCGACTTTTCAGTTGCACAGGTGCAGAATCCAGATCGACAAAAGCCCACTGCGGGCTCTCGAACGTAACATTGATATCCGCACTGACCTGCGCATACCCAAGCTGATTCTCCTGGTGAATGACCAGTTTAGCATCCGGTGCAGTCGCGCTGCGAATGACCATATAACCGGCACGGTTCGAGGTATCGATCAGCCATTTGTCTGCTGTCGTTCCTCCGCCGGAAATGTTACCTGCCTTGAGCGAATCCTCCTTCCCGGCATTGCCTGCAAGTGTAATATAATGTCCTGTCTTCACATTCTTGATCTGTGAGAGACCGTTCTCCGTTACGACCAGCCAATGTGAGGATGTATCCGCCGGATTGGTCATTCCATAGCGGACAATCCCACTGGATGTTTCATACAAAAAATTGTTTTTCCATTTGTTCTTGATCAGTACCGGACCTGCAGGAACTTGTGATGCCCCGGTCCCTCCGGCCCCGGCGGAATCACCATTGGCCGCGTAAGCAGGCAAGCTGGAGAGAATCAGCAGCATTGCTAGCAGACCTGCCATAGCGGACCTGAATCGCTTCATATCGTGTACCCCCTCTAACAAAAATGGACTTCCTCTCCATCTTAGGTTGGTAGCGTTTACAAAACGATGTGCGATTTTATCCATAAAAAGGTGTATTTGTACGCATCTTGGTACAAAGGTCTTCTTATTCCGAGAATTACCCGAGGGTAGGAATTAACTCCACCATCGGGTAATCAGATTAGAGATATTAAGATATACCATTGCTTGCTATTTTGCAGCTCAGCCCATAGCTCATATCACATGCTCCAGAATGGACTGGAGGCGTACAATCGCCTGTGCACGGTCAGTCACACCGAGTTTGCCATAGAGATTGCTGATATAATTGCGAGTCGTACCCTCGGCAATGTGCAGGCTGTCGGAGATTTCGCGGTTGCTCAGCCCCCGGATAATTAAACGGGCAATATCCTCCTCCCGTTCGGTGAGTTCAATATTTCCCAACCTGTCACTCAGCAAGTCCTCATACTCATGAGACAGCCCCCTCATTCTTAAGGCCAGCTTGGCCGCTACTGCGGCAGGCAGAATGAATTGACCGGACACGGCGTCCCGGATCGACGAGATCATTTTGTCCCCATCCATATCCTTTAGCAAATAGCCGTTCGCCCCGTGAGCCATCCCATCTACAATATAATCGGTCTCGATGAACGTGGTCAGAATCAGGATATGTACCTCCGGGCAAGTTCGCTTGATTTGCTTCAAGGCCGTGATACCATCCATGAGCGGCATCTGAATATCCAGCAGCACCAGATCGGGTTGCAACTGTTCTGCGAGTTCACAAGCCTCAATCCCATTCTTGGCTACACCAACTACTTCAAAATCATCCTCCAGCTCCAGAATGGTTCGTAGTCCTTCTCTGGTCAATAATTGATCATCTGCGATGACAATTGATATTTTTCTCATGCTCTGTCAATCTCCCATCCAGCGTACAGGTAACGGCAACACAATCTGAAGCAGACAACCCTGTCCAGGCCGTGAGGTCATTTGCAAAGAGCCACCCATTTGCTCCATACGCTCCTTCATCGTTGTCAGTCCAAAGCCCGGTTCTAGGCTTCCGCTGCCTCTGCCGTAATCCTTCAAACTGAAGTGTAAATAATTATTATCCATCCTCAGAGCGAACATAAACCGCTGGCTTTTCCCATGCCTGATCCCGTTGGTCAGTCCTTCCTGTAATGCATGATAAATCGCCTTCTTATACTTGACAGGTAGAAAATCAGGCAGCGGCTGAATCTCCGTCTCAATGATTACACCGGCATTTTGTTCCGTCCCCCGTATTAATTGCTCCAGGAGAACGGTCAGATCTGAGTATTTATCCTGCTTTAGCATGTGAACAGAGCCGCGAATCTCATTCAGACTGTGCCGAACAAGCTCCTGTGCCTCATTCAACCGCCGGAGACCACCTTCTACATCCTTCAACAGCAGACGCTTGCCCGCTTCGATCTGAAGAATTGTCGAGGTCAATGTATGGCCGACAATATCATGGATTTCCTGCGCAATCCGGTTTCGCTCCTCAGCCACAGAAGCCTGTGCCAAGGCGGCAGAGGTGTCGTGCATATACTGTTCAAGGCTTCGTGTTCTCGCTTGGACTTGACCTTCCAGATTATCTTTAAGCTCTTGGATATGGGCAAACAGCTTGGCATTCGCAATCGAGATAGCCGCTTGTGCGCCCAGCACTCTCAGCATATCAAGCCGCTGTGGCGTGAACAAGCCGGCCATAAGGTTATTCTCCATATACAACAGACATACCAGACGGCCCTGACTCAGAATCGGAAGACATAGCACCGACTTCAGCCCTTTGTCCCGGACATAACGGCTTCGGGCGAACATGCCTTCAGCGCTGGCATGATGCAACACGACCTCTTCCCTTGTTCTGGCCGCATAGCCAATGATGGCAGCGGGAACCATCTCTGTCTCCTGCTCTAGCGGTATGGAGGCTACCTGCACTTCTTCCGTTGTTCCGCACGCTTCGATCGTCCAGCCCCCATCATGTGTGAAAATAACCGCTCCGTACTCTGCACCCGCATTCAGCAGCATAATCCGCATTAGCTTGTCCAGCAGCCGGCTCATTTCCATCTCTCCCGATAGCGCTTGGGAAGACATCGCAATTGCCAAATTATCCTCACCATGAACCGATGCTGCTTCCAGTCCGTACAGCAAGTCAGGATACCTGTGCGTCAAGTCCTCCAGCTTCGCGGTCGCCCCCCATTGCTTGTATGCCTCATAGGCTTCTGTCATATAAAGCTTGGCCAGGTACTCTCTCCCCCTGCGCAGCCCATACTTAGCATAGCATTCAGAAGCAATGCCCTGATCATGTGCATAGCCCTGCTCCCGCGCCTGCTTAATAGCTCCCTCATAGTATTTTTCAGCCCGGCGGTCCTTGCCGAAAAGCCGTTCCATCTCCGCGCTAATTAAGAGATATTTGTGTAAGTAGATCTCTGGATTCTGCACGGACAGCCGCTTCATAATTCTTCTTCGCTTACGCAAACCAGCCCGGTAGACACCCTGCTCTTGTGGAGATGCCTCCTCGTAAAGCTGTGCCCAAACCAGTGATTCAAACCAGTACGTGTGGTACGCCGATGCGGCGATCTCAGGTGTAGCACTGGCAATAAACTTCAAACTCTCACTCGCTTCCCTATACTGCCCGAACAAATAAGCCGGCAGATAGTCGCACATCGCCGCTAGCTGCAGCACAATCTGCATGGAATCCCCGGGAACCGACTGACCATACGCCCTCAGATCCTCGCCCGGTGTTGCATAAGAGTCTTCATGAGAGCGATGCCCAGTCAAGCGAATCAAGAGCGTGTTGAATAGTACCGCTTGTTTGTAATGTAATTCGCTATTCTGGCGTAAGAAATCACCTGAAGTTGCAAGAAAGAGATGATAAATTTCCTTCAGCGGATATCCACGTGTTAGCAGCAGGGCAGAGTGAATCAACACGTTCTGATTGGCATGCCAAAGATCGCCTGTTTTAAGACCAACCGTTCTCACATTTTGATGGAAGATCTCAATCAGCGACGGCTCATAACGCTGCCAGCTCTCAAAGCACAGCACAAAGGCCATCATCGTCTTGGCATAAACATCCGGATAGGGTAAAGCCAGATCGCAAGCCAGCTTGCCCCATTTATAAGTCTCCCGGTGGTTATGATAGAAATAATGCTGAAACAGCGCATACCCCATAAAGCCTGCCGGCGCTTCGGGGGTCAGACCATATTCCAGTGTAAGTTCAATGATCGCAATCGTGTTCAATAACCAGCTCTTGCGGTTGATGGAGAAACAGGCTGTGGCTGAATGCGCCAGCACGGCGATAGCCGCTTTACGTGTCGGATCACTCATCAGCGGCAGTTCTGCAAAGGTTGAAAGCGAGAGTTTTCTTAACCTACGGGCTAATCTTAAACTCCGAAACATCAAGTCTGGCAGCCTAGGCTCCAATCGGTAGGGGACGCCTAGCAGTTTCAAGGTATGCTCGGCTAAAGTAATCACCTGCTCATGGTGATCTCTGCCGGCTTCCATCTTTATCTTGAGAATGTAGACCTGGGCCTGATCTTCAGAAACTCGTACCTCCTTTACCAGCCATTCGAACAAACGGTCTGCTTCCTCAAAAAACGAGTTTAAATATTCCAGCTCGGCTTGTTGCATATGAACACGGAACAAAAGCTCATAGTTCTCGCTCCAGGATGCTTCCTTCAGCAAAACAGCGGCAAATCGTGAATAGGCAAGCGCGGATTCATAGGCTGTCGCCTTCTTCGCTTGCAGGCAGGCTTCCAGATTCAGACTGGCCAACCACAGCCGTTGCTGCTTGTCCTCAACCCTCAACATTGCCAGGTTCATGTGATGTAGAACTTCAAAGACAGTAATATCAGAGGCTTCCTCCTGCAACCGTTTTGACAATTGGAGTCCCCGGGTATAATGAATGTCTTGGCGTTCTTCCTCCCGCACCAGTCGGTATGCAGCTTCACGAATACGTTCATGGGGAAAACGGTATAACGAATGGTCTGCAGATATCCTCTCCAGCACATGACCCGCAACTCCGTGCTCCAGTGCGCTCTTTAGAGACTGAAGCGGCATTTCTATCATCTCGCCAAGTTCAGATAATTCGAATGAACTGCCCAGAATCGATGCCCAGCCAAGCACATTCACCGTATCCTGTGGCAGCTGTGTCAGCTTACCCGAGAGGTAGCCAGCTACATGTTCGGGAATTTCCATCTGTGCAATCTGCTGAAGATCCCACCGCCAGAGATGATATTGTTCCGCGAAAAACACCTGTCCTCCATTCAGAAGATCCTGAAGAAACTGCTGGATAAAGAACGGATTCCCTCCCGTCTTATGCAGCAGCAGCTCAGCCAGCTCAGTCATACCTGAAGTCTCGCCGTGCACAGCTTCCTTCAGCATCTCTATAATATCTTCTAATCGAAGCGCATTCAGTTCAATCTCTTCTATAGAAAGGCCACTGTCCCGAAGCCACTTATCCGGCTTGCTGAGAACATTTGGCGCATCAGCCCGCTGCCCCAGAACAGTCAGCATATGCCTGGTTGCCCGATCCTCCATTAGGTAGATCAAAAACTGCAGCGAGGCTTCATCAGCATGCTCCAGAGAATCAATGAATAGAATCAGCGGCCTGCCCATCTTTGCAAACAGCTGAATGAAGCGGCACAGCAGGGTATGAAATCTTCGCTGAGCCTCAAGTGGAGAAAGCGGCTCCACTTGAGGCTGACGTCCGATCAGTAATTCCAGCCGCGGCGTCAAACTTGTCAGCAAGTGTCCGTATCCCTCTAAAGCTTGATCCAGATGTAGCTTCCATACCTCAATCTGAAGCTCCGTTTCCATTAATAGAAGCCCCACTAATTCATCCATAACCTGTTTCCAGACTCCATAGGGAGATGGTACCGTCAAGGAAGGGACCCCTACTTGAACAATATATCCTTGTGTCGGCGCTTCCGAGAATACAAATTCCTGTACCAGCCGGGTTTTCCCTATCCCTTCAGCCCCTCTGATCCAGACCATCTCCGCACTGCCAGCTTGCGCGCGTGCTTGAGCTTCATGCAGATATTGCCGCTCACGTTGTCTCCCAAAAAAACCGTCAGCGTCAAGCCAATGTTCCGAAATATCTTGCCCGGCTAACGGAAAAGGTTGAATCTGTCCTGTCTTCTGTAGCTGTTCGAGACAGGACAGCAAATCGGCTTTAATGCCGTAGGCGCTAGCATATCTAGCATCTGGCATCTTCTCCATACACTTGCTGATGATGTCGGACAGGATACGGGGAATCAATGGAAACCTCAAATACAACGCTTCTGGCTTATCTGCGATATGATGGTAAATGATATCTGTCAGTTCCTTCTGTCTGAACAGGGGAGTCCCTGACAACCACTCATATAAGACGACTCCAAGCGAATAGAAATCCGAGCGGTAATCAGGCTGCGAGCCGCTTCTTCCTGTCCATTCAGGAGACATATAAGCAAGCATGTCCTTCCGCTGGACATCAGCCGGAGGGAATTCTCCAGCCAAACTCAACAAGCTTGGACGAAGATCTATAATTTTTGCCTCATAGGTATTTAAATCCAGCAGGATATTCCAAGGCTTAAGTGCATTCAAGGTGACGTTCTGCCGATGCAGCAGCATGAGACAATCGGCGAGGGCAGCCGCTACACGCAGGCTTTGTTCCAGTGTCGGCTGCTGCTTGCGGCTATAAATCAACTGCTCCAGTGTCTCACCCTCCCGATCCAGCAGGAGCAAGACCGGTCGTTCTGCATAGTATTCCAAGCCGAAAGGCTCAAGGGTTCCCGTCCCTTTCAAACGCTGCAGCAGTTCAAACTCTTCTTGAAAGGCTTGATCAGTAGCCGGACTTGGATCGGTCTCACTAGGCGTTTTGGCAATCAACCTGAGACCATCCTCGTGCCGCAAAAGTCTATACACCTCTAGCCCATCATGCTTCACAATCAAATCCAGCGTGCGAAACCCTGGTATTTCCAGCATTTGTGATCACTCCATCCATGAAATCATGCCGGCAAGACTCTTTCGTATCCCTATATTTTCAGCTATTATAGCATATTGCTGTTAAGCTAGCTTCACCTGAAATCCTTCATCTCGCTGATCAAAATTGAAACTCAAATTCATTTCCATAACAACAAGAACAGGCCCTTCACCTAAAGGCCTGTTCTTGTTTCAATGAAATCCTATCGGTCTTACAATTTACAATATTTACTTCTGTAGCTCCAGCATTCTAATAATGACCGTAACCGCTTCTGCTCTTGTCGCTGTAGCTTCTGGAACGAACAGGTTACCACCGCGTCCATTAAGAATGCCAAGCTTGGTTACAGCCGACACGGCTTCAGAGGCCCATGCCGGAATCTTGCGGTTATCGGCATAGTCTGTTGTACCCCCAGTTGCATTCTCGCCCACTGCTCTCGCGATCATCACGGCCAGTTCTGCTCGCGTTATGTTCGCGCCTGGGCGGAAACTGCCATCTTCATAGCCAAGAATAATACCGGCTTCCACAGCTTGGGCAACGCCTTGCTGGGCCCAGGACGGGATCGCATCCTTGAAGTGAAGGGCAGCACCCTGTCCGTTATGCCTCAGCGCATTCATCAGCATTACAGAGAACTCCCCGCGTGTAATGGCCGCGTTCGGTTTGAAAGAACCATCTTCGTAGCCCTTCACAATCCCCCGCATAGATGCGTCATCAATCGTTTTCTCTGCCCAATGTCCATTAATATCCGTATATTGTATGCCACTGGAAGCCTTTCCGTCAGCTACAGAAAATACTGCGAACTTCCCGAAGTGGTTAACTTCAGCAGTAATAACACTACCCTGTACCTGCCCGCCAACTTCACTCCACGCCTTCTTCACTTCATCGTAGTAGAAGATTGAAGCATGTTCTCCCGTTTTAATCCGGGCTGGATCGAATTTCAGCTTCAGCGTGACCGGCTTCTGCAAATCACCTGTAGAATTCTTCGAAATTTCGAAAACAGGGCTGGCAAAAACCTTGCCTGAACCCAGACTTTCGCCGTTTAATACCTTTTGAATCACCAGCTCTGTCTTCTGTGTAGTTGCTCCGGCAGGGATAGATAGTACGATATCATCCGACAATCGAACTTCTCCGGATGCTCCTGCTTCAAGACTCAGCTTGCCTTCGTTGATTCCCTGTGCAGGGGAAACCGTTGGCGCAGGCCCACTGCCCCCACCTGTCGGAGCAGAGCCGCCCGCATCTGGCGTTGCCGCTGGTGCTGGCGTTATCGTTGGCGTTGGATCTACCCCTGTTCCAGGATCTGTTGGGGGATTAGACTCTCCACCATCACCTGGTATCGGGGTTGGTGTCGGCGTTGGTGTCGGCGTTGGTGTAACAATTGGGGCAGCCCCACGTGTAATCACCAATGTGTACACTCTGGTCAATCCATTCTCAGCCTTGACCGTAACCGTGGCGGGATTCTCCCCGACTTTCAGTTCAGCAGGCACCTCTAAGGTAACTGTCGCCAACTCACTGTTTGTCGTATAAGTCACATCCACCACGCTGGTTCCATCAGGAACGGATACCGCATAAGGGCCTGTGTACTCAGACGCAAAACCTGCGACGGTTGCCCCATTCACCCGAAGATCGCGAAGTCCTGCATCATCGGTTACAAAAGCAGGAATCCGCTCAAGTCCAATCATCTCGCGAAGCCTCAACAGATAACCATTGTTATTGCCAAACGCCCAGAATTCTCCGTGTTGATCCTTTACGAAGCTCTTATTAGTGGTGGCGAATATAGCCTCGATATGAGGCAAAGTGGAGATTAAGGTTGGATATTGGATATTAGATTCATCTGTATTCAGTCCCAATTCACCGGAATAATTGGAGCCCCAGCTCCAAACCTTCCCCTCTTGATTTAATGCAAGCGCATAACCTTGACCTACAGACAATGCCTTAATTCCACTTAAAGCCGTTCCATCTTCCATCTGGATTTGTGTAGCTTGAAGATTTGGCTGATTAAAATATCCCCAAGACCATACTGTTCCGTCATTCTTGAGTGCAAAAGAATATCCATAGTTTGCCTCAATTGAAGTGATACCCGTTAACGGACCGTCATTACTTATGACCTGCTTCAGGTCTGAAGGAGAATCGTCCGTATTTCCAGTTCCTAACTGACCATTCCAATTACTCCCCCAAGCCCAGACGGTCCCATCCTGCTTCCGCGCCAGGACATGGCTATTGCCGGCCGCAAGCTGGATCACGGGGTTAGCGTCCTCAGCAGAAAAAAGCTTCACAGGGTATGCAACGACACTTTGCTTCGGTCCACTAAGCACGGAATTCCAGCCATAGCCCCAGGCCCAGACTTCGCCGCTTCTCGTTACAGCAAAGCTATTTTCAGTAGTTGCTGCAACAGAGACTACATCAGTAAGCGTTGCCCCGCTGTTATCCAGAACAACTTGCCGGGCTGACCATGAGTCGGCAGTATCACCGTGCCCTAACTGACCGTATTCATTATTGCCCAATGCCCAAACGGTACCGTCCTTTGCCAACGCAAGAGTATGGCCCTTCCCATTACCGCTCCTACTGGAGGTGATATACGCTATATTCGATAACGGTACGTCATCAGAAGTTTTCACCTGAATCCTTTCCTTATCATTTTCCATCCTCCATACGGTTCCGTCGGTGGCAAGAACGCTGCTACTGTTATTGTCGCCCGTCATATACACCGCATCAGTGACCGTAGAAAGAGCTGGTTTTCTTTGAACAAAAGGCTGCCAGTTTAACCATTTCCATATCGTCCCATCCTGCTTAAGGCCGTAGGAATACTCTGAGCTGAAAACAACGCTCATTCCGAATAACCCCTCTTTTTTCTCCGGATTGTAACGTATCAAATTATTAAAATCGTCTTGACCAAGCAGCCAGTTCGATCCATCTTTCAGCGTGATCATCATTATATTCCCATCTGCATAAAGCCTTGTAGCCTGCTGTGAGCCATCACCTAGGGACAGCAGTTTTCCATTGTACAGCATAGCTTCTTTCCAGCCATACAAGTCTTCCACTACCCCCCATGCCTTAACCTGGCCGTCAGCACGTACCCCCAGAGTCAGACTTCTTCCTTTGACAATTTGCGTGTAGACTTCATTTGGGTCAGATACCGGCCTGGCCGTAGGCAAGTACATAAGATCAGCATAAGTATCGGAGTTCCACATAGCGTTCCAAATTTTATATACATCATTAAGCGTGATGATATCATCGAAATTCCATTGGCTATCCAGCTTCAGATCAGCAACGATCTTGTTCAAGTCGTGGCCTCCGTATCCAAGGTCTCCTTTGTTGTTCCCCCACCCCCATATTCTACCATTTTTATCCAGGGATATAGATGAGTACGCTCCAGCAGAAACATCCTTGATATTGCTGAGCGGGGTTTTCTCTCCTGATTCATTCATGGTTTGTACAAGTACCGGGTGAGCCTCAAAGTCACTAGAATCATTTCCGAGTTGACCAGAACTATTGTCCCCCCACGCCCAGACTTGGGTGTCTTCATCAACAAACAGAGCATTGAAGTTCCAGTCCTTGGAGGCAGATAATGCCGTAATCTTCTTCCCTTCGAACTCATCAAGCTTTACAGCATACGGCTGCTTTGTGTAATTTTCTCCATATCTTCTTCCCCACAACCAGACATCGCCGGATTCGTCCAGAGCCAAGTTATACTCTGTTCCAGCCGACACATTCTGAATATGGTTCAACGGCTCTCCCGATTCGGTAAGCACTTGAACCGGCTGATCCTGAATAGGTTTCAACGACTCTCCTGATTTATCAAGCTCTGGAACTTGCGAATCATCGATAGTTCCATTGCCGAGTTGTCCAGCGTTATTTTTCCCCATAGTCATAACGGTTCCGTCCTTCATCAGGAACACCGTATGATCCCATGTGGAATCCATCTTTAAGACAGAAGATGAAGAGGCTTCTGCAGCGGCGTTCGCTTTATCCTGCCCCGGTACGACAGCACCCAGCGCAACCAGTACACTCAGTAACGTTTTCAAAAATAAATAAGTCGTTCTTTTTTGCACAATCCAATCTCCTTTTCACCAAAGTAAAATAATAATGTTGGCTCAACTAAAAATCAGCGGTTCTCAAAAAGGAAAACACAGCGGTTAGGAAATTCAAAGAACGGTAATGTTCGCCTTTTAAAATTACCGTTCTAAAGAACCTCTGATCTCGCAAATTCTCCCTTCACAAGAAGCCGTCTGATGACTTTAGTGATGAGCCAGTTTGTGAACCTCATAAATATACAGCAACTGGAATTCACCCGGGTAGTCACGGCTGTCACCAATGTTGTCATGTGACAAAATTCATAGTATTCATAGAATTCACAAACAAAAAAATGCCGCCCCCAAATATGGAGACGGCATTATCTATTTCAATCCATACATTAATTCTATTACATTCCACCAGGCTCCAGCGCCAGCAACTTCAGCTTGCCCGCACATTTCCCGCAGCGGTAGCGCTTAGGATCTGCCTTGCGTTTACGCGGATATTCCGTAGCACATGCCGTACACACCAGCTTGTACCGATAAGGGAGCGGCTTGCGCGCCTTCGTTCCTGGCAAAGTCTGACAAAAGCGACTGCCGCCCACCTGCTTCAAGAGTGCTTTGAAATCCGCGTCACGGTGCATATAGCCCCTTTTTGCCAAATGCAGATGGTAGTGACACAGTTCATGCTTGATAATCCGCTCCGTTTCCTCACGCCCGAAGGTCTCCAGCTGACGGGGATTAATCTCTATATTATGGCTTTTGATAAAATATCGTCCGCCCGTAGATGACAACCTACTATTAAAAGAAGCTTTGTGCCGGAACGGTAGTCCAAAACTTTCCCGCGACACCTGCTCGATCCACTGCTGCAGCTCTTCATTGCTCATACTTTCCATAGTGTTCTCTCCCAAGTCCTTTCCGCGGGGAATAATTTCTCTACTTGAATTGTAACTTGTGCATAGGCTAAACTGTCAAGAAGGAAGACAAGTACGGAGGGAGAATGATTATGCCGAAAATGCGGTATGTAATTTTGCAGCAACATCAAGAGCTTCAATTCGTGGAGATGCCGGAGGAATATGCTTACCAGCTTAGCGCGCTGAATTTGCGTCTCAATAAGGAGATCGACAAGCTGACCGCTGACAATGTGCCGGACCTGCCGAAGGCGATTGCGGAATGCGATTCCCTGGAACTGCTGCGCGAGGATTACTCGCTGCAATCGGGACTTGATTATATCAATGTCCTGGAAAGTGCTTTTGCTTCAGTTCAGGAGAAGAAGGATTACCCGCTGATCTCCTTGCTGACCGAGATTCGTGCGCTGCAAGCACAGTTGGAGCAATGGTACGAGGAGGAAGAAGAAGGCGTACATTAAGAAGATTCTTTTGTAAAAAAAACGGCATTATTTGGCTTATAACGGTCACCTTTGGGCCCTTTCCCCCATATGCTAACCTACGAAGCATGCCAGGGGAGGGATTACCGTGCCGCAGTGGCTCTGTCACCAGATGATGAAGGCTTTTTACAAAAAAGACCGTCGTCAGATCAAACTGCTGAACGAATGCTGGTTCTTTTACCGCAATGCCGATGAATTTCCGGGCGAAGCCCGTTATTAGCTATTGTTCTACTATTTAATGAAGCTGTAGGTGCTGATCTCACAAAAAAGCGGCCCCCGATATCCTTGCGGATCATCGGGGGCCGCTTTTTTGCAGCGATATCCGGGCAAGTATGCCCTCATGTCATCAAATGAATAGCCTCTCAGCTCGTTGTCACTACAAGTTCCGCTGCGCAGGCCAAGAACCCTGAAGCTTGCGGAGCAATACAATCTGCCCGGTATGATAAGCATCATGCAAAATTAGGCTCATCACCTCTTCGCCGGGAGCATGCCCTGAGCCGCCCCAATCATAAGCGCCCTCTTCCAGCGCCTCAATTACTTCCCGAAGCTGGGCGTGTATGCTTTTCAATTGCTCGACAGCCTTCTGCCAAGCTTCTTCCCCAGATTCTGTAACCGTGAAGGTATCATCGTTGCTCTCCAGCTCAGGCTGTTTCGGCAGCCCTTTCAGCTTACGCAGCAAGCGATCCTTATAATACGTCAAATGGTTGACCGTCTCCCAGATTGAATTCCCCGCTGCACCTTGCGGCTTCCAGCTCGCCTGCGTGCTGTTGACCCCATCAAGCGCATCGCTGAGCGGCGGCGACCAGTCTTCCACGTCCATAGCGTAATCCCAATTTTCCAGCAAAACATCACTGATTTTATTCTGCATGTTCTACCTCCAAATCGTAATATGTAACGACTTAAACTATAAAATAACAGTTACTGAAAGACTGTAGCATATTTTTATCGCATCTTCAAGTAACTAGTAAAATTACGTTTTAACTGTTACAATATGGACAAATCAAGATACGGACGGAAAGAGGAATGCAACATGCTGTGGAGGGATTTCATTAATAGCTACTGGCGGGATTGGCGGACCGGAGACCGCAGCAAGGATCGGGACATGCTGGAGGATCAGGAATGGGTTGAAAGATGGCTGCATAAATATTCCCTTCAGACCAACGCTTTACCGGATCAGGCGGAGACGGAACAATTAAAGCAACTTCGCTCCCACCTCTGGACCGCTGTGCAAAATATAGTGAAAGAACAACCACGAGACCCAGTGCTGCTGGAACAGTTGAACCACTACATGGCGCCCGGGCCTGTAACCAGGCAAATTGCCTGGAGTGCAGAGCATCAACGTTATGAGATGAGTTTATTGCCACATTACAAACACTGGGATCAGGTAATGGCTGAGATTGCAGCTTCTTTTGCCACGGCGTTATTCGAAAAAGAAACCTCGCGCTTCCGCATCTGCGAGAACACCAATTGCCTCTGGGTCTATTACGATGATACCCGCAACCGCTCCAAACGATACTGTGACGACAAAGCCTGCGGTAACCTTATGAAGGTCCGCCGATTTCGTGCGCGGAAGAAGGCGGAGCTGGAGGGGCAGAGCGAGAAGTAATGTAGAAGGGTTCTGAGTAGGGTGCAGGATGATGTTTAAGGGTAAGTGTTGGGTAGAACAAAGATAAAATAATGTCTACTGGAACGCTACTGGTACTGGCATCAAAGGAAAATTTACTAAACTGGGCAACTGTCACAACGTAGCCTACCTTTGACTTTATAAGTGGTCTGTTGGAGTAAAAAAACATCTTCAAAAATTAACAGGATTTACTCCCGTTATTTGCACGGATTGACCTACCATTCGCATAATAACGGTATTTTCTCCAGTTAAATTTCACTTGCAGGCTGTTCAGGGGCAAAATTCTCAGAAATAACGGGTGTTTTTCCAGTTAATTCTAAGTATCAGTCCTTTTTAAGTGATTTAACTGGTATATTGCAATTAGAATAAATAGTGGACACCCGTTAACGGACAGACCGATAATGAAATCAGTGGAGGTGTGTTCACTTGGGAGAACAAAGACAACGATATA
>NZ_JBYUPV010000008.1:0-35127 GCF_058133325.1 Paenibacillus sp. MAHUQ-45
CACGATTATTAAGTTTACAAACAGTGTCGTCGGAGTGGAGAATTTATTTAGCTAAATTATGTATTTAAACTCATAATTTAGCTAATCAACAGGTCTAGCTTCAGGGCATGATTTCGGAAGAATTAACGTACCAAAATGCTCTTAATCTCTGCTAACCCTCTTGTTGCATCACATTTAAGGTACAAAAATGCCTTTATCTACACCTGACGCTACCCGGGGATCTCTGCCCCAGTGTTTAATTTTGTTTTTAATGTATTCCATATAGAATACTCACCTACTTAAGGGGCACCCGCAGGGGTGTTCCTTGAGTCTTTCATTACCCCATTTAGGCAGGAGGACGGCATCATGGCGGCACAACTGCCCGGCACTTTCACCCAGCGGATGAAGGAACTGCTGGGAACAGAATATCAGCAATTTGCAGACACCTACAAGGAGACTCCCTATGGAGGCATCCGGGTGAATACGCTAAAAATAACGGTGGAAGCCCTACGGGCGCTGTCACCACTTGGGCTTGAGCCTATCCCGTGGTGTCCTACGGGATTTTATACTGAAGAAGGGGCGCGGCCAGGCAAGCATCCGTATTATCATGCGGGCTTGTATTACATTCAGGAGCCTAGTGCAATGGCTCCTGTAGAACTACTGGGCGTAGAGCCCGGCGACCGTGTGCTGGACCTGTGCGCGGCTCCAGGCGGCAAATCCACCCAGATTGCCGCCAAGCTTCAGGGAGAGGGGCTCTTGATCAGTAATGATCTGCATGCTGAGCGGACAAAGGCACTCGCTAAAAATCTGGAGCTGTATGGCGTACGGAACGGGATCGTACTGAACGAGAGCCCAGACCGGATCGCGGCGGCATTCCCCGGCTTTTTTGACAAAATCCTGATCGATGCACCTTGCTCCGGAGAGGGAATGTTCCGCAAGGATGAGGACATGGTCCGCCAATGGGAGCCGGAGACACCGGTCAAATATGCGGACATGCAGCGGGAGATTCTAAACTCGGCTGCGCTGGCGCTAGCTCCGGGTGGCACGCTTGTCTACTCTACTTGTACCTTCTCTCCGGAGGAGAATGAAGGCAGCATCGCGACCTTCCTAGCGGCGCATTCGGAATTTTCGGTTGTGCCTGTGGGCGGAACAGGGTCGTTCGCGTCAGGACTCGGCGAGCTTGCCGGTACGGCAAGGCTGTGGCCGCACAAGGTGAAGGGCGAAGGCCACTTCATGGCCGTGTTGCGGCATGACGGCACCGCAAAGCCGGGTGCCGAAATCAGTGCGGCTGACGATGTAACGTTGTCAGCCGCGGCTCGGCCTAAGAAAGGCAAGGCCGAGTCTGGCAAGTCATCCGTGCGCCGTGCAGAGAACGGGCGCGGCAAGGGCGGGCGTCCACCGGGTCGAGACGGTGGACGTGGTGGTCAGGCCTCTGCTGAAGAGGCCGCGCTGTCTGCGTACCGCGACTGGGCTCGCGAGCAGCTAAGCCCGGAGCCAGAGGGTCACCCGGTGCTGTTCGGTGACCATTTGTACCTGTCGCCGCTTCCTCAGGCGGCGCTGAACGGGCTTAAGGCTGTTCGTCCCGGTTGGTACCTGGGACAAGTCCGCAATGGCCGGTTCATTCCCGGCCATCCACTGGCAACTGCACTGCGGGCTGAAGAAAGCAGCCGCAGTCTGTCATTGTCCAGTGCTAGCGGTGAGGCAGTGTCTTACCTCAAGGGAGAGACTTTGGCGATCCCTGAGGAACGGCTTGTCGTTAAGCCTGGAAGCTCCTTGAAGGGTTATGTGCTGGTCTGTATCGACGGATACAGCGCCGGATGGGGCAAATGGCAGGATGGCATGCTGAAGAACGAATATCCCGCTGGATGGAGGTGGACGTAAGATGGGAGCTTCAGGCAATAGTAGCAAGAAGCAACGGTTGGATAAAGTGTTGTCCCACATCGGAGCCGGTTCACGCAGCGAGATTCGCAAGCAGGCCAAGCAGGGCCTCATTACAGTGAACGGTACCGTAGTCAAGGACAGCGGTATTCATGTCGACCCCAACCAGGATATCATAGAAATTGGCGGCCAACGTTTTACGTACCGCGAACATATATATCTTATGATGAATAAACCTCCCGGTGTTCTCTCGGCAACCGAGGACCGCCGGGATCGGACTGTAATCGATTTACTGGACCCGGAATACGCGCATTTTGAACCGTTTCCGGTCGGTCGGCTGGACAAGGATACAGTAGGGCTGCTTCTGCTCACAAACGACGGCAAGCTCGCCCACGAACTGTTATCCCCACGCAAACATGTGCCCAAGACTTATGAAGCTACCGTCGAGGGTGAGGTGGATGCTGCCGATGTGGCGGCTTTTGCGGCAGGTGTGGAGCTTGAAGATGGGTATGTGACTCTACCTGCGCAGTTGACGATCCTTAGCCGGGAGCGCGGCAGCAAAGTCATCTCGCAGATTTCCCTTACCATCACCGAAGGAAAATTCCATCAGGTCAAACGGATGTTTCAAGCAGTTGGCAAAAAGGTAGTCTTCCTGAAACGAGTTTCTATGGGCGGTCTGAAGCTGGACGAAAGCCTGCCTCAGGGTGCCTTCCGCGAACTGACAGCTGAGGAGCTACGTTTGTTGGATGAGGGTAGAGAAGGTTAAGGGCGGAATGGTCAGTCTAAAGCTGGATGTACGTCTGTCGCAGGGTGCCTGCCGCGAACTGACAGCCGCGAACTGACAGCTGAGGAGCTACGTCTGTTGGATACGGGGAGAGAAGGTTAAAGGCGTATATGGTCGGTCTGAAGCTGGATGTACGTCTGCCGCTGGGTGCCTGCCACGAACTGACAGCTGAGGAGCTACGTCTGTTGGATGAGAGTAGAGACGGATATGGACCGGCGGGAGGCCTGTTGCTTAAGATCGGTGACCTAGTAGCAGTTTGGTGATTGGACTATAGTTTGGGACCGAGCTGTAATTCGATGATTCAGTGATAGTTCGATGAGCAAGCTATAATTTGGTGATTAAGCTGTAGTTTGATGACCAAGCTGTCTTTGCCGAAGGAAGTAACCGAAATTAAAGGCAATTTGGTACCTTAATTGCACTGAATCAACCATGAAAGAGTGATTAAAGGCAATTTTGCACACTAAATTCTTCCTTTCGCTGCTGAAATGGCATATTCACGAAAAATAAGGTGCAATAATGCTCTTATTCCTTGACTCATCGGATAATTCTGTAAATTAAGGTGCAAAATTGCCCCTATTTTAAAACCTTCTATAGTTGCTGCAGTGATCATTGTATTTGAACCGCGGTTAGCACCCAAATGTTTACAAAATACTGGGGCAAACTTAGGCAATGTAGCAATAGAAAGCGCCAACGAAGTTGGCCCGTTCGAGAAGCAACAGACGTAACAAGTGTAACTCAGGCAATGTACGCAGCCCCCGGAAATGTCAACGAAGTTGGTCCGTCGAGAAGCAACGGACGTAACAAGTGCAACTCAGCAATGTACGCAGCTAAAGGAAGCATCAACGAAGCTGGCTCGTCCGAGAAGTAGTGACGTAACAGATGAGACTCAAGCGACTCATGTAGTCACAGGAAACGTCAACGATAGAGGCTCATCTTAGAAGTAACTGGGCACACATGCAACTGACGTTAGCACACGGAACTCATGTAGATATAGAACGCGCTAACGAAGGTGATTCTTCCCAGATGTAATCTAAGCGTTTCATACCAGCACATAAATAATGAGCCTCGCCAAGCAGATAACAAACAAAGACAGACAAGGATGGTGGAGTATGAAATACAAACTGATTGCGCTGGATGTCGATGGTACACTGCTCAATGATGATCATCAATTAAGTGAAGAGAACATGCAAGCCGTTGCTGAGGTAACACGACTAGGTGGCCAAATTGTATTATGTACAGGCCGCAGCCCGCAGAATTCGATTCCTTTTATGCAGGAGATGGGATTGTCGGGATATGTTCTGGGCCATAACGGCGCAGCCACGGTACGAGTAGAGAACCGGGAAGTGTTGCATCAATACGGATTAGACGCGCGCGGGTTAGATCCTTATATCGAATATTGCCGCGAGCGTGGGATGCATTTTGATATCAATACGGCTTTTGATATGTATGTAGACAACGTGGAGAACCTGTCCAAAGAGGCTAATCATATGTATGAGAATTTTCAGATTGTACCAGCCTCGCTACCGGCTTGGGAAGATTTCCGGGAGCCGATTGTAAAGTTCACTGTGTTCTCGCAGCCGGATATTTTGGATGAAGCAGAACGGGTATGGGGCACATGGACACAGCAATATAACATTTTGCGCAGCGGGGAATTTTTTATTGATTTTATGAATCCTGAAGCATCCAAAGGCAACGCGCTGAAAAACCTAGCTGCGGATCTCGGCGTTCCTCGGGAGGAAATTCTGTCGATTGGCAACTATTATAATGATATTTCCATGCTAACATATGCCGGTCTGGGCGTGGCGATGGATAATTCACCGGTTGAAGTCAAAGCGGCCGCCGATGCCATTACCGGTACAAATAATGAACATGGCGTACGTGATGCGCTCGTAAAATACTGCTTGTCCTAAGTGACGAGTGGAACGGACGAGACATACTAAAGCGTTAGGTATAAAAGACTGTAGACACTGAGCAGCCGTTAAAGGCGTTGCGTGTTTACAGTCTTTTTTGCAGAGTAAGCAATTCTTTGGCTGAACGGGACGAAGCGGGCGGATCAACGGAATGACACAGGTCTTTTTTGCAGAGTAAGCAATTCTTTGGCTGAACGGGACGAAGCAGGCGGATCAACGGAATGGCACAGGTCTTTTTTGCAGAGTAAGCAATTCTTTGGTTGAACGGGACGAAGCAGGCGGGTCAACGGAATGGCACAGGTCTTTTTTTGAAGAATACGCAATTCTTTGGCTGAGCAGCGTCCCCATCTGATCGTTAAGGTATATTCACATTCGGATCCCATTTAAAGATTGCATTGAATAGTAATTATTTATAAAATTAAATTTAGTGTGTATATTATTGGGCAATTATGGAACTGTGAAAATGAAGGCAGGAGAGAGGAGGATCAGGGGATGAGTCTTTTGGAGGCGCTAATCGGGCAAGCCCAATACCCGAAAGGGTTGGTCGGCGATGTGATGCTGAAGATTATGAACAAGGCCCATTCGTCGATGATTTCCTGGGCTTTTCACGGGATTGCGATAAAAGAAGATGCCATTATGCTGGACATTGGCTGCGGTGGAGGTCAGACCATACATAGATTTGCGAAAAAATATAAACTTGCCAGGATTTACGGCGTCGATATTTCTCCGCAATCTGTAGAAACTTCAACATACAAAAATCGGGTGGCTGTGGCAAGCGGCAGGGTCAGCATCAGTACAGGGCAGGTCTCAGCATTACCTTTTCATGAGGATACCTTTGATTTGATCACAGCTGTACAGACCCATTATTTCTGGCCAGATCTGATAAATGATGTACAAGAGGTCTTCAGGGTGCTGAGGCCCAAGGGAACCTTTATCATAGTCTCTGAAATTTACAAAATCAATTACCATATGCATTCATTTACTCAAAATGAAGAAATAGAGCAGTTATTCCGGCAGGTCGGGTTCAAAACAGTGAGGATCCAAAAGAACCGCAGCTGGCGATGTTATGTAGGGACAAAATAATCTAAGGTCAGTCCATATGGGAACAAAACAATCTAAAGGCAGGTCTGGGTAGGAACAAAACAATCTAAAGTCAGGAGTAGGTAGGAACAAAATAATCTAAGGTCAGGTCTATAAGTAGGAACAGAATAATCTAAGGTAGGGTCTAAGTAGGAACAGAATAATCTAAGGTAGGGTCTAAGTAGGAACAGAATAATCTAAGGTAGGGTCTAGATAGGAACAGAATAATCTAAGGTAGGGTCCATGCAGGAACAGAATAATCTAAGGTAGGGTCTAAGTGGGAACAAAATAAGCTACGGCCAGGTCATTGTAGAACAAAATTATCTGAGGTCTGTGTAGATCGCACTAAACATTAAAACAGCCGCACCGTCCTCAATTGGACAGCACAGCTGCTTGTCATGTATATGCTTTTTGTCAGTAAATCTTAGATGAAAAACGAACGGGAAATGATAACAAGCAGGATGAAAAGGACCAAAATCGCTGTTGTCGAAGTGAAACCGCCGTAACCTGCACCCACTAATGATTCCTCCCTTAGGTCTGATCTTCTTCCCAATACCGATGCTATAAGTCGGTGTGTTTGGGATAATGACATCATATGCCGAGGGGGACTTCATGAACTGGTCACAAGCCCATTGCTTGTCAAGATAGGCTACAGGCTGCGGAGACCTTTGGGAAAATGGTTCTTAAGCTGTCCTGAGCTGGCTTTGCCCCAGCTGACCGGGAGGCCGTCTACTGTAACCAGTGTCCAACCGTGTAGTCCAGCAGGGACAGACAAGCTTTCACCACGTAGCCAGGCATTGGTCTCTGGCCCGTCCGCAGTCAAGTTATAACTACGTGCAGCCTGTCCTTGCTGCAGAGACATGGCTAGTGCATGGGCCGGCTCGATCCGGTTTTTCTTCATGTGGGCAACATGCAGTCCAGCTCGGGGGATTCTCAATCCATCAAGCAGTCCTGGATGCATTACGTCATTGAAGGATTCGGGTAATAGATATAGTGATTCACCGAAGAGCAGGGGAACGCCCTGAACATTAAATCCGGGCAGTTCTGACTCCGCCCAAGTCTTAAACTGCTCCAAGGCTGCTTTGACCGAGGTTGCGATTCCCGGACCCCTCTTGTTGTTTCCGCTGTTGCGTTTATTACGCTTAGGCTCCGCTGCTAATGCTGCATCGTCATCATCTTCCTGCTTCCGCAGGAGTGCCACGAAATGTCCCTCGCCTTTTTCCAAATGCGGCCATAGCCGCTTGCTGGATATCAGTTCCATATCGGGGTAACTGTCCAGGATGTGCTCGATGGTGTCCTCATTTTCCTTGCGATTAAAAGTGCAAGTGGAGTAAGCTATGTAGCCGCCGGGCTTAAGCATAGTATAGGCTTCCTGCAGAATATCCCATTGTCTGGAGGCACACATCTCGACATGATCTGGCGACCACTCCGCAATAGCTCCGGCATCCTTGCGGAACATGCCTTCGCCGGAGCAGGGAGCATCCAGCATAATCCGGTCGAAGGTCTTCGGGAAGCGCCGTGCTAATTCTTCCGGGGAAGCGTTAGTGACGAGTGCGTGTGCAATACCGAGACGTTCCACATTTTCGGCCAGAATTTTGGCCCGTTCAGGGTGAATCTCATTGGAGACTAGCAGGCCTCGGCCCTGCATCAGGGCAGCGATATGGGTAGTCTTGCCCCCGGGTGCTGCCGCAAGATCCAATACAGTCTCCCCTGGGCGTGGAGCCAGCAATTCGGCGGCGGACATTGCCGATGGTTCTTGAATATAATATAGCCCGGCAGCATGGTAGGGATGTTTGCCCGGACGTGACGGATCTTCGTAATAGAATCCTTCAGGGCACCAGGGCACTGGCTCCAGTCCAAACATGGAGACCGTGTTCTCTGCGGCGCTTAAGCCCGCGGATGTCCCACTTTTAAGCCGGTTGAATCTCAAACCCTGGCTGCGTGGTGCTGTGTAGCTTTTCAGAAAAGCGTCCGCCTCTTGTCCCAGCATGTCTCTCATGATTGTGGTAAAAGCGGAGGGCAGCCGTTCTTCCATCATACGTCATTCTCCTTTTTGTCAGTTGCTGTTTCATGATGATACCGATAAAATCAAAGTATGAATAATTAAACCTCCCCAGAAATGATGTCCTCATCTGGAAAGTGTACATATGAATAACTATATCACAATTGCCAGGTCTCACCGTAATCAGGGCAATAGTAAAGGGGATAGACCTATGAAATTGCTGCAAGCGCTCTTCTTTCCGCCGGAGCAGCCCGGCGGGGTATCTTCCATGATTCCTTATCTGCAGGAAAGGTTTCGCTCGAGCCGCTGGGAGATGGACTTGTTCTGGCTGCCCAAGCGGATACGCGGAAAAGGACATGAGGAAGTTGTGTTCGAAACCTTCGATTGGACACAATATGGCGAAAGTCAGATTGTGCAAAAATATATCCAAACCTATCGTGATTATTTATGGTGGACCAAGCTTCGTCTAAGCAAAAAATTTGATCTCATTCATGCGCATCATCCTATAGCGGGGCTGGCGATGAAGCAGGTCTATCCGGATGTTCCGTTAATCCAGACCCTGCACTCCAGTTATGAGCGGGAGTTGATCCTGAACGGAATCATTGCCGAGGGCGGGCTGGAGCATCAGTTTCTGGTGTCCATATATCGTGAGTTGGAGCATGTCAGTGAACGTCTCATGACGGTATCGCGCTCCTTCGCGGATTACCTGTCGCCGTATTTGGAAGAACCTGCCCGCGTCGGGGTGATTCCCAACGGGTTCGATGAGAAGCGATTCAAGCCGGTACCGCATGATAATAATATTCCCCAATTAGTTACTGTCACCCGTCTGGTGCCAGCCAAAGGGATTGATACGCTATTTCTGGCATGTGCGGAGCTGAAGAAACGTGGTCACGAGTATGTACTGCATATCATCGGCGATGGTCCCTCCCGGTTTGAGCTTGAAAAGCTGGCGCAGGAACTTGGCATCTACAATGAAACGATTTTTTATGGGTACACGCTTCATCCAGAGGAATTTATGCCTTTCTTTGATATCTTTGTCCTGCCATCCCGCGCGGAGGCCTTCGGCTCTGTCTTTGCGGAAGCTGCGCTAAGCTGTCTGGCTCTGGTCGGCACAAATGTGGGCGGTATCCCGGAACAGATTGAGGATGGTGTGAATGGACTGCTGGTCAACCCGGACGATGATATCGCACTGGCGGACGCTCTGGAGAAAGTAATTGCCGATCCGGCCTACCGCTATGAATTATCACGTTCTGCCTGGGATAAGGCTAAGAGCCTCTATTCTCTCACCCGAGTTGCTAATGAACTCAAAAAAACCTATTTGCAGCATCAACCCGGAAAGAAGGGCTGAGCATTATGATCCCTTTCCGGTTTCTGCATGCTGCGGATTTGCATCTGGATAGCCGTTTTGTCGGTCTGGCTCATCTGCCGGCTGCGGTCCGCTCTCATTTGCGAGAGTCCACCTTTGCCGCCCTCGGGCGGCTTATCAGTTTAGCGATTAAGGAAAATGTTGATTTTGTCGTCCTCAGCGGGGATATCTATGATATGTCGGATGCTTCGCTGCAAGGGCAGCTACGGTTCCAGGAAGCACTAAAAGAGCTAGGAGAGCAGGGAATCCCGGTATTTCTGATTCACGGAAACCATGATCCGCTGGATGGCCCGCGTCTGGCTGCCGAGCTGCCGGGACATGTAACGGTATTCGGAGGAGACGCGCCAGGATATGCCACAGCATATCGCCGCAAGGACGGACAAGAAGTCGCTATTGTAAGCGGTATATCCTATCCTACGGCCAAGGTTACTGAAAATACAGCGATGACGTTTCGCCGGAAGCCGGGCAGTGAGTTGTTTCATATTGCCTTGCTGCATGGGAATGTGGACGGCGATCTCCAGCATGAGACGTATTCTCCTTGCAGCCGTAAGGATCTGATTAGTCAGGGCTTTGACTATTGGGCGCTGGGCCATATTCATAAGCGCAGCATTTTATATGAAAAGCCTTATATCGTTTATCCAGGCAACATTCAAGGGCGTAGTGTCAAGGAGACCGGGCCAAAGGGCTGTTATGTAGTTGATGTGAGTGAGAATGGAGAAGCGATGCTGCATTTTCACGAGCTGGATGTCGTCCGCTGGCAGGTCGCAGAGCTGTCTATCGACGGCCTGGAACATGAAGCACAGTGGATCGAGTCGGTGGAACGGAGGATTGAAGATATCCGGGAGACGCACCATCATCTGATGACTGTTGTTCGCTTCCGTCTGACGGGCAGGGGCAACGTACACCGCCTGTTGTCAGAAAAAGGAGCAGCTGCGGATTTACTGAGCGAACTTCAGCGGCGTGAAGCACTCCGGGCAGAGCGTAAGGAATATGCCGGTCTGGTGTGGACGGAAGGATTTGCCGTGGAGTCGGGGCTTGCAGTAGACCGATCACGCTTGCTTCAAGAAGATAGCTTTCTGGGGGAAATGCTCCGACTAGCTGAAAAGGGTGAAGATGAAGGTTCCGGGGAAGAACTGGAGGATATGATTAGTAGCGCAATTGCGCCATTAATGGAGAACCGGGAACTGCGACGGCTATTGTCACAGGTCAGCAAAGAAGAAAAACTGGACTGGCTTAGAGGCGCGGCAGAGCTGGGCATTACGCTGCTGAGCGGACTGGAAGGTACCGGGGAGGCAAATGCTGACTTCCGGGAACAGCCTGACGGAGGGCAAAATGATGAAGATTGAGCAATTGCAGATCAGCGGCTTCGGACGGATTCAGGGCCGTGAGTTGACACTGAACGATGGTGTTACAGTGCTATATGGACAGAACGAAGCTGGGAAAAGCACGACCCTCCAGTTCATCCGTGCGATGCTGTACGGGATTCCCGGACGTAGCCATCCTACAGAACGTTATGAGCCTCTCCATGGCGGGGTCCATGGTGGAGTGCTGAAGGCGCGGGACCGTGAAGGCGGACTGTGGCAAATCCGCCGTTTTGCTGGCGGTGGAGAAGGACAAGGCCGGGGAGAGAAACTGAAAGTTACAGTGAATCGGGCAGACGGCATGGCCGAAGAGCTCGGTCAAGCAGAGCTGGAACGTCATCTGCTTGGCGGTGTCTCCCGCAGCATGTTCAGGCAGCTGTTCGCTGTATCTCTGGACGAGCTGCAGGAACTGGCTGCACTGCAATCGGATGAGATGAGTAGCTATTTGTTCCATGCCGGCATGGGCGGCGGTGGTGAAATTATGCGGGCAGAGCGTCGGCTGGTGCAGGAGGCTGAGAAGCTTTATAAGCCGCGGGGCAAGGTTCAGGAAGCGGCGAAGATTCTGCAATCGATCGAGAAGCTGGAGCAGCAGATGGCGGATAGCCGCTCGTATCTCCCGCGTTATAACGACAATACCTTTGCACTGGCGGAAACGGAAGCTGAGTTAGCTAAGCTGGAGGAACGCCGAGACAGCACGGGCGCCAGATTGATCATGCTGCGTAAGGCGCTGGAAATTCGCAATGTGTGGCTGCAATGGAGTGCTGCCCGGCTGGAGCTTGCCGGATTACCGCGAATTCAATCCTTTCCGGAGGAGGGGGCGGCTCGCCTTCAGGAGCTGGAAGCTGAGCTTCGAAGCGCCGCCGCAGCAGCAGCCCGGATCGAGCGGCTGCAAATGGAACTGACAGCAGAGCTGGAGCAGAACCGCCCGGACCTCGTGCTGGTGTCCCAAGGTCCGGCGCTGGAGCGGCTGGATCGTCGGCGCAGCATCTATGAGGACCGCCGGTTAGAGCGCCAGCGGCTTGCAGGGGAGATTAGCGGACTGTTGGGGCATGTACAGCGCATTTTGCGAAGCATTGACCCTGCTTGGACTACAGCGGAGCTGGCGACGTTCTCCGGTGCGGCGGGAGACCGGGAGGCGGCGCGGCGCTACGCTGCGGCGTTCGCGAGCTATGATCGCCGCATGGAAGCCCAGGGCGCAGCGCGACAAGCGCTGCGTTCCCGGCTTGCGGCTGCGGCGTCATCGCTGCAGGCCGCAGAGCGGGCCCTGGCGCGCGAGCAAGCGGCAGGCGCCGAAGTCTTCGCCGCGCTGCGCCCGGCCAGCGCGCGGGAGGTGCTGCAGCTCTGGGATGAGCTGCAGCAGGCCGCGGAGCGCTGGCGCGAGGCGAAGCTGCACGGGCTGCAAGATGGCGCGGGGAGTCATGAAGCCATGCGTACCCGCATGGCTTCGCTCTACCGGCGCCTGCTGCTCGCCGGCGCAGCGCTCACCGCGCTGCTGCCTGCGGCGCTGTGGCTGACCGGAGCACCGCCGGTCAGCGCCTGGATCGCGCTCGGCCTGCTGGCCGCAGCCGATCTAGCCCTGTGGGCCGGCCTCCGCGGAGCGGGCCGGCGAAAGGCATCCCCGCCAGGGTATGGCGGGGATGGCCAGGACGCAGCCGCCGAGATGCTGCGGCTGCGGGGGCTGCTGCTCTCCGGGGCGGAGCCGGAGAGCAACCCAGAGGGACGACCGCTGCGCAGGTCTTCCCCTCCCCCTGCCAGCCCTGACGCAGGCGGGCTGGAGGCGGGCATGAGGGAGCTGCGCAGGCTCATGGATGCCTGGACTTCTTGGCGGCAGAAAGTGGATCGCGCTAGTGATGAGCGCGAGGCCTGCCGCACAGAGATGGAGAGCCTTGCCGGGCAGGAGCAGGCGCTCGCCGCCGAGATGCGGCAGGAAGAAGCGGCCTTCACCGAGACGGCGAACCGCTATGATGCTTGGCTACGAAGCCACAAACTGCCTGAGGGTCTGTCACCGGAGGGTTTGCCGGAGATCTTCAGTGCTGTGGAGCAGGGGAATGAACTGCTTCAACAGGAGAGCAAGCTTTCTCAACGGCTTGCACAGCTGGAGGCGGAGTGCGTAGCTTTCGAGGATGAGGTATTGGCCCTCATGGTAGAAGCTGGGTCATCGGTAGACGAAGTCGCCGCATCTGCTTCTCAGCCCGAAGCCTCAGGATCGGGGAGTAGAGAGAGGGAAGAATTGGCTCGCATGATTCCCGGCTGGCTGGAAGCGAGGAAGCTCGCTTGGGACGGGCTCAAGGCAGAGCTGCTCAGTCTGGAAGGTCTAACTTCCAGACTGCGATCGGCGGAGGGAGAATATGAAGAGGCTCGCTTGCACTTGGAACGGCTGAATCAACGCCGCCAAAATCTTTTAGAGCAAGGGGGCGCTGCGGACAGCGAGGAATTTCTACGCCGCTCGGCGGCTGTTCAGCGCCGGGGGGAGCTAGAAGGGAACATTCGCCAATGGGAACTGGCCATGTTCGGCGGCTGGAGCCAGGAAGGGACAAAGGGATTGCTTACCCTGCTGGATACGCTGGATGCTTCTGCGCTCGAGCAGGAACGGTCAGCTGTAGAAGAGCAGGCTGCTGCGGCAGAGGAAGAGCGCAGTAGTCTCCTCCAGCGGCGAGGCAAGCTGCTTCAGGAGAGGGAGTACCTGAAGGAGCGTTGTATGGAGGACACGGTCCTCCAGCAATTGGAGGAACAACGGTCCGCGCTCCGTCTCCTTGCAGGGCAGTATGCAGTGACCGCAATTACTGCGGAACTCATCGGCAGGACGCGGAGAATCTACGAGCAGGAGAAACAGCCGCAGGTGCTGCGGCTGGCCTCGGTCTATTTCAACAAGCTGACTGAAGGAGAGTACCTTAGAGTAGTAATGACACTGGGTCATAAAGAGCTCAAAGCGGAGCATCGGACAGCGGGGCTGCTGGACAGCGGACTGCTGAGCCGTGGAACTGCAGAGCAACTCTATCTGGCATTGCGGCTGGCACTGGCGGAGACGATGGCTCGTCAAGCCTGTCTTCCGTTACTGTTCGACGACCTCTTTGTTAACTTTGATGAACAGAGATTGCATGCTGCGCTCTCTTTACTTGGCGAGCTGTCGGCCACCCGACAAATCGTAATGATGACCTGTCACCGTCATGTCGCAGAGGCTGTGGGGAAGCTGATTCCTTCAGCTGCCGTTATTTCCGTGTAATTCGGGGAGCCGGTTTTAGCTTGGCTAAAGAAGCCTCATCTCTGCCAGATTCGGGCCGCGGCCCTTCTGGTGGTGGGGAGATGGGGGTGCGTATCAGCTTGAATCCCCATACAAGTGCTAGACCGCCGAAAATGGGATAGAACACTGACAAGAGAGAACTGAATCCGAACTGGCTAAAGAGGTAGCAGGTTAACATGAGCAAAGCGATAATAAGATCTTGGGATAAGGGTAGTCTCTGCTTTAGTTGCGCGGTAACACCGTAAATATCCGCTACGAATGTGCTGAAGATTTCAAGGAAAATTAGCAGCAGATAGATCGTTTGAACCACGGCCCCAAGCCGAAAAGCAATACTGCCCATTGGAATTTCATACTGCATGATCCCTGGCATTTGCGAACTCATGGCGAAATGTGCCGCCAGCAGTAACAGGCCTATTCCAGCCCCGCCTAGGATGCCGCCCCGCAGCAGTGCCTTTTCGTCATCTGTCTCTCGGGCAAGTGGTACAAGAACGGCCTGAGCCATTCCTAGATTGAAAGCCGTATACAGCAGTGGGGATAGCCAAGCAGAGAACGTGCTGGCGTCCGTCTGGAGAAACAAGAAATGTCCAGCGCCCGGCTGATGCACCGTATTAATTACAATAATCAGTGAAAGAGCGAGCATGAGCGGAACAACTGTACTGTTCATGTGGAGAATGCCAGAGATGCCCCGTGTCAGCAGCAGATAAGATCCTAGTATAGTGAGAATTAGTCCAGCCTGATAATGAAAGCCCAAATGTTCCTGAAAAATGGCCCCCGCGCCGGCAAGCATTATACTGTTTACGCCGATCAGAATCACCATGGTGAACAGACTGATAATACTGCCTGTCTGCTCGCCAAAGAGGTGCCTATTGAAATCCTCATAGGAATCCGCTCTAATCCGCCGGGCTAACAGCATCATTTTGGTGCCAAGCCAAATAAACAGTATAGCAGAGCACAGGATCGTAATCAGCGCCCAATGGCCGTAACGGGTAAAGAAGCGGAGGATTTCTTGCCCGGTGGCAAATCCGGCGCCTACGATAGTGCCAATATAAGTGAATGCGATCTGTAAGGTTCGAAGATGGGTTTTCACAGCTTTCCTCCTTGTTTTTGGGATCCTCTGTTAGGTGCTTGCTGGGTGTATCACAACAGAGGTGCCTTGTGTAGTGGCTATTTTGGAACGGTGATGGTGCAGCGGATTGCAGGATTGCCTTGTGTACTCTGTATAGTACAGGTTATGATGGGGAACAGAAGGACATGACTTCTAACGGATTCCTTTGTATGGATTACGCTGGAGGATATGGATTATATAAGTGTATTGGAGGTTCAAAGTCATGGAAGTGTTGAAAAAGCGGATTTTGGAGGAAGGTATCGTCGTTTCGGATCAAGTGCTTAAGCTGGATGCGCTATTGAATCATCAGGTAGATCCGGAGTTGACGATGGAGATGGGACGGGAGTTTGCCCGGAGATTTAGCGATAGCGGAATTACTCGTATAGTAACCGTGGAATCCTCCGGAATTGCCGTGGCATTTGCCACCGCCTTGGTTATGAATGTGCCGCTCGTCTTTGCACGTCGCAAAAAAACACTGCTGGCCGATCCCGATGCGCTGTGTGAGAGAGTCCCTTCGTTTACCAAGGGAATTGTTACCGACATTATGCTTTCCCGTCAATTTATTTCCCCAGAGGATAAGATTCTGTTTATTGATGATATTATCGCCAATGGAGATGCGGCGCGAGGGTTAATCAAAATTATTCAACGTTCCGGCGCAGAATTAGTCGGACTTGGAGTTGTTGTGGAGAAGTGCTTCCAGGCAGGAGCGCGCACCATCCGTGAACAGGGTATTACTCTGGAATCCCTAGTTCGGATCAGTTCCTTAAATGAAGGAACGGTTGTCTTCGAAGACTAGAAGGCAGTGGCAACAAAATACAAGCCTATTTTCCAAACATCTTCTTTTCACCCTATGGTTTTTCCTTTATAATAAAGCTTAGACATAGGAGAGGAGGCGTCACAATGGGGAAAGAACCGGTGACAGAGCAATTTTTTATTGATAAATTAACCGAGGCCAAGGAACACTTCGAGCGTGCACTGGATTGCAAACATACGGAGTTTGACGATCTGTACCCCTATATGATTGAACATCCTCAGTTTTTTTGGTACAAACGCTATGTAGCTTGGTCGGAGCTGTTGACCATTACAAGCTTGTGTGAAGAACTGACTTACGCCTGGAGAGAGAAGTTTACGGCGAATCAGGTAGAGTATTTGGAACAACGTGTGATGTCCGCTAAAGTTCTCGATTTTTGGTTTGAGAAGAATGAAGCGCTGATATAAGGAACAGACATAGGAATAACGAATTTGCGATTAAGAGACCCAGGTGAATTCTCATTTGGGTCTTTGTTATGACAGGAATTCGGATAAGCTATAGAGAGAAATTCAGATTAGCTATAGTAGAAGGGGGAACGAGCATGATTAGTGATGAAGAGCTAAATGCCTACCGTATCTCTGGTGAGAAAGTACGTGTGGTACGCGACGGCATTGCCAGTAACGATATTAGAGGAATCGTACTGGCGTGGGACGAGTCTCAAGTGATGATTCGCCGCCCCAACAGAAATGTGGTCAAGCTTGATCGGAATTACTTGATTCAGCCTGCCAAAGAACCGAGAAGAGATCCCGATAATATATAAAAATGCATAACCAAAACAGCTCCCTGACCATCATTCTGGCGGGGAGCTGTTCTGTGTTCCAGGGAGTTCCATGAAGGTTACTGAGGAATTCCATGAGATTATATAGATAATGCTAACTGCACCACACTTTCTTCTCGGGAAACAATGGGGGATTCTGTAGTTAGTCCGAGATAGGCACGCATACGTAGCATCATCTCTCTGCGAAAACCAGGCCAGAGGATATTCATCTCTCCGATATACCCTCTGCAATTGTATTGTGCTTCTACACCACGTTGGTCCTGGCGGACGGTGTTGATCTTCAAATGGCGTGAAGTCAGCTCACGATTAACCTCCTGCAGCATCATTGAGGCCTTCTTGGCCCCACCGGATACCAGCTCTACATAGAGCTGAGGTGTCTTGAATAGCCCGCTCTTGCCGATGACCCGGCAATCGCGTTCAAATACTTTATGGATAAATGTTAGCAGCAAGTAGCTTCTGACAAGGGACAGTTCATCTTTGGTTATTTCTTCGGTTAGATTGGAGTTGTTACTCTTAGTAGTCGCCATTATAAATCACCTCATTTATAGTATGCGAACCTTTGTTCTCATTATACATCTTTCCCGCTAATAAAAGCAATATTTATACAGAAAATGTTGGGTGACAACATTAATAAAAAAGTAGTTGACGATAATCCCATTCGCATGGTAAGATATCTCTTGTGTCCAAGAGAATGTGGACTTCATAATATGCGGTCGTGGCGGAATTGGCAGACGCGCACGGTTCAGGTCCGTGTGGTAGCAATACTGTGGAGGTTCGAGTCCTCTCGACCGCATTAATTAATCAATGAGCTCTTGAATTTGTCCTTGTGACAATTCAAGAGCTTTTTGCATAATCGAAACAACACAGATATAACAAAAATAAGGAGGAGTGGAAATGACTCCGCTTCAAGAACGCGAGGAAGAGCCGCACAATAAAGAACTACTCAGTCGCGTCTGGATCAGGTTGGATGATTGTTTCCGAGAAACGGAGCGTTCGACTTACCGTCTGTTGTACGAAACTTCTCCTACTTATGTACTTGTTGTTGCAGCAAAGCGACATGGCAATATCGTCATCGATGGCATGTTATACTCGCTATTCCCTCATACCGTTTATATCGTGATGCCGGGGCAGCGAGTGGAAACTACTTACGATTTAGATGGGGATCAAGTACTGTATTGGTTTCATGTAGAAACAGCTGCTCCCGAGAGATATGGTGCTCAGCAGGGACGGATACTGCCCGATTTGGCGCGGGTAAGCGTGAATGCAGACACATTGCTACAGTCTCTTTGTGAGAAAATAATCTTTCACTGGCATACTGACGATGTCGCGGACCGCTTTGTCAGTCAGGCGGGATTTCAGGAGCTCTTGCATCTGTTGTTCAAGAACCAAGGTCAACACGAGGCTGCACTGGATCGAGTACGAATGTATATAAATGGTCATTTTCGAGAAGGAATTACGGTCGATTATTTGTCTGAGCTTGCGGGTATGAGCCGGTATTATTTCATGCGATCATTCAAAGATCGATTTGGTCAAAGTGCCATGGATTATCTGACTGAGCTTCGCACAAATCAGGCTAAAAGCTTGCTGGACGAAGGGCAATCCCTGCAAAAAGTTGCGGAGGAGGTTGGTTACAGGGACCGGCAATATTTTAGCAGCCAGTTTAAAAAGCATGTTGGAATCTCCCCAACGATCTACATCGCGAATCGAACCAGCAAAGTAGCTGCATACAGCTGGCCTAATATCGGGCAACTGCTCACTTTGCAAATTATTCCATACGCTGCTCCAATCGACCAGACCTGGAGTGATGATTACCGCAAGAAATACCGCTTTGACATCAAGGTGCCTTTGGGGCATGACTACGAATTTAATAGAGAAGCCTTACGGCGGGCTGAGCCTGATCGGATTATTGCATTGGATGAAATGATTCCTGATGAAGAGAAAGAGAAGCTTCGGCAGATAGCACCTGTATTGTTCTTGCCCTGGCATTCCGTAAGCTGGAGAGAGCACTTGCAATGGATTGCAGAGTTTCTGGACCGGGATAAGGAAGCGGAGAGCTGGCTCGCCCGCTACGATAAGAAAGTTGAAGCCATCCGGGGGAAGATTCCTTTTTCAATCAGGCAAGGTGGTCTGCTTATTCTAAACATTCTGCCACGGGGATTTGAGGTTTGGGGAAAGCGCGCAGGTACAGTTTTGTACGACGATCTGCAGATCCATTGTGCAAGAGGTGTGGAACACATCGAATTTACTGAACAGGTTGAAGCAGGACAACTGGCGTCATTCGATGCGGATATGCTATTAGTTAACGTAATGAAGGATGGGCAGTCGCTAATGAATTGGGAACGTCTTCAGCGATCTGAGCTTTGGAGGAACCTGAAGGCCGTCAGGAAGGGGAACGTTTATCTGACCTCGGGACAAGCCTGGCTGGCTGAGCCGATTCTCGAGTATACAGCCAATCGGCATTATGATTTACTGCAGGAGCTCGAACAACTATTTTGTGCGCTTTAAGCCAAGAAAAGTCAGCATCTTTTCGTATTCCCGTCGTTCGTAGTGTGGTGTATAATGTCCTAGTCGATAATGATTATCAATATCATTTTCAATTACAGTGACGGAGGGAATACGATGCATCAAACAGAGAGAGCCAATGGCACAAGACGGGGTATCCATGGTGGCCAAAGAAGCTTTAGGAACATATCAGGGTTAATGATCATATTGTTGCTGACGGTATTGGTCAGCGCTTGTGGGAATAACACGAATACGGGAGCAAATGAGAAGGTAGCAGCCACTAAGGATGCTTCTGGTTCAGCACAGGGAAATAATTCTTCGCAGACGGAAGCCGCCGAGACATTAACGGTTAAACATGCTTATGGGGAGACCAAAGTTCCGGCGCACCCGAAGCGTATCGCTGTGATCGGGCTTGAAGATCTCGCGCTTTCATTGGGGCTTCCAATGGTTTATGCCTATGGATTCGACGGTTACTATTTGGAAGATCAGTTGAAGCAACAGGGAGTTCCAATGTCGGGCACCGCGGATATGAAGCCTAACCTGGAAGCGATCCTGGCGGCGCAGCCAGATCTTATTCTCATTCAACAATATTTTACCGATCAAAGCGGATACGATGAGCTTAGCAAAATTGCCCCGACAGTTTCTTATGCGCCAAATGATTGGAAAACCTCGATCACCGAGATCGGCAAAATAACTGGATTCGAGGATAAAGCACTGGCTGTGATTCAGGCCAATGAAGATAAAATCAAGCAAGCCAAGGAAACCATTATTTCGGCAGTTGGAGCTGATAAAACGGTAGTCTATATGCGTCCGTCAGACAAGGACCTGCAAGTCTTCTTCCCTAGCTTTGCACCTCTTGTCTACGAGAAGCTTGGGTTAAAGCCTGACGCCAGTATTGAAGAATTGAAGAAAGCTTCAACTGATGATTGGGGGATTACTACCTCGCTTGAGAAGTTGCCTTCCATAACCGCAGACTATGTGTTTGCCATGTATGGTGGCTCTATTAGCCCGAAAGAAGAATTTGAGAAAGCTGCTGCGGCCACAACAGAGATTGAGAAAATGAGTCTCTGGAAGGAGATACCGGCTGTCAAACAAAATCATGCATTTAAGGTATCGGCGAGAAGTTGGATGTCCAGTGGTCCAATTGCGGAAGGCAACGTCATTGATGATGTTGTAGCTGCGGTTACAGGCAGCAAGTAATAAGACCTAACTACACTAATAATAGCATCGAAAACCGTTTTATTATAAGCGGTTCTCGATGCTATTTTCATATCCAATTGCATGCCGGTACGGTGATTAAGATAGCCTTAGCCGCGGGCATTCCCTGCCAGTTTGTTGTCAGATGGCAAGAACATAGCCAGCAGTCCCAGCAGTGGCAGGAAAGCACATATCTGAATGACAAAAGAGACATCTGTCAAGTCGATCAGCCAGCCCATAATAACTGAACCAAGTCCGGCCAGTCCGAATGCCAAGCCGAAGAATAATCCAGATACGGTCCCGATTTTACCAGGTAGCAATGCCTGTGCATAGACAATGATGACCGAGAAGCCGGACATCAGGATGGCGCCGATCAGACCGCAGAGAATGATGGACCAGAACGGCGTTGCATAAGGCAGCAGCAGGGAAAAGGGAGCTGTACCGGCAATAGAGAACCAGATGATCTTCTTGCGTCCGAACCGGTCGGCGAGTGGTCCGCCGAGCAAGGTACCCAGCATTCCGGCAAATTGTAGGGCGAACAATGGAATTTGCGCATCCTCAAACGGGCGTTGAAAGCGGTCCATGTAATAGAAGGAGTAATATCCGGTCATGCTGGCGATATATACGAACTTGGAGAAGAGCAGTACAATCAGCAAGCTGATCGCTAGTGCAACGAAGCCGCGGGGATGCTGAACTGCAGCTGCAGCCGTTTGAACCGTCTTCGGAGCTACAAGCTGCCCCTTATACCAGCGGCTGACGGCATATTGCAGGAAGATGCCGAGGACAGCAGCGAATGCGAACATAATCAGCCCTCGTGTTCCGTAAGGCATAACCAGAAAGCCGACTGCCAGTGGAGCCAATGCCTGGCCGGTATTACCGCCCACCTGAAAGACGGATTGGGCCATCCCGTGGCTTTTGCCAGCAGCCAGATGAGCAACACGTGAGGATTCCGGATGGAGCACAGAGGAGCCGATACCCAGCAGCATGGCTGAAATTAGTAGTCCGACAAAATGGGACGAATAGGCCATACCAATAATACCGATCAATGAGAATAGCATTCCGCCGGGCAACAGCAATGGCATAGGACGTTTGTCTGTCAGATTTCCGATGAACGGCTGCAGCACGCAGGCAGTCACGTTAAGCATGAAGGCAATCCAGCCGACTTGGGCGAAGCTCAGGTTAAGGGTTTGCCGCAGCAGCGGGAAAACAGCGGGAACAGCGGACTGCATCGCGTCATTCAGCAGATGGGCCACCGTGACGCCGATCAAGGCGTACAGAGAGTACGACCGGGCCGCTGCCAGGGCAGGGCTTGAGACAGTTTTCATAACAATCATCCTTTGCTTTTTTGTCTTATTCGGTAGCTTAGCGCACTGTCGGATGATCTGTCGTCGCGATTGATGCTTTTCTTTTGAGCATTTTTTGCTATACTGAACTCGGGTGAGTGACCATGCAGATACACATGACAACTCCACGGCTGGAGCTGTGGAGAATTGAGAATAGTTTTATTAACGAAAAGCATCGCCATAATAATATGTACCAGATCACTGTGCCTGTGTACGGTTCCTGCGCTTTCGACTTGGAGAATAATTCCTTCCAGCTGGAGAGAGGGGAGGCGTTAATCAAGTCCCCTAATGACAGTCATGCCTTTGAGATTAAGGACGGGGAAGGTGTGGTTGTTATCCAGTTGAAGGATTTCATGGAGATTTGGGAACTGGACGGCCCGTGGGAGCCTGTTATGCAGCAGCGGGTGAATGGGGATGAGCTGTTGCGGCAGCACCGTAAATGGAGTGTGGCGTTATGTTCGAGTGACGGGACAGAGGCAGGGTTCGTCGAGGAGACGGAACTTGAGGTCATGAACTATTTGTCCCGAATTCTGCGGGGGAATCACCAGAAGAATCCCAATGCTCGAGTGCAGAAGGGGCTTCCGGATTGTGAGGACCCGCATTTGGTTCGGGTGCTGGAGTATATGCGCGATTGCTATATGAAGCCAGTATCAATAGAGGAGCTTGCCGGAATCGCAGGGATGAGCCGATATCATTTTATCCGTTCCTTCAAGGCACAGATTGGACGTTCTCCGTACCAGTACATGCTGAAAATCCGGATCGACGAGGCCAAGCAGCGGCTTCACTCCACAAGACATACCGTGACCGACATCAGTCTGGATGTTGGTTTTGCGAGTCCAAGTCAGCTTTACCGTGCCTTCCAGAAATTTATGGGCATGTCGCCTGAGCAATACAGACAGCAACTGTTCTTAAACTAGTATGTTGGGGCTGTTCTATAAGTCATGAAATTGGCTTATGGGAGCAGCCCCTCATCATGATGGTAATGGAGGCTTTGTTTTGAACAACGTTGATTCGGAGTGGGCGGAGTCTCACTTTCCTTTATATACTGCTACCCAAATTCTTTCATTGTATGGTACTTCTAATCAGCCCATGCATAAGATTCATGAGGACTTTACAGTGCTAATTGCTATCGCAGGCGGTAAGGGGATACTGCGGATGGATGATCAGACATTTGAGCTGCAAGAAGGCAGCATTATGCTGATTCCGGCACAAGTCCATGCGGCATTAGTTACAAATTCCCTTCAACCACTTCACGCATACAAGCTCTCCATTGGCGTCTGGGAGCGACCAACCTCTCCGCCAGCAAGTTCAATGGTACGAAGAAGTGAGGTACTGGGTGGGGAGAATCTTCATTTCTTTCTTTGTGAACCTGATATTGTGGCCAAAGTTGAAGAACTTTATCTATACCGTTCACCGATCCATGAAGTCAGACATGTGAAGAATCAAATTGTATTTCATCAGATTATTGCTGAGCTGCTGGAGCGAGAGGATGCAAAGTATGCGGTCAGTGAGCAGCCGAGCATGGATCGAAGTATTGCCTACCTGGAGAACCATTTTAACGAAAAAATAACGCGAGAACAGCTGGCGGCATTGGCCGGTATCAGTAGTTCACATTATTCTATATTATTTAAACGTTTTACCGGATTTTCCCCCCAGGAATATCTGTCACGCTTGCGCGTGCATCGGGCGATTGAGCTGTTAATCAGTGGTTCGGGTACCCTTCGAGAGATTGCCCAGAAGGTAGGGTATAAAGATGAATTTTATCTGAGTCGTCGTTTCAAGCGCCAGACCGGTGCAGCGCCTTCTGCCTATAACCGCCGGTCCTCTTCGCCTCGCGTTGCTGTAATGCTGGCCCCTTATGCCAGTCATCTGTTGCTGCTTGGACTGGAACCAGTAGTGACGATTGCCGAGAATGGTGAATATTTGAATATCGCCGAACTGGAGAAACCGCAAAACATGAGATTTATCAGTGCAGATACTTCTCCCGAGCAGCTCAATTCGGTGTTACTAGAGACAAAATCTGAATTGATTATCGCGGCACAACAGCATTTGCACAGTTTTGGCTTGAATCTTGGGCATATACGGGCGGTAGCGCCGGTTATAGAAATATCTTGGATGGAGCTTGGCTGGAAGGAGCATTTCCGCCTTATTGCGCAGGCTATCCAGCGGAGTGAAAGAGCAGAAGAGTGGCTGGTGAAGTTTGGGGAAGAGGAACAGGAAGCTCGTCTGCGGGTACAGGAAAGCGCGGTCGCCAAGGAAACGATCACAATTCTGATTCTACGTCCGGAGCAGATGCAGGTTTATGGTGTTCGAAATGTAGGATATGTGATGTATCATTCGCTTGGGTTGAAGCCTCCGGCAAAAATCGGACAGGAGATAGAACGGCTCGGTAATCAATTTCATTCCATTCCTATCGAGCTGGCGGAGCTTGCTGATTATGCGGGTGATCGTCTGCTTGTTTTTGTATTTCCAGACCCGAAAGGTTCTTTCGCCCATGCCGATGCTATTCTTCAGTCCTCTTACTGGAAGGGGCTTGCGGCTGTTCGGAACGATAAAGTGCATCATCTGGACATCGATGATTGGATTCCCTATAACCCTGTTTCTATTCGACTACAGCTGCAACGTGCGGTGGCATTATTTACCGGCATTCAATAGTCCAAGCTTCTTTCCCAACAATAAGCCATGGTTTAGCGAAATCAGGCTTACTATAATAGGTTATGAAAATGAAACTCATTATCAATGAGAAAATTCATTGTACATAGTCATTATAAAAAGGGAGAGAGTCATCCGATGAAAAAGCTTTTCGTACCGGTAATCTTATCTTTAGTAGTTATTCTGAGCGCCTGTGGTGCCAATCAAACCAATAATGCTGAGAAGAGCACGAATAATTCCTCGACTGAGGCATCCCAGTCTTCCGGCGCAGCGCCAGCGGCAACCTTTACGTATCAATCCGAGAACGGCCCAGTGGAAGTTCCTTCGCATCCGCAGCGCGTGGTTGTCCTGACTAGATTTTTAACAGGAAATGTGATGGCGCTAGGTGTGCCTGTAGTGGGCGTGGACGAGATGTCCAAGGAGAACCCAAGATTTAAAGATGAGCTGAAAGACGTTGAGGCCGTTACGGATGAAAGCCTTGAGAAGATCATTGAACTGCAACCGGATCTTATTATCGGACTTGAGGATATCAAGAATGTGGACAAGTTCAAGCAAATCGCGCCAACAGTCACTTTTACATATGGTAAAGTTGATTTTTTAACGCAGCAGCTTGAGATAGGGAAATTATTGAACAAAGAAAAAGAAGCACAGGCCTGGGTGGATGAATTCAAGGCACGTTCCCAGAAAGCCGGTGAAGAGATTAAAGCGAAGGTTGGCGAAGGCGCAACGGTGACGGTAATCGAGACCTTCAACAAACAGCTGTACGTGTATGGATATAACTTTGGACGGGGTACAGAGCTTCTATATGGTGATCTTGGCTTCAGTCTACCTGAGAAAACGATAGAAGCAACAGCGAAAGACGGTTATTTGGCATTGTCTACGGAAGTTATGAAGGATTATGTTGGTGATTATATTATCTTCAGTAAAAATGCGGATGAGGATAACAGCTTCCAAGATACCCAGACCTACAAGAACCTGCCAGCTGTGAAAAATAATCACGTCTATGAAGTGGATGCCAAATCGTTCTATTTCAATGACCCGCTGAGCCTTGATTTTCAACTGGACTTCTTTATCAAGAGCTTCCTGAACAAGTAATGATTTATCAGCACCCACATTATCCATTATGAGAAAAGTTGAGATTCCAATGAGAGATAAAAAACGTTCAGTCCCCTTTTTCTATAAGCTCCTTGGCAGTGTGCTGGTGCTCATCGTCTCCTTTGCTATTTCGATGGTATTGGGAGCTAAGGAAATAACGCTGCATGATCTTTGGCTGGCGCTAACTTCCTCGGGTGCGTCCAGTGAGAATGTTCTCATCCTGCGTGAAATTCGTATGCCACGTGAACTGGCTGCGATGCTGGTCGGTGCCGCTTTTGCGGTATCCGGCTCCATCATGCAAGGGGTAACTCGTAATCCACTCGCGGATCCTGGTCTGCTGGGTTTGACCTCCGGAGCGAATATGGCCCTGGCTGTGACCTTTGCATTTCTTCCGGGAGTGGGCTACTTCGGAATTATGCTGGCCTGTTTTATCGGTTCTGCATTAGGTGCGGGTCTAGTCATTGGACTTGGTTCCGTGCGTCAAGGAAAGCTGTCTCCTATCCGCATCGTGCTGGCAGGAGCAGCCATTTCCGCCTTTCTGTATGCTATTGCAGATGGCATCAGTATTCTTTTCAAAATATCCAAGGATGTCTCGATGTGGACCGCTGGGGGATTAATCGGCACGACATGGGGACAGCTTCAGGTGATCACGCCTGTTATTGTAATTGCGATTGTGGTGGCTGTTATGTATTCCAATCATTTAACCATTCTTAGCCTAAGCGATGAAATTGCAATGGGACTGGGGCAAAAGCTCGTGCGGGTCAAATTGATCCTGTTCACTCTGGTCGTTTTGTTGACGGGGGCAGCGGTAGCACTTGTTGGTAACATTGCCTTTCTAGGGCTGATGATTCCACACATTGTCCGCATGATCGTTGGCACTGATTACCGGTACATCCTGCCGTTCTCCGTGTTTGCTGGTGCCAGCTTTATGCTATTGGCCGATACGCTCGGCCGTACCATACATGCGCCTTATGAGACACCGATGGCAGCTATTGTAGCGATGGTGGGCTTACCCTTCTTCCTGTTTGTCGTGCGTAAAGGAGGTAAAGCACTCTCATGACATTGTCCGCTCTTGTTCGTAAACAACGTCTTATTATTCTGATCAGCCTGTGTCTTATTGTCCTGACCGCAGTAATCAGTATGGGCGTAGGCTATTCCTCATTGTCTTTTAACAGGCTGATCCCTGTTTTATCAGGTCACGGCACATTTAAAGAGGATTTTGTTCTGTTCTCTGTCAGATTGCCCAGAATTTTGATTACCTTGCTGTCGGGGATGGCCTTGGCATTATCCGGGTCGATTCTGCAAAGTATTACCCGCAATGATCTGGCCGATCCGGGCATCATTGGTATTAATTCCGGGGCCGGCGTAGCCATTGCGATCTTCTTCCTGTACGTCCCGGTCAAAGCTGGGTCATACGTATATATGCTGCCGCTCGTGGCATTTCTGGGGGCCTTGATCACAGCCATACTTATTTATGTATTCTCCTACAGCCGGTCACGAGGTCTTGATCCGACTCGTCTGATATTGGTTGGGGTAGGCTTCTCTCTGGCTTTGTCAGGGATTATGATTGTAATCATTTCTTCGGCGGAACGCTCTAAGGTAGATTTCATTGCAAAATGGATCGCGGGGAACATCTGGGGGACAGATTGGCCGTTTATATGGGCTTTACTGCCGTGGTTAATTCTTCTAGTTCCGTTCACACTGTTCAAATCCAGACAGCTTAATCTGCTCAATTTGAGCGAGGCTTCTGCGATTGGCGTCGGTGTCCATCTGGATCGGGAGCGCCTGCTTCTTATCGTAGTGGCTGTTGCTGCGGCAGCATCTGCAGTATCGGTCACCGGAGGGATTGCTTTCATCGGTCTGCTGGCTCCGCATATTGCCAAAGCACTGGTCGGACCGCGAAATCAATTATTCATTCCTGTAGCAGTGCTGCTTGGCGGATGGTTGCTGCTGTTAGCCGATACAGTCGGACGCAATCTGGTCGACCCCGACGGTCTTCCGGCAGGCGTCATGGTATCACTGATTGGAGTTCCATATTTCGCTTATTTGCTGTTAAAAAAATAGGATTGACGTATGCCGCCTCAGCTTATGCTGAGGCGTTTTTTTATAATTGTAGAAACAAGGCTTTGGTGCCGAGGCTTTCGTGAGCTTTATGTAAGAGGAAAATTATAACTATACGAGGTTTTTGTAAACTGAAAATTGGTGGAGCAAGGGAATCGTCAGATTCTCAGGCTTCACCTTTTTTGCTGTTTGTTCGCAGAAAGCTTTATGGATCAATATTCCATAAACATCGTGAAAATATTAGATGTCTCTTTCTATTATGATTAGATTTTTTCTGTTTACATTGAGGTTACAATAATTTAATATATCACTTACAAAAGTTAATATAATTAATAATGTCAGCTGGATTGTTCGGATGCAGTTGGACCGATTACAACAGCGGGAAGAGGGATGCTTATTGATTAATTGTCTAACCCCTTGGTGTTAAGGAAAATATCATCATTTGCGGAACGTTTTTTAGCTACATATGACATTAAGAATAGGGGTTTTGCTTAAGTGTTTAATTTAATGAGTAAGTACAGGAAATGGATCAGCGCTGCCTTGATTGTGATGATTCTAGCTGTAACCGTACTGCCGAATAGTGGGGTAGTCAAGGCGGATGCTGCAGCGCCGGAGATTGTCGCTGGCTGGACTTTTTCAGCGACTAATTTGGACACTGCGAACAGCGGTATTGCTTCCAATAATAATATCGCCAAGTTGAAGTTAAGTAGTGATAGAAAAGCTACTTATTCAGCAGCAGGCAACACGATATACAAGGACGGCTGGGCTTCCGGAGAATACTGGGAGGCACAGCTTAGTACATTAGGCTACTATGACTTGAAGCTCTCTTCCAAACAGTATGGTACGAGCACTGGGCCAAGAGATTTTAAGATTCAATATAGTCTCAACGGTACGGATTTCTCTGATGCTTCCGAAACATATATCTTAACCAGTACGATCGCGCAAAAAGATTTTGATCTGCCAAAAGCCGTAGAGAATCAGCCTACGGTATATATCCGTTGGTTAAACAACTCTTCAGCAGCGATTAATAATACAGGAACAACAGCTCCTGTGAATGGCAATAGCCGGATATCGGATATTGTTGTTAAAGGTTCGCAGCAGCCAGCCGGTCCTGTCAGCGTAACAGGCGTTGCACTGAACACGGGTGCTCTTGCTCTTTCTACAGGTGGAAAAGGAACGTTGACGGCAACGGTCCAGCCAGCGAACGCAACCGAGCGTTCTGTCACTTGGACCTCCAGTGATGCAACGGTTGCGACAGTGGATAATGGCGTTGTAACAGGCGTGAACGAAGGTCATGCCACGATTACAGTGACCACTGTTGATGGTAGCTTCCAAGCTGCGGCAGAGGTCGATGTAACTGCCGGACCCGTTAAAGTAACGGGTATTGCGTTGGATAAAACCAATGTTAACTTGACGGTTGGAGCCACTGATCAATTGCTTGCAACGATTCAGCCTTCAACTGCTGCCAACAAGCAAGTAGCCTGGACTACTTCGAACGCGTCAGTTGTGACTGTGGATGCTCAAGGAAAATTGAAGGCTATTGCACCGGGAACAGCCGTTATCATCGTTACTTCACAAGATGGTGCTTTTACTGCCACGTCATCGGTGAATGTGACTACAGCCAAAACGGCAGATCCGGTAGCTTCCAAAATCACCTTGTCTACCCTGACTAATGCTTCGGGTACTGCGGGTGCCGTAGCTGGCAACTCATCCGTCAAGTTGTATTTTGCGGATGACACACTTGCGGGAACAACGACAGCTGCTGCGGACGGATCGTTTACGCTTGCGTTCCTCAATCCAGCTTCGAAAAGTTCCTTCTACATTGTAGCGCAAGAAAATGCTAAGGACCCGAGTAATAAGATCGCGCTGAGCTTCTCTGGGAGCAACTACAAGCCTGGAGATGTTGTGTTCAGTCAAATCTATGTAGGCGGCGGTAATGGCGGCGCGTTCTACAAAACAAAGTTTTTTGAATTGTACAACACGACAGATCAGGATATTAACTTCAACAATCAGTGGGCCATTGGTTATACTTCCGCTACTGGGACAAGCTTTAGCGCCGGAACGAAGCTGACCGGTGTCATCAAAGCTCATGGATATTATCTTGTTGCAGGCAGCACGGGTGCAACAGGTAAGGATCTGCCAGTTAAAGAGGATCAGACTACAACGATTAATCCAAGTGCATCTACTGGTGGTATTTTGGCCATTACGAACAGCACGACTGCAATAAGCAGTCAAGATGATCCGAAAGCCATCGACATTGTTGCTTTCGGTAATGGAACGAACCCAAGCTTCACCATGAAAACGGATCATTGGGGTTCGCCGTTCTTTACCACCAGCATTTCAAGCGGGACACTGCTTCGCAAGACGGACCTTGGTTCCGATCCGCGAGGAGTTTTTGGCCTGCGCAATGGTTACTTCACCAAGAATCCTTTAAATGATTTCGTATTGAACTCTCCTGGCAGTACCGCCAATCCGGACGAGGTCGTGATTAGAACTTCGAAATCTATGGTTTCACCGGATGCTTCCAAAATTCGCTTCGTGAATGCAGGCGGAACTGGAAATGTAACAGGTACCGCAGGTGCAGTACCGAGTGCATCGTCGGTAAGTGCATATTTCCTGAACAATGGAACGTTGACACCGGCAGGACAAGCCACTGCGGGAGCAGATGGTGCCTTTGCACTGAATGTTACTAACGCAGGACAAAACCAAACGGTATATGTAACGCATAAGGATTTGTCCCAACCAACGCCTAAAGACAGCGCCTATGCGCGTGTCGATATTGCAGGTAATCCGGCAGCAGTGCTTCCAATCACAGCTCTTCGTGCAAACGATGACAAGGGATTCCTGCTGAATGTGGGATATGAAACGACTATTGAAGGTATTGTGACCTCCGCTAACCAAGCCTTGGGAGCAGAGAAAACAAGCTTTTACGTACAAGATTTAACAGGCGGGATTCAAGTCATTGGTGTGCAGGACTCTTCCTCCATCGCGCCGGGCACTAAAGTAAAGGTTGCCGGTAAGCTGGTGTTTGTTGCCGGGGCGACTCAACTGGTTGCTGGGACGATTACGACTGAGGGTATGGAGGCTGTGCCAACTCCAGCTATTGTCAAATTGGATGCTATGAGTGTCTATGAGAAGGCTGAGGCACTTGAAGGCAAACTGATTTCCTTCAGAGGTAAGGTAACCAATATTCCATCAGAGGGACCTGACTATAATGTTACGGTTGCTGATGATGAAGGTAATACAGCTGTCGTGAAGATTATGAAATCTACGGGGATTGACATCAATAGTGCTTTGTCCCTGGGAGATGCGTATAACTTCACTGGTATTGCTAGTCAATCGAAGTTAGTATCGCCTTACACAAGCGGATATTTTATCCTGCCGAGAAATGCTGCCGATATCAAGGGGGATTTGCAGTTTAATCACGTTCCTTTGACTAAGGCTTACACCGGTCTGGATGTGTCGATCAAAGCTTCGGCGAAGTATGCAGACTCCGTGACTCTTTATTATAAAAATGAAGGGGACTCGTCGTACCAATCCATTCCTATGGAAACGGCCGACAAAGTCAATTACAACGTCAAGATTGATAAAGCTAATGTGAAGACAACTAAAATCTACTATTACATTGTGGCTGAAAGTGCTGGACAAGAGCCTCGCAAATCTGGTGACGCAGCTACCCCTAACGCGGTAGAGATTGTTGAGGATAAAGATGGTCCAGAGTATGCGGATGAGCTTCCGGCGAATATGGACACCATTGAGACGAACCATCCGGTTGTATCCATAGATTTGGACGACCCGAATGGAGTGGATGTTTCCTCACTGAGTATCTCTATTGACGGTAAGGATTTTACAGCCAAAGCAGTCAAGTCCGAAACTCAAATCAAGCTTACACTGACTAGTGAAGATGATTTGGCTGTGGGCGTACACACTGTTGTAGTTAGCGCGAAGGATAAACTGGGCAACCTTTCGTCAACGAAATGGTCGTTCGAGATTATTCAAAGATTTACAGGCGGTAACCATTACCGGGGAACGACACATAACCATACGAATATATCCCATGATGCCAAAGGTACTCCTGAAGATGCTTTGAAAGCGGCGGAGTTCTATGGCTATGATTACTTTGCTTTCTCTGATCACTCACACGATATCGACTCTAGTCTGACTGGTACGGACACGGTTGATCATAACGGCATGCCTGAACGTAAAGGTGGATCGGATTGGCAGTTGACCAAAAATCTGGCCAATCAATACACCAAGGACGGTAGCTTTGTTGTGTTCCCTGCCTTTGAAATGACATCGACCACTTGGGGACATTCCAACGTGTTTGGAACAACCAATTTTATCGATCGCGTTCAAAATGGTGGTAAGTATCAGAACCTGCAAAATTATTATGCATGGACACTGACCTATGATAATATCGTGGCGCAGTTTAACCACCCGGCTATGTCGGCAAATGCTTTTGACAATTTCATTCCTTATGATAAAAATGTCAATAGACTCTTCACGATGCTTGAAGTAGGTAATGGTTCCGGTAACTATTCTTATGTCAATGCTGAGAATAAATTCTTCAGCGCACTTGATTTGGGCTGGCATGTAGCTCCAACCTATGGCGAAGATAACCATGATGGAACCTGGGGAAAAACGAAGAAGCGGACGATTATCGTAGCTAAAGATCTGTCTCAGGAATCTCTTTTGGAAGCTATGCGCAAAATGCGTGTCTACTTCACTGAGGATCCGAATTTCACGCTAGATGTACTGGCGAATGGTTATTACATGGGGTCCACAGTAGATTCCAAGAATTTGAAGTTTGATATTAAAGGTAGTGATCCGGTTCTAGAGAGTGCTACCGATCCAAAATACAGCTACCTGAAGACACCTTCAGACGATAATATCGCGAAGGTTGAGCTAGTAACAAACGGCGGACGAGTAATTGATAGTTATATCCCTAAGGACAGCTCCACTTCCTTCAGCTGGAGTCCTAACGTCAATGTATTGGGTGGACAGCAGTGGTTCGTTGTTCGAGTAACGCAAAAAGATGGCGATCGAATCTATTCTTCACCAATTTGGTCGCAAGAAGATCCGTTGGCTGTAAGAGTGAACGATCTGTCAATCGTAGAAGGAGCGGCAATCGCAGGCAATCCGGTAACCCTGAAAGCAGGGATCTCCAATATGGGTACGATTAACCTGAAGAATATTACCGCGCATTTCTACTATGACAGCATTGATGCACAACATCTGATTGGAGATGCAGAAATTCCTTCGTTAGATTCCAATCAAAATGTTAATGCAAGTGTCATCTGGGCAAATCCTGTAGCCGGTAATCACAAATTGATTGTCGTGTTAGCGTCAAATGACGGTATTGACCTAGGTGATAACAGGTATGAACAGATAGTTGATGTTAAAGCACCGCTCGGCATTACGCTGATGATCGATGCGACTCATAAGAATGAGAACACATCAACAGATACAGGTACGTATGCTAAGAACCTGACAGACATGACCCTGAAACTCAAGCAGCAGGGCTACACAGTTGTAGAGAATACCACTGCTTTGTCTGATCAGCTTCTGAATAATGTAGGCGTGTTGATGGTGACTCACCCTAGCACTGAGTATTCCGCGAGCGAGATTGATGTCATCAAAAACTTCGTTAATCGTGGCGGTTCTCTATTGCTAACGGAGAAGAGTAATTTCGGTGGAACACAGCAGACAGTGAACTCTCTGTTGAAGGGTGTAGGCTCAAGCATTTTGGTCAATAACGACGGGGTGTTTGATGAGACGCCAGCAGGAAACTTCTGGTCCACTCCATTGACCTCTAACTTCTCAGTACGTCTTCACTTAAAACCGGTAAGCAACGGACTAACCGATTTTATCTCGTTGCTTGATTTCTATAGTGGTGCGAGTCTGGCCGCGAATGACGGTTCAGGGAATAAAGTTCCTCTTACCAATAGTAGTACAGTGACTATTCTGGCTACAGGAAATGAATCGACTTTCCAGGATGCACCGCAATTGAAACCTGACACCGTTTCGTATAACGTGTATACGGCCAACGGTAAAAATGGTCCGGCTTTGTTAGATGTAACAGGCGGTAGCAAGATTCCGCTTCTAGCTTCGGAGCAACTCGGCAAAGGCCGCATTTTTGTAGCTGGTATGAACATATTTAATGACAAGCAGATGACCCAGAACGACGGGCCTACCAACAATGCTCCATTAGCATTGAAGGTCGTTAATTGGCTGGCTAATCGTGAAACCAAGGTAACACCAATCGCGGAGGTTCGTAAGCTTCCAGAAGAAACAAATGTAGTTATCCAAGGTAAAGTCACGACGACTGCCTTCTATGATTCAGCCTTTATTCAGGATGAAACTGGCGGCGTTGTAGCCTTCAACGATGTTCCAGACGGCGCGCTTCAACTTGGAGACACAGTACGTGTATACGGAAAAATCGGTTCATTCGAAAATGAAAAAGAACTTATCTTTGACAGATTCGATAATAGCATTGTAAAGGTTAGCTCTGGGCCACCAGTTGAGCCGAAATTGGTTAGTACAGCTGCTTCTGTCTCAGATGAATACCAAGGACAGCTAGTACAGGTGAAAGCTAAGGTAGTTGATATTCTTGATGAGAGCACGTACATCCTCAATGACGGCTCTGGACCAGTTACTGTATTTATAGACGGGTATATCGTCAACAAGACTGGGGAAGTTGCACCGATCAAAGTTGGAGATACGCTACTGGCCACGGGCTTGAGTGGTAAGTACTCCAAGGGAGACCGGATCCGTGTTCGTGACACGAAGGAACTGATCGTGGACAAAACGAACATCCCAGTAACTGGCGTGACAATGAAACCAGCTACACTGAACTTAAAAGTCGGTGAGAGCGGACAGCTTGAAGCGGTATTTGAGCCTGCTACGGCGAACAACAAAGCTGCAACTTGGAGCACAAGCAACAGCGAAGTAGCAACTGTGGATGCCAGCGGTAAAGTCACTGCTATTGCGGAGGGAACAGCCACTATCACAGTCAAGACTGAAGATGGCGGATTCCAAGCAACAAGCGAAGTAACGGTAACACCGAAGGTTACTCCAGTAACGGGTGTAACCCTGGATAAAGCAACGCTGAATCTGAAAGTTGGAGAAAGCGACGAGCTTAAAGCGACCGTAACTCCTGATACGGCAAGCAATAAAACCGTAACGTGGAGCACAAGCAACGCTGACGTAGCAATTGTGGATGCCAGTGGTAAAGTCACTGCTATTGCGGAAGGAACAGCAACCATCAAAGTAACAACTGAAGATGGTAAACTCGAAGCAGCGAGCGAAGTAACGGTAACACCGAAGGATTCCAGTGGAGAAAATACTCCGGTAACGGGTGTGACGCTGGATAAAGCAACGCTGAATCTGAAAGTCGGCGAAAGTGATGAGCTTAAGGCGACCGTAACTCCTGATACGGCAAGCAATAAAACCGTAACGTGGAGCACAAGCAACGCTGACGTAGCAATTGTGGATGCCAGCGGTAAAGTTACTGCGATTGCGGAAGGAACAGCCACCATTACAGTTACGACTGAAGATGGTAAATTCGAAGCAACGAGCAAAGTAACGGTAACACCGAAGGATTCCAGCGGAGAAAATACTCCGGTAACGGGTGTGACGCTGGATAAAGCAACGCTGAATCTGAAAGTCGGCGAAAGTGATGAGCTTAAGGCGACCGTAACTCCTGATACGGCAAGTAATAAAACCGTAACGTGGAGCACAAGCAACGCTGACGTAGCAATTGTGGATGCCAGCGGTAAAGTTACTGCGATTGCGGAAGGAACAGCCACCATCAAAGTAACAACTGAAGATGGTAAATTCGAAGCAACCAGTGAAGTAACGGTAACACCGAAGGATTCCAGTGGTGAAAATACTCCGGTAACGGGTGTGACGCTGGATAAAGCAACGCTGAATCTGAAGGTTGGAGAAAGCGACGAGCTTAAGGCGACCGTAACTCCTGATAC